>NZ_JARRCW010000001.1:1695000-2025833 GCF_031501865.1 Pseudovibrio sp. M1P-2-3
CTAGGCTCCACCATCTTATCCAAATCTATGTATGAAGAAAGACGTATGGTTTTGCTTATATCGAAAGATATGAGCGTGTTCTGTGACATTTTGAAGAGAAGACATAACGGGCCGCGCCGCCTATCAGGCTCGCTCATATTTATATGAGTGTGTACGGAGGTGTGACAACAATAGCCAGTTATCGAGGGTAGTTCTGCTAGTCAGTTCTATTCTTTAAACCGGGGCCTGCTTGACCGCTAGGCCCGTCTGTTATGTCTCATTGGAATTGGTCTAAGTCATATCCTTGCAACCGGATATGACTTTTTTGAATTAAGTCTTTTATTGGTTTATCCATACGCTTGTGTGGGTATTGCTAATGAGAGTGATCAAGTGTCTTAAGGGCATTCGGTGGATGCCTTGGCGATAAGAGGCGATGAAGGACGTGATACGCTGCGATAAGCATCGGGGAGCTGCGAATAAGCTTTGATCCGATGATTTCCGAATGGGGAAACCCACTCCTATATGGAGTACCCGCAAGGGGGCAAACCCGGGGAACTGAAACATCTAAGTACCCGGAGGAAAGGACATCAACAGAGACTCCGCTAGTAGTGGCGAGCGAACGCGGATCAGGCCAGTGGCTAAGTTTTAAGAACCGGAACAAGCTGGGAAGCTTGACCTTAGTGGGTGATAGTCCCGTACGGGTAGAAAGAAACTTAGTCCTCGAGTAGGGCGGGACACGTGAAATCCTGTTCGAACATGGGGGGACCACCCTCCAAGCCTAAGTACTCCTTATCGACCGATAGTGAACCAGTACCGTGAGGGAAAGGTGAAAAGCACCCCGACGAGGGGAGTGAAACAGTTCCTGAAACCGGATGCCTACAAACAGTTGGAGCTCAAGATTCGTTCTGGGTGACAACGTACCTTTTGTATAATGGGTCAGCGACTTAATTTAACGAGCAAGCTTAAGCCGATAGGTGTATGCGTAGCGAAAGCGAGTCTTAATAGGGCGTCTTAGTTCGTTGGATTAGACCCGAAACCGAGTGATCTAGCCATGAGCAGGTTGAAGGTGCGGTAACACGCACTGGAGGACCGAACCCACGAATGTTGAAAAATTCGGGGATGACTTGTGGCTAGGGGTGAAAGGCCAATCAAACTCGGAAATAGCTGGTTCTCCGCGAAATCTATTTAGGTAGAGCGTCCTGTGAATACTCCTGGGGGTAGAGCACTGGATGGGCTATGGGGGCTCACCGCCTTACTGATCCTAACCAAACTCCGAATACCAGGAAGTACTGCAGGGCAGACACACAGTGGGTGCTAACGTCCATTGTGGAGAGGGAAACAACCCTGACCGCCAGTTAAGGTCCCTAAGTTATGGCTAAGTGGGAAAGGATGTGAAGATCCCAAAACAACCAGGATGTTGGCTTAGAAGCAGCCATCATTTAAAGAAAGCGTAACAGCTCACTGGTCTAAATAAGGGTCTTTGCGCCGAAAATGTACCGGGGCTCAAGCCATACACCGAAACTGCGGGCTTGTCTTTGACAAGCGGTAGCGGAGCGTTCTGTAAGCTGATGAAGGGATACTCGCGAGAGATCCTGGAAGTATCAGAAGTGCGAATGCTGACATGAGTAACGATAAAGAGGGTGAGAGACCCTCTCGCCGAAAGTCCAAGGGTTCCTGCGCAACGCTAATCGGCGCAGGGTTAGCCGGCCCCTAAGGCGAGGCCGAAAGGCGTAGTCGATGGGAATGCAGTTAATATTCTGCAGCCAGTGGGTAGTGACGGATGCCGTGTGTTGTATCTCCTTATTGGATTGGAGGTGCAGCGAAGGCGTTCCAGGAAATAGCTCCCACGCTAAGACCGTACCCGAAACCGACACAGGTGGACAGGTAGAGTATACCAAGGCGCTTGAGAGAACTGTGCTGAAGGAACTCGGCAAATTGCTCCCGTAAGTTCGCGAGAAGGGAGCCCTATACGAAGGCAACTTTGTATGGGGGGCACAGAATTGGGGGTTGCGACTGTTTATCAAAAACACAGGGCTCTGCGAAGCCGCAAGGCGACGTATAGGGTCTGACGCCTGCCCGGTGCTGGAAGGTTAAGAGGAGCTGTGCAAGCAGCGAATTGAAGCCCCAGTAAACGGCGGCCGTAACTATAACGGTCCTAAGGTAGCGAAATTCCTTGTCGGGTAAGTTCCGACCTGCACGAATGGCGTAACGACTTCCCCGCTGTCTCCAGCACAGACTCAGTGAAATTGAATTCCCCGTGAAGATGCGGGGTTCCTGCGGTCAGACGGAAAGACCCCGTGCACCTTTACTACAGCTTCACACTGGTATTCGTGATGACATGTGTAGGATAGGTGGTAGACGTTGAAACCCAGGCGCCAGCTTGGGTGAAGTCAACCTTGAAATACCACCCTTGTCCTCATGGATATCTAACCGCGGTACTACAATATCCGGGACCGTGTGTGGCGGGTAGTTTGACTGGGGCGGTCGCCTCCCAAATGGTAACGGAGGCGCGCGAAGGTAGGCTCAGACCGGTCGGAAATCGGTCGTCGAGTGCAATGGCATAAGCCTGCCTGACTGCGAGAGTGACAACTCGAGCAGAGACGAAAGTCGGTCATAGTGATCCGGTGGTCCCTCGTGGAAGGGCCATCGCTCAACGGATAAAAGGTACGCCGGGGATAACAGGCTGATGATGCCCAAGAGTCCATATCGACGGCATTGTTTGGCACCTCGATGTCGGCTCATCGCATCCTGGGGCTGGAGCAGGTCCCAAGGGTTTGGCTGTTCGCCAATTAAAGCGGTACGTGAGCTGGGTTCAGAACGTCGCGAGACAGTTCGGTCCCTATCTGCCGTGGGTGTAGGAAATTTGAGAGGATCTGTCCCTAGTACGAGAGGACCGGGATGGACGAACCTCTGGTGGACCAGTTGTGGCGCCAGCCGCATTGCTGGGTAGCTATGTTCGGAATGGATAACCGCTGAAGGCATCTAAGCGGGAAACCAACCTCAAAACTAGATCTCCCTTGAGAGCCGTGGAAGACCACCACGTTGATAGGAGGCATGTGGAAGAGCAGCAATGCTCGAAGCTGAGCCTTACTAATAGCTCGATCGACTTGATCACTCCCATTAAGCTATACCCAAACATAAAGACTTAAAACAAAGATCCGCCTGACAAGCAAAGCGCATGTCAGACAAGCTGATCGACAAAAAACGACCAATTCCAGTTGCTTTTATCCTGCCCGGTGGCTATGGCGGGGCGCCCCCACCCGATCCCATCCCGAACTCGGCCGTGAAACGCCCCTGCGCCAATGGTACTTTGTCTTAAGACACGGGAGAGTAGGGCGCCGCCGGGCATGATAAAAGCAAACAATCTCTCAAAATGAAACAGAACAACAAACACTCAAAACCCCGTCCACTCAAAAGTGGCGGGGTTTTGTCGTTTCTAAAAACACCCCTCACTCATACCCCGCAATGAGCAAAAGGGGATAAGCGGAACCTCAACGCCGCCCATAAACAATCAAACCGAAGCCTCTTTGAAATCCTCTTATCCCCCTGCGCTCCCAGCCCCCTAAAATGGGAGAGATGCAAAGGCAGGGGATAAGACGGCAGCCCATCATTGGCCGCCCTGTTGACACCAAAGCTACTGCGTAACAACACCCCGTTGAATTGCCTCATAAACCCGCGACAAATGGACAATCACACAAAGTTCCCGCAATCTGTACGCTCATAGACCGGCTCTGTACGGAAATGGGCGGTGTTGAATGCATATATTTACGGGATGGGCGAGAATGCCAATGAATGTGATGTGTTCTAAATACCCGGCCCAAACCTTCGTATCATGAGTGGTGTTGTCGTTGAATTGCGTCCCAGCATGATGAAGGGAGTCTTGTCTTTAATATTCCATGAGCGGCTTTCGCCGATTTGCTACGTTAAACCAAGCATGCTTTTCCCACCACGGGTGAAGCGCGGATTGATACTTTTTAGCTCTTTGGTAAGTAGCGCGGCTATGACACTGTCGTCTTTGGGGGCTGTGTTGGCGGTTAAAGAACACTGCCATTCGCTGCGTTGGATCTTGTATAAACTGCTCGTGTGTGTCCAATTGCCTGCGGGCTTGCTGCGTACGCATTCATTGGCGAATGCTTGAACAATCTGATTGTACTGGTTTGGCTGTACCTCGGTGAGTTGGGCATTGAGGAGTGATTTGCTGCATCCACTCAAAATGCTGAGACCCAGGAAAATGAGAAGGGAGTAGATCTTTGTTTTCAGGGCCCTTTTTTTTTAGGGTTTCGATTGTTATCGGGCTTTGTTGTGGCATAATGCCTTAGATCCTTTGTTGGAGTTTTAGACAATCGTCGCACCACTAAGTTTTTCTTGGCCTAATGTTTTGGATTAAAAGCAATGGGGGCAGCAGGTGTGAAGAGAAGTTGCAGCTGTGATGTGCAACTTCATTTGGATCCGCCTAACCTGCTATAAGCCTCTAGACCCATGTACAATTGGATTTTCAGGGATTTGAGTTTAGTCTGGAGACTGGGCAAAATTGGCGTTTTACCGCTGAAGAGATTCTATAGGAACTGGGGGCAGCTTTGACACTACAGGAATTTGATAACTACTGTCGTTCACTGGTTGGAACAACAAATGTTATTCAGTGGGGAAATGCGTCTGTTTGGAAGGTTGGTGGCAAGATATTTGCCATCTGCTCTAGATGGGGCGAAGAAGATGACGGGCTGGCTTTGAACAAGATCAGCTTTAAATGCACGGATCTTTCCTACCAAATTCTCATTGAGCAAGACGGCATAATACCGGCGCCTTACCTAGCCCGAGCAAAGTGGGTGCAGGTTGAAACACTGGATGCCATGAGTGACGAGGACCTGTGCAAATACATTGAGGAGGCCTATTCTATTGTTTTTAAGGGACTCACCAAGAAGTTACAAAGAGAAGTAGGCTGGACGTAGACAGATAATTCAAGAGATGGATGATCGGGGTTTCAAAGACATAGCGCCCACCACAAACAGTTTCGGCTGAGCTCACGGCTAAGGGGTAACGAGCTTAGAGTATATCGTCTAAAAGTGAATACCGGTTTTGGTTCAAGATACGCGCCTAAACAATAGGCTAAAACCATAGCGATTGCATGCAGTGATAATCCTGCCGCCCTCATAGCAACCTTCCTTAATTGGTATGAACACCAAGGCCATTATGATATGGCCAAGGGACGTTGCACTTCACGCTAGAGTACATCGCGTTCATGCGTATTCACGCTTTGTGCTCTAACTTATTCATTTTGAGCGAATTCCTGTCGTTTGACTGAACCCAGTCAAACGGAACGCGCTCTAGAACTCACGACTTGTAAATTGAGATACCACAGCGATGCTGATGGGTGAAAAGAAGTCGGCACACACACCACTCGTACCCCACAAAACTCGCCTGTAGTCCACGTCTTCCCAATTTAGGGAGCCAAGGAGAAACCTGTCCTTATGATGATTGGAGAAAAAGATCCGCTCCGCCATAACCGGGCTTATAAATAGCGGCCCTAAATAAATTAAAGTAATCTCAATAGACATTAACTTAAGTAAAGCATGTAAAAACATATCACAATCTAGTGTATATAATTTATATACTAAAATTACTTAATAAATTGACATTTTAATACAATTACACTCTGATATTAGGCAGTAAATATCTCTCGATAGCAAGTTAACATTAGTTAACCTCATCAGGGTCAGAGCCGGATCTGGGCTTTCTGCCTTAATTTGCCCAAATAAGAAAACAGCTGGAGAAGTAAAATGGGTTCGTGGACAGGAAACTCTAACAATAACAGCAAGAACAAATCCGGCTCTACGGAAAGTTGGTACTTAAATGGAAAGGGTGGGAAGGACACGCTTTATGGAGGTGAGCGCGATGATACCATTTATGGTGGGAGTGCAATTGATACGCTCTATGGCAATGGAGGTAATGACAGAATTTATGGCGGAACTGGGAAAGACCGTATTTATGGCGGTACCGGAAATGACCTTCTGTGGGGGGAGGGAGGAGAAGATGTAATCTATGGGCAAGACGGTAACGATTTTATCTCTGGCGGAGATAAGGACGACACCATTTATGGTGGTAACGGAAATGATAGTTTGAGCGGAGATGACGGGAATGATCACCTATACGGTGAAAATGGTGACGATCATTTCAATGCTGGTTCCGGCAATGACTATATACATGGAGGGGGAGGCAGCGACACTGTCGCCTATTCTCACAGTAGCTTTTCTTCCGTTTCTTTGGACCTGCAAACGGGTGTATCGTCAAGCTATTACTACCCTACTTATAATACGATTGTAAGATTTACTGATACCTTGGTAAATATAGAGAATATTATCGGGACAGGTAGTGACGACAGGATACTTGGCAATAGCTCGATGAACCGGTTCGAGGGAAAAGACGGAAACGATGAACTCCATGGCCGTGGAGGAAATGATACTCTTTTAGGGGAGAATGGGAGCGACATTCTTTATGGCGGTGATGGCGTAGATAGCCTTTACGGCGGGAATGACAATGACCTCTTAGAGGGTGGGTCCGGTGCCGATCGATTGGACGGCGGTAGCGGGAGCGATACAGCTCAATATACGTGGTCTAATGCTGGAGTTACAGTTTATCTTGATGGTAGTCCCGCTGATGGCAGTGGAGGTGTCGGTGGGCATGCCCATGGGGATACATTGATTTCCATCGAGCATATAAGCGGCTCTGGTTACAATGATTTTCTTTATGGAAATGCTGTCTCAAACACCTTGGACGGAGGTGACGGCGATGACACGCTTGTTGGCGCTGGAGGGGGAGACACCCTTAATGGTGGCAATGGTGTAGATACTGTGAATTACGAGCTGTCCAATGCGGCTGTGCAAATTAATTTGAAGGAAGCAACAGCAGCAGGGGGAGATGCCGAAGGCGATATATTGAGTTCCATTGAAAACCTGATTGGTACTGATTTTGATGATACTCTGATCGGGGATGGAGCCAATAACTTCCTATATGGGGGAGCTGGTGCGGACTATCTTTATGGTATTAGCGGTTCCAACAGCACCTCCTATGAAGACTCCAATGCAGGCATTGTCATTCATAAGGATGGATACGCCAGTTCTGGCGGCCATGCGGAAGGCGACACATTAGTAAAGATCGAGAATATTACCGGTTCGAACTTTGATGACGTGATCTACCGTGGTTACAAGGACAATGTCATTATGGGCTTGTCCGGTGATGATTTTTTCTCTGGCGGCGGTGGTGCCGATACTCTGGATGGGGGCAGTGGCATCGACACGGTCACCTATACCTCTTCAACACAAGCCGCTACCATCAACCTTGCCCTTGGAACAGTTACAGGCGCTAATTCTACTGGAACAGTTCTGATTTCAATTGAAAACGCAACTGCGACCAATCACGATGATGTGCTTGTTGGCAATGACAGTGCAAATGTTTTGGAAGGCCTTAGAGGCGGCGATAGTATAGATGGTGGTGGAGGCCTTGATACTGTCACATATGCTTTGTCGGACAAAGGTATCGTAGTCAAGTTGAATGACGGGGTTGCACAAAACGGCCATGCAGAGGGCGATACTCTTACATCCATCGAAAATCTGATTGGCTCAAACTATGGTGATGTTCTGGTTGGAACTGACGGCGATAACTTCTTTGAAGGCTTGGGAGGAGCGGACGGATTGACGGGGGAAGTGGTCAGGATATGGTCTCATATGCCGGGTCTGATAGTGGAGTAACAGTTCGCCTTGATGGTATGGCTGGAACAACGGGTGGTCATGCGGAAGGCGATAGTCTCTCGTCCATCGAGCACTTAATAGGATCTGGCTTTCGTGACGTACTTATAGGAAATTCGGATGACAATACTATTCAAGGCGGCGATGAAAACGATACATTGATTGGTGGACTTGGAGCAGACCTTCTTGATGGGGGGAGTGGCCAGGATACTGCCAATTATGCAAGCGCCGGAGCAGGTGTCAAATTGGACTTGCAATTGGGCTTGGGAATTGGAGGAGAGGCTCTGGGAGACAAACTGGTTTCGATCGAAGTTATTAATGGCTCCCAGTTTGCTGATATGATCTCAGGCAGCACCGGCGTGGATGAAATTAAAGCCGCCGGAGGCAATGATACCGTATTTGGCGGTGCAGGCGAGGATAATCTGCGAGGAGGCTCTGGTAATGATACGATCTACGGAGGTATTGGAAATGACATCCTACGCGGAGAGAACGGGCACGATACCCTTATAGGCGGTACCGGAGACGACATTTTGATTGGTGGACTGAATAGTGATGTTCTGAGCGGAGGAGACGGGGCTGATATGTTCATTTTCGCATTTCAAGGTGGAAATGATGTGGTAACCGATTTTACCTCGGGAGAAGACCGGCTCAACCTAACTGAATATAGCAGCACAATAGACTCCTTTGAGGATGTTATGGCGCGTGCTTCCGCCAATAATAACGGAGGGACGACCATCGACTTAGGCCATGGCGGGTTCTCTATTGAACTAAACGGCGTTGAGAAAACATCCCTTTCTGAGGGTGACTTTATCTTCTAGTCTGGATTTTTGGAGATAAGCTACGCAAAAACATAATATTAAAGCTATGAGAGTTGTTTCAATAGAACATCTCATAGCTTTACAGCGTATCTCCGAAAAGTGGATACCGGTTTTCGGATAAAGATACTCGCAAACAAAAAGTTAAAGCGGTGAAGTGTTTCTATTTAAACGCAAACTGCTTTAATGTGCCCTGATACCCATCCGGGTATCAGGCCTTTTATCTAATGGAAGCAACTGCGCTGAGGTGATTTTCATCGCCCATAAACTCATGGAGCTTTCCGTTAACTTCAAGGGTGTAAGCATAGAGCTCGTTTATATGGAAGCCGCTTGAAGTGAGTGCGCGCGAAAGGATATCCTTGTCAAATCGGTGAACGAAGCGGAACATGGTGTTATGTCCCATCCATTCGATAAATTCCGGTAGGACAAAACGGGATAGTTCTTCTCCAGAGATCTCTCCGGGCCACTTCATTGTGCCCTTTCTCTTTTCGTATTCTGCGGGAAAGTTGCCAAGGTACGGATTTTTGGGCGTTCCGACGTTGATAAAAAGCCTGCCTTCATCACACAGCCAGCGCCTGAATTTGGCGAGCCCATCCATCACCTGTTCGCCGGTGAGAAAGTGGAACAGGAGTGAGCAATGGATGGCACCTATACTCCCGTCTTCAAATTCGAAATCCTGAGGAAAACAACCTGCTTGTGTGCGAAGGAACGGGGAGAGGCGGGGTGGGGTCTCCTCCCTTAAACTCTGAAGGTGATTGGGGGAGAGGTCACAGGCGAAAACCGTCTTGCCTCTATCTAAAAGCGGTCTTGTGGCCACGCCATAGGCGCAGCCCATATCGATGGAGGGTTTGTCCAATTGGCTGGCGAAGGAAATGAAGTCACGGCTGGCTTTGGACAGGCAGTTCATTGAGAGGCCGTAGTTATTGTTGGTTTTCCTCGAACCACCATTCTTGAGTTCGCGTTGCATAGCTGGACCCCGACGACTTGTGTCAAATGTACATTGGAAATTTGAAAGACAGTGTGTTTGTGTGCGTTACCTGCACGTGAGCTTGAAAATAAGAAGCAAATGCAACAAAATTATGCTGGTCCGCCCAATAAGACAGGCAGAATAAAAAGAGAATTAGAGCGTGATGTGTGAATGAAGAGGATCACAACGTGCTCTAACGGTGTCAGGGGACCTGTTTTTATAGGATTTATCGGGATGCGATTGCGCTCAAGTGAGCGTCCTCTCCCCCGTATTCGCGAAGTTTTCCCGTTGCCTCAAGGGTGTAAATATACAGCTCATCAATATGAAAACCGCTGTTAGTGAGGGCGCGGGACAGTATATCCTTGTCCATGGGGTGAAAAAACTTGAACATGGCTTCCGGTCCGATCCATTCGCCGAACTCGGGAAGGAGATAGTGTTGGAGGTCCTTTTCATAGAGTTCCCCGGGCCACTCCATACTCTGTTTTCTTTGCTCATGGTCTTGACCAAATGTTCCCAGAAAGGGAACTGATGGCATTGCAACATTGATGAAGAGTTTTCCATCATCATCAAGCCATTTTTTAAACTTTGAAAGTCCCGACAAAAGCTCTTCACCTGTTAAAAAATGCAGTAGGAATGAACAATGAATAGCGCCGATGTCGTTTTCTTCAAACTCGAAATCCTGCGGAAAACAGCCTGTATGGGTTGAGAGATAGGGGAGCAGATCATTGGGAGTTTCGGATCGTAGGCGCTCTAAGTGAGCGGAGGACATGTCGCAGGCAAATACTTTTTTGCGCTTGTTTAAGAGTGGTTTTGTTGCGACGCCAAAAGCGCAGCCCATGTCGATTGCGGGTTTTTTTACCTGACTTGCAAATTCGATAAAGTCGAGGCTGGCTTTTGGAAGGCCGGTAATGGTGATACCGCGGCCGTTACCTGTTTTGTCGTATTCGTTGCTTGCTTTGTTTTTCATTTTTTTAAGCTTGTTGTTGGGAGAGGGCTTTGAAAAAAATCCTGATTTATGCGGCCACATATTACACAAAGGGGTTAGTGGGCTATTGCACTCAAATGCGCATTTTTTCCCATAAACCTTCCCAGATCTCCATCAGCCTCTAAAGTAAATATATATATTTCATCTATATGAAACCCGCTTTGTGTGAGCGCTCGAGACAGGATATCCTTGTCAAAGGCGTGGCAGAAACTGAACATGGCATCGGGCCCAATCCACTCAACGTACTCGGGGACCATGTATTTATCCAAATCTTCCTTGCTCAGTTCCCCCGGCCATTTTCTGGTGGTTTTTCTGCGCTCATATTCCTTGGGAAAATCACCAAAGGTGGGAATGTCTGGCGTACCAACGTTGATGAACAACTTGCCATTCGGGCACAGCCAGCTTTTGAATTTTGCAAGACCTTCCATGAGCTCATCGCCTGTTAGAAAGTGTAGAAGGTGGGAACAGTGAATGGCACCGATACTGCTTTCTTCGAACTGGAAATCCTGCGGAAAACAGCCAGCTTGTGTTTGCAGGTATGGCAGGAGTTCTTTGGGTGTTTCCTGTCTTAAAGTTGCCAGATGCTCCTCGGAGAGATCACAGGCGATTATATGTTTGCGTTTTTTTAAAACCGGGAGTGTGGCAACGCCAAATGCACAGCCCATGTCTATTGCAGGCTTGTCTATCTGGCTCGTAAACTCCACAAAATCGCGGCTTGCTTTGGAAAGGGAAACGGTGACACCACGATTGTTTGTTGTGGTGTGGCAATTACCATAGTTCCTACTTTCTTTCATGGAAGGGCCTCTCTAACTGCCTATGGCATCGACTGGTATCTACTGAAAGTTACTTGGCAACGGGACTGGTCCATAAGAGTGAGTAACCAGCTGAAATGCTGTCAGGTCTAAGATGCATCATACATTCTTATGCATGTAAAATACATGCAGAGTGAGTGTGCCTAGTGAGCTACCGCACTGAGATGAGCATTTTCACCTTTGAACTTGCGAAGATCGCCGTTGTCTTCCAAAGTATAACGATAGATTTCATCTATTTGAAATCCACTCTCTGTGAGCGCTCGTGACAGGGTCTCCTTATCGAGTGGATGACAAAAACTATACATGGCCTCAGCTCCAATCCACTCTATATATTCAGGAGTGACATATTGTTTTATGTCCTTCTCATCCATCTCGCCGGGCCACTTCACCCAGTGTTTTCTTTTAAGATATTCCTCCTGAAAATGACCCAGAAAGGGAAGAGAGGGAGTGCCAACATTGATGAAGAGCTTTCCCGTTTCGCATAGCCAGACTTTGAACTTTTCCAGTCCGGCCATGAGTTCATCGCCCGTTAGAAAGTGGAGCAGATGAGAGCAGTGAATGGCACCTATACTGTTTTCTTTAAACTGAAAGTCTTGGGGAAAGCAGCCGACTTGAGTTTGCAAATAGCACAGCAAGTTCTCTGGTGTGTTTTCCCTTAGTACCCTCAGGTGCTCTTTTGAGAGGTCACAAGCGACAATGTGCTTGTGTTTTTGCAAAACAGGAAGTGTGGCAACGCCAAACGCGCACCCCATATCCAAGGCAGGCTTGTCTATATGGCTTGTAAACGTCACAAAATCACGACTGGCCTTGGAAAGGCTTTTGAAGATTATGCCGCGATGATTGGTTGTAGTGTGACAACCATTATAATGTCTGCTTTCTTTCATGGCACCGGCTTTTGCGTTGTTGGAGTCTCCCGACTGTGCGTACTAAACTCATGTGATGTAGAAGTTGGAACTTATTGGCGTATTTAGTGCGCCACAACTGCTAAGAAGTTGTTCTCGCCAACATGCTGTTGCAGCTCCTCAGTGACCTTTTGAGTATATGTGTGCAATTGTTCCACTTCAAAGCCCGTGGCGTTGAGGGCTTTCATCATAATTTCCTCATCAAAAGCATGGCAAAATTTGGGAATTGCGTCTGGCCCTACAAAATTCTTGAAACTCATAGTAAAAAACTGCTCTATATCCTTTTCACTCATTTCTCCGGGCCACTCCATACTTTGCTTTCTTTTTTGAAACTCATTGGGGAAATCACCCAAAAGTGGATGTTTATGAGTGCTGATGGTTAAAAACAGCTTCCCGCCCTTACACAGCCATTTTCTGAATTGTCCAAGCCCTGACAAAACTTCCTTTCCGGTTAAAAAATGAAAAACATGGGAGCAAAGGATGGCGCCGATGCTGTCTTCTTCAAAGTCAAAATCTCTTGGGAAACACCCCGTTTGCGTTGTCAGGTAGGGAAGCAGTTCATCCGGGGTTTCCGATCTTAAGATATCCAGAAATTCCTGAGAGAGATCGCAGGCGATAACTTCCTTGCGTTTTTCCAAAAGGGGGTGTGTGGCAATACCAAAGGCGCTTCCCATATCCAGTGAGGGCTTGGAGGTATGGCTGGCGAACTCAATAAAATCCCGACTTGCTTGTGAAAGGTTGTACATCACAAAACCGCGGTTATTGGCGGTTCTTTGAATTTTCCCCGTGGTGCTGTGAAACTTACTCATGACAGCTGCCTTTTTCTATAACTTCTAAAGACGAACGGGGATTGGGAAAAGGCTTTTCCTATGGGTTTGTTAACGGCCAGAAGGGGAGTTTTTATCTGGAAACGGGAGACTTTAAAGAATATCAGTCTGTTATCTTTTAGGCGGCAGGAATGCTCAATGGGCGATGGCATAAATAAGGCTATTTTCACCCATCAAGGTATGGAGCTCCTTTGAAACATCTGGCGTATAAAGCCCCAATTCCTCAATTTCAAACCCGGAGCGCATGAGCATTCGGGTCAAAATATCCCTGTCGAAAACATTGATGTAATTATACATGGCATCTGACCCGATAAGTTCGGTAAAATCCTGCATGACATACTGCGCCATGTCGTGCGCCTGCATTTCTCCGGGCCAGTCCACCTTTAATTTTCGTCTCTCAAATTCCTTTGTAAAATCGCTAAGAAATACGAGGTTCGGGGTACCGGCTGTTAAAAACAACTTTCCCTCTTTGCATAACCAATCTCGGAACTTGGAAAGGCCAAGCATAACTTCTTCACCTGTCAAAAAATGTAGCAGATGGGAACAGTGAATAGCGCCGATACTGTTCTTTTCAAAATCAAAATCCTCAGGAAAACTGCCGGTTAAAGTCGTTAGAAAGGGAAGCTGTTCCCTTGGAGTTTCAGCTCTTAGAATTTCAAGATGTTCTGGAGACAAGTCACAGGCAAAGACGCTTTTCTTTTTCTTTAAAAGGGGGGTTGTGGCAATGCCGAATGCGCTGCCCATGTCCACAGAAGGCTTTGTCGCATGGCTGGCGAACTCAATGAAATCCAAGCTAGTTTTTGACAGGTTGCTTAATGTAAAGCCGCGGTTGTTGGAGGTCCTTTGTATTCCTTCTTGAGTGTTATGACTTTTTTTCATGGCTCAAGCCTTTTTATTTATACTAGGACTTGGAAAGGACAAAATAAATAGGCTTCTTAATGGGACAAGCTACTTCACACTCGCATGGTTGAGGGAGGCAGCTAAACCCGCGAGAAATGCTCAAGCGATGTTGGGGGTAAGGGCGTACTCGCGGGTACACCTTTGTTTAGAACTGTTGTAGGCTTTGAAAAAATGGTGATTTGCCTATAGAACTACGTAGAGTATCTGCCACAATGCGCAGTGGCCCAAAATCTTGAGGAAAACAATGCCCAACTATCGTTCGCGTACATCCACTCATGGTCGCAATATGGCCGGAGCCCGTGGTCTCTGGCGTGCAACAGGTATGAAAGATGGTGACTTTGGCAAGCCGATTATCGCGATTGTCAACTCGTTCACCCAGTTCGTTCCGGGCCATGTGCACTTGAAAGATCTGGGCCAGCTTGTGGCGCGGGAAGTTGAAAAAGCAGGTGGTGTGGCAAAAGAGTTTAACACCATTGCCGTGGATGACGGCATTGCCATGGGCCATGACGGCATGCTGTATTCCCTACCATCACGCGAACTGATCGCGGACTCCGTGGAATATATGGTGAATGCACACTGCGCTGATGCCATGGTCTGCATTTCCAACTGTGACAAGATCACTCCGGGCATGCTCATGGCCGCCATGCGCATCAATATTCCGGCGGTTTTCGTCTCCGGCGGGCCTATGGAAGCGGGGAAGGTGATCCTTGCCAATGGTCAGGCGCGCAAGCTTGATCTGGTGGACGCCATGGTGGCAGCGGCAGATGACCAGATGTCCGATGAAGAGGTCTCCTCCATTGAGCGCTCCGCTTGCCCGACCTGCGGCTCATGCTCTGGAATGTTCACCGCCAACTCCATGAACTGCCTGACAGAAGCGCTGGGCCTGTCCTTGCCGGGTAACGGCTCTGTGCTGGCAACCCACTCTGATCGCGAAAAGCTGTTTGTGGAAGCGGGCCACCTGATTGTTGATCTGGCAAAGCGCTATTACGAGCAAGATGATGAAAGCGTTCTGCCGCGCTCTATTGCCTCGTTCGATGCGTTTTGCAATGCCATGACGCTGGACATCGCCATGGGTGGCTCCACCAATACGGTGCTGCACTTGCTGGCCGCCGCGCAGGAGGGGGAACTGGACTTTAACATGGACCACATCGACGCCTTGTCCCGCAAGGTTCCGGTGCTTTGTAAGGTCGCGCCAAATATCGAAAACGTGCATATGGAAGATGTGCACCGTGCTGGCGGCATCATGGGTATTCTTGGTGAGCTGGAACGGGCAGGGCTTCTCAAATCAGACACCTACACCGTTCACTCGCCCACAATGAACGATGCGCTTGAGCGCTGGGATATCAAGCGTACTTTAAGCGAGAATGTGCGTGAGTTTTATTCCGCTGCGCCCGGCGGCGTACCGACGCAGGTGGCGTTCTCCCAGTCTTCCCGCTATGCGGAAGGCGTAGATGATGACCGCGAAAACGGTGTTGTACGCTCCAAGGAAAATGCGTTTTCGCAAGATGGCGGTCTTGCTGTTCTTTCCGGTAACCTTGCCCTCAACGGATGTATTGTGAAGACATCCGGTGTGGATGAGAGCATTTTGAAATTCTCCGGCCCCGCCAAGATTTTTGAAAGTCAGGACAGTGCCGTGAGCGGTATTCTTACCGGTAAAGTGGAAGCGGGTGACGTGGTTATCATTCGCTATGAAGGGCCTCGCGGGGGGCCGGGCATGCAGGAAATGCTCTATCCAACCAGTTACCTGAAATCCAAGGGACTGGGCAAAGCCTGCGCCTTGATTACGGATGGTCGTTTTTCTGGGGGAACCTCTGGCCTTTCCATCGGCCATGTGTCTCCAGAGGCAGCAGAGGGCGGTAATATCGCTCTTGTGGAAGCTGGCGACACCATCGAGATAGACATTCCAAACCGCTCCATCAAAATAGCTATCTCAGATGAAGAGCTGGCAGCGCGCGGCGAAGTCATGAACGCCAAGGGATCGGATGGATGGAAACCTTCCGAAGTGCGTACCCGCAAAGTCAGCGCGGCCCTGCGCGCCTATGCCTCCATGGCAACCAGCGCCGACAAAGGCGCGGTTCGCAAGGTGGACTAAGGCCTCTTTATTCAAGAGCGCATTGGCCTCGCCTGTCTTCGGGCGGGGCTTTTTTAATTTCGGTTGGAAAAAGATTGGGAAAGGTTGTTGGAATGAGCAGGTTTTGGAGCCCGATTGTAAAGCGACTGGAGCCCTATACGCCCGGGGAGCAGCCAAAACAGCAACAGTTCATCAAACTCAATACCAATGAACACCCTTACGGGCCTTCCCCCCGCGCACTTGAGGCTATCCGGCAGGCGGCGGATGAGCGCTTGAAACTTTATCCCGAACCAGCCTCAATAGAGCTGCGAAGCGCAATAGCATCCCAGTTTCATCTGTCTGCTGACTACATCTTTGAGGGAAATGGAAGCGACGAGGTTCTGGGGCATGCATTCCATGCCTTCTTTACCGAAAAAGAGCCCGTCGCCTTTCCCGACATCACCTACGGGTTCTACAAAAGCTATTGTAAACTCTATGGGATTAAGCATCAGGAAATAGCGCTAGATGAAAGTTTACTGGTGCAGCCCAAAGCGTACACTGGGCCGTTTGGCGGCGTGATTATTGCAAATCCCAATGCCCCTACGGGCCAGTCTTTGTCCCTGCAAGATATTGAGGAACTCCTGCAAGCCCACTCGGATGTGCTTGTGCTGGTGGATGAAGCCTACGTGGACTTTGGTACGCAAAGTGCGGTGGCGCTTGTACCCAGTTATGATAACCTTCTGGTGGTGCAAACCTTTTCCAAGTCTCGGGGGCTTGCGGGGCTGCGCGTTGGCTTTGCAGTTGGACAGCCACATTTGATCGAGGCTTTGCAGCTGGTCAAAAACAGTTTCAACTCCTATCCCCTTGATTGCCTTGCTCAAGCTGGAGCAATTGCTGCGTGGAATGACAAGGAGTGGTTTGAGCACACCTGCCGTCTTGTGATCGAGGAGCGGGAAAAACTGGCGAAAGATCTGATGCAGCTGGGGTTTCAGGTGCACACGTCTGCGACGAATTTCCTGTTGGCATCCCACTGCAGTATTCATGCAGAAAAAATTGCCGAAGAGTTGCGTGACCATGGTATCCTGGTTCGGCACTTCAATAAAAAACGCATAGAAAACTACCTCAGAATATCTATTGGTACAGCAGAAGAATGTGCGAAGCTGGTTGCAACCCTCAATGTAATTGTTAGAGAAAAGGCACGGTCATAATCATTTAAAGTCTATTAGGACTTTTAAAATGTTTTCGTTTTGTTCTATCTTGTGTAACCTACTTGCCAGTTGAGTCGGCGTAGCTAAAAGTCCGCGAAACTTTCTCAAGTATTGTTAGAGATCATTTTGAAACAAATACCTTTTTTCTTTGTTGTGGCCTGTTTGTTCATAAGCGGCTGGATCGATTTAATCGCCATCCTCACTTATGTGGGCTATGAGCTGGAGCTTTCAGTTCTTGGGGTGGCACTGGTAGCCATTGCCATGTTGGC
This sequence comes from Pseudovibrio sp. M1P-2-3, assembly GCF_031501865.1. NCBI lineage: Bacteria > Pseudomonadati > Pseudomonadota > Alphaproteobacteria > Hyphomicrobiales > Stappiaceae > Flexibacterium > Flexibacterium corallicola. The sequence continues at coordinate 1,712,454 of NZ_JARRCW010000001.1, forward strand.
ACCGCAAGCGGTTTTGGGCAGGTTGATCACCTCCATCTTACAGAGGGTCAAAGCCAATAGGGTTTTACTGGCTGCAACAACGGTAGGGATCGGGTGCACACTCTCATTGATTTGGGTGGATACGCTGGATCTTTTGCTGCCGGTGCTGTTTTTACGCGGGTTTGCCGCTGGCTTTGTGCAGCCCGTTATCGCGGGCGCGGTTAAGTCAGTGGGGGAGGGGGAGGCGACCCGTTTTGCGTCTACCTTGAACCTTTTAAATACGTTTGCGAAAATTGGAGCGCCTGCAGTTGGAGGGGTTCTTTCTGTTCAATTTGGGGAGGCTTCTGTTTTCCTCTTGAGCTCGCTTCTAGCCGCAATAGTCCTTCCTGTTCTTGCCATTTTTCCGTTGCCAGATTCTGCTCGTCATACAAAAGAGTGCGCAGAGGGCATGAGAGCTGCTGGGATTTCCCCTGCCTTTCTCGCGGGCTTTGGGGCGTGTATTCTGGCCATAAATGGCCTTTCGCTGATGTTTACGAATCTGTTGCCCTATGCGCTGAATTTCTATGGGGTGCCCAAGTTGACACTGTCCTTGGCACTGTCCGCCTCCGCGCTGGCTGCAACTGTGTTTAATCTTTATGTGATGAAGGTGAGCCCGAAATTACAAGGGTTTCCGAAACGTTTTGTTCTTACAAGTTGGGTGATGAGTGCGGTGGGCTTTGCGGCTCTTTCAGTGCTGCTGCCGTTTCATCATATAAATTGGGCAGGCATTCCGCTTGTGTTTATGGTGCTCTCCATTGGACGGGTGCTGTTTGAAGTCTCCACCAATGGGTTTATCTACGCACAAGAAGGAAACTTACCCGTTGCCCTTGCTACCTTTAAGCAAAGTTTCGCCGCTTATGCGGGCATTATAGTGACCTTGCTGGGAGCGCTGGGCTTACAGTATATGGAACCACTTGCATTTATGTTGGGTCTTTCAGGTATTTTATTGCTGCTTGGTATCCTTTGGGCTTGGGTTCCTTTTGACAAACCAATGTTCCTCTTTTCAAGAGAGCAGGAGAGGCCAGCGTAACCCTGATTATCCATGAAGAGCTTGACTATAATTGAAGTGGGCACCGAGAGTGGCAGGCTTAAGGTGTAAGGTTAGGAAAATAACGCCGTAGCGGTTACTATTGCATATGTGATTCCAGCGTGTTTTGGGGAGAAAGCATGGGCAACACTTTATATGATAGTCTGTTGGGACGATTTGCCGGTAAAACAACACCCTTCATCACTCTAGTAAATGGCACAATCATCAGCCATGGCGATTTTTTGCGTTTGGTGGCGCGCTATGCACACACGCTAAAAGACACGGGCTTGAATGTTGGTGATCGGGTTGGCGTACAGATTGAAAAATCCGAGCATGCTTTGGCTGTTTATGCGGCGTGCCTGCAGGCCGGTTTTGTATTTTTACCCCTAAATACTGCATATACACCGGAGGAAGTTGGATACTTTTTAGAGGATTCAGGGGCCAAAGTTTTTTTGACAGGCACTCCTGATGATCCCGCCATCAATGCTCTTGCCAACCGCCTCAATATCACTTTATTCGGGCTTTCCGGAGAGGGAAGCGGAAGCTTTGCAAACAACGCGGAGGGCAAAGATGAAATCTTTGAAACTGTCGCCCGCTCCGGCTCCGACTTGGCGGCATTTCTTTACACATCGGGCACCACTGGCCGCTCCAAGGGAGCCATGCTCACCCATGATAACCTGCTGTCCAATGCCAAGGCTTTGGCGCAATACTGGCGCTTTAGCGAGCGGGATGTATTGTTGCATGCGCTGCCGGTATTCCATTCCCACGGCCTGTTTGTAGCGACCAATGTAGCGCTGTTAAGCGGTGCTTCAATCGTTCTTTTACCGCGCTTTAGTCTGGAGCATATTTTAAAGGTTTTACCCCATTGCACGGTCATGATGGGCGTTCCCACCTTTTATACCCGCCTGCTTTCCGACCCCCGTCTCACCCGTGCGGCCACAGCCCACATGCGCCTGTTTATTTCTGGCAGTGCGCCTTTACTGGAGGCAATACACGTGGAATTTGAGGCCCGTACAGGGCACCGGATTCTGGAACGCTATGGCATGACCGAGACCAATATGAATACCTCAAACCCCTATGAGGGGGAGCGCCGGGCTGGAACTGTGGGATTTCCCTTGCCGGGTGTAGAGATAAAAATCACAGATCCGGATACTGGGGCCTCTGTTACTGACGGGGATATTGGCATGATAGAGGTGCGTGGCCCCAATGTTTTCGTAGGCTATTGGCAGATGCTAGAGAAAACCAAGGAAGAGTTGCGCCCTGACGGGTTCTTCATCACGGGAGATCTGGGCAAGGTTGACAAGGATGGCTATCTGCACATTGTCGGGCGCAATAAAGATCTGATCATCGCGGGGGGCTACAACATCTACCCGAAAGAAGTTGAGATGATGCTGGACACTATGCCCGGGGTTTTGGAAAGTGCTGTTATTGGTGTTCCTGATACTGATCTGGGTGAGAAGATCGTCGCAATCCTTGTGCCGCAGGCTAAGGAAAAACCGGATGTGGAGGCAATCGCCTCTGGTTTGGCGCAAAAGCTGGCGCGGTTTAAATGTCCCGCCCACTATGAACTTTTGGATGAACTTCCTCGAAACACCATGGGCAAGGTGCAAAAGAACGTATTGCGAGAGCAGTTCAGTTAATAGTGTTTTGGCCTGCATGATGCCCCGATGACAAGCGCTCTTTAAGGCGCTTGCGGGGAAGCCGATTCTTCCACCTCCCGTGCTTTAAGGGAGGGAAGCAGATAGGCACCGGCTGCGGCTGTGAGAAGAAGCCCCGCGGATGAAACCATAAAGGGGGCCGAAGTGCCATAAAAGCTGATGAGCAGGGCGCCAAGGGGAGGAAACAGGAATGCGGCGGATGTTTGGATCATGTCGTTGAGGGACATGACACGGCCCAGATAATTGCTTTGCGAATGGGTGACCAGAAGAATGTCACAGCCCACCAGAGCAGCGCCCCCCGTAATTCCGAAGAGAGTGAACAGGAAATAGGCTCCAGCTTCTTCCAGCATAAAGGCCATTGCTGGTTGGCCGATCTGGCTAAGCACCACACCGGACAGCAGGATACCCAGCAAAATGGGTGCACGTTGATGACGGGCGGGCAGGCGGCCAATAACGGCAGCTCCAAAAACATTGCCAGCGCCGCCAACCGCCACACAGATACCAAAGGCCTGTTCTGACAGTCCGCGCTCTTTCAGCAAAACGACGATGTAATGGTCAAACAGGAAGATAAAGGCCATGGCCAAGCTCATGAGCAGGAGCACATTGCCAACAAGGCGATTGTCTTTCAGGTGCTTGAGAACAGCAACGGCCTCTCGCACAGGTGCCATGGCAGTGAGATTGCTTGCCTCTTCTCCATTAGCCTGCGGAAAGGGAATAAACGCAAACACAAGTGTTGATAAAAAGAACAGGGCGGCCACCATAAAGAAACCGAGCTGAGCGCCAAACATGGCAGCAACGCTTGCCCCCACAACCGGGCCGATGATCTTGCAGATTTGCATGGTGATCTGGGAGTAGCTGACGGCAAGGGAGAGTGCTTTTTCAGGCACTGCCGCGCGAATGAGCTTTTGGCTGGCAGGAGACAGAGCCCCACCCAAAACACTTTGAAACATCAAAAGCGGAATGAGAATGGCAAGGGTGCTGCCGAAAAGGGCAATGGCCACCATGCCGATGGCCCGTAGACCAATGGTGAGCAAGAGCATTTGACGGGGCGGCCTGCGATCCACCAATGACCCCACAAAAAGGCCCAGTAAAACGCGGGGAGCTGCAATGGCTAGAACAATAGACGCCAGCGCCTCCACGCCCATGCCCCACTCATAGACGATCAGGATTCCAAGGATGGTGAAATCCAGCCACTCACCTAAAGCCGCAGGAAAAATCCCTGCTAGTATGAGTTGGAAACGGCGAATGGAAAGGGGAAAGGCGTTTGAGCTTTGCAATTTTTTATCCAAATTTCAAAATAATAGTGCTTTAAAACATAGGCAATTAATTTGCTTGCCAGCCGAATCTTGCGGGCGCTCGATTTTGTCACAACTGAGCTGAAAATTGCAATCCCATTCACAAATATGCGGTTTTAGGAGGGCGGTGCCGGTTCTGTCCTTTGCCATAGGCCTTACTTGATAAGGAGCAGAAGGGGGTGACCTGTCAAATGACCCCACTGCACATTAAGAGGCTATAAGTTGTAAATGATGGAAGTTGCGGCGGTAGCCTTGATCGTGACACGTTTTCTGGGTGAAGTGATGCCCAAAAGGCTTTGCTTTAGAAAGTTGGAATGGCCTTTGGGAAGGTAAAAAATGAAGGCGCTTATTGTCTGTTTTGGTGCTCTAGCTATACTTGGATCTGGTATGTTTGCGGCTGTGGCAAATGGTGCAGGTTCAGGCGATATCTGGAGCTACACGGGGGATACCGGACCTGCTTATTGGGGGGCTTTGAAAGACGAAAATCACCTGTGTAAGGAGGGGAAGCGGCAGTCGCCCATTAATATCACAACAACGGAAACCACCTCCAAATCCGACTTGGCGTTTGATCTGAAACCAGTCACAGGCACGGTGAAAAATAATGGCCATACCATACAGTTCAACGCCTCGGGCAATGATGCCATCACTGTGAGTGGAACCAAGTACAAACTGGTACAGATACATTTCCATGCTCCAAGTGAAAATAGGATTGATGGAAAACAGTATCCTGTAGAAGTACATCTGGTGCACAAAAGTGCTGCGGGAAAACTGGCAGTTATTGGAGTGATGGTGGAAAGTGGCAAAGCGAACCCTGCTATTTCAGCCATTTTAGATGCAGCCCCGCTTGAGCCTCTTATCAAGTCGCACAAAGTGGAAGGGCCGGTGAATGTGAGTGAATTTCTTCCTCCCAGTTCAGCCCACTATTCTTTTAATGGATCTTTGACGACGCCGCCATGTCTTGAGCAAGTGAAGTGGCGGGTTATGGAGGAGCCGATTACTTTTTCGCCAGAGCAGATTTCCAGACTCGTTGCCTTGATGCCAAAACATAACGCTCGTCCGGTTCAGGACGTAAACAATCGCGACATTATCAAAATTTCACCGTAGGCTCAGTAGGAGTGCTCGAGTCTATCCCCTTTCATGGTAAGGCAGATGAGTGTTGATCTCCATCATAAGAACGTGCCTGTTTTCTGGTAGCTTATGAAAGAGGAGATTGCCTTGGCGGGGAAACTGAGGGGCAAGGGGGGATGGTGTTATATTGAAGCTTGATAAAGTTAAACTGACTAGGAAAGAATTTGAACTGCGGCTTGAAAGTGGCGGCCCGTTTGAGGGGGTGGACCTGAGTGATATTGATCTTGGGTCTATGGAGCTTGAGGGCGCGGTTTTTAACCAGTGCCTACTTTCGGCGGGGAGCAGGCTTATGGATGTTGATCTTTCGCTCACCCGCTGGAATGATTGTGACCTTCCCGCCATATGCTTGAGCTCTTGCGAGCTGAAAGAAACAGTTTTCGAGAACTGCCGTTTCTATGAGAAACAGGTGAAGAGCGGGCCGGTTTTCCGGCTCTGTGATATGCATGAGGTGCAGTTTATAAACTGTGATCTGCAATTGGTGAGCATGGAAGGCTGCGAGCTTTATGGCGCCTTGTTTGAGAGCTGCAAGATGCAAGGGGGACGGTGGGAGCGCTGTAACTTCTCAAGAAGTTTTTCAAGAAAAACAGTTTTGAATCAGGTGGCTTTTAGAGGATGTGATTTGAGCTTTAGCGCCCTGAGTTCGCTGAGTTTTGAAAGCTGCGAGTTTGGAAAAACTAATCTTTTCAACGCGGATCTTACGGGGTGTAATTTCACTGAAGCTGATTTAAGGGAGAGTACTCTGGAGGGCGCAGAACTTGATGGGGCGACCATGAACAATGCGGATTTGCGGTCCGCAAAGTTTACGGGCCTGAACCTGTTGCGGTTGAAATCCTACCGAGGAATGATTATTGGCGCCGATGACCAGTCTATGCTTTTATTGGCCATGGGCGTGGATGTGAGGGCTTAAGAGCTTCCGTTTTCGGCAATACGCTTTCATGTTCCGTAGCTTACCTTGAGTGTAGTCAGGACTGCTTGGCCAGTTGCGGGCCCCACGCGGAGGGTTTGAATTCGTTTACCGTATAGTCAGCAACACCGTTCAGGTAGAAGGGGTCTTCTTGAAGACAGGCTTCCAATGTCGCTTTGCTTTCGCATTGCGCGATGATGACACCTCCGGTGCGCGGCACTTTGGGGCCGGACATTATGAAGAGTCCCTTGGCATAATTGTTTTTTAAAAAAGCAATGTGTGCTTCAATGAATGGATCCACTTGCTCAAGGGGAACCCTGTAGTGCAGATCGACAACGAATATTGCTTGGGATGCTGGAAATAAGGGCATTGTTTTGGGCCTGAGATTCGCAATTGTAAATTGAGTAATATTGTATATGCAATTTAACTTAGTAAGTGGATTTTGATCAATAGGAAGCGAATGGAAGTCACGAGAATATGGTCACAATATCCCAATGGAAAGGATAGTGTATTGCGTGCGGTGTACATATGGTTAGTGCTGACTACACTCGGATGATCTGCCCATGAATGCACAAATTGCAAGATAGGGTCTGCCTTTCAGCAGCCGCAGCTGTCGACCGGCTTGTGAGCCAGAAGTAACTCTGGGCTAGGTTTCAAAAGACTTCACTCTAACCTTTAATCATGAATGTGAATTCAAAAATAGCGCGGCAAAAGTCGCGCTATTTGTATTTGGCATCACTATTCTTATAAGTGTTTTTTAAGGCTATCTAAGAACAGATCAATGTTCTTGCCGTCTCTTTTGTAGTAGGTCCAAGGGCCTATTCGTTTTGAAGTCACAAGCTGTGCGCGTTGTAGCACAGCCAAATAAGAAGAGATTGTGGATTGGGATAGCTGTGTTTTTTCTTGAATGATACTGACACATACACCCTCAACATCTGCATCCACTAGCTGATCGGCAACATCAAAGTTTGCCTTTGGATCTCTCAGCCAATGGAGTATCTCCATTCGAACTGGATTATTGATGGCTTTAAGCATCGTTGTTATATCGTTCATAATCGTTCAACAGGTATCCAAAAAAAGACGAGCCTAATTAAGATTAGTCTGTTTAGCTTGTAAAGAATATCTTTATACGTTCTCGATAGTTTCACCATATTCTGCGTAGTCAGTATAGCCAGCTTGACCGCCACCAAACAGAGTATTGCTATCCAGCATGTTTAATGGGTGCCCTTTTTGAATCCTGGAGGGCAAGTCCGGGTTTGCCATATAAGGACGCCCAAAACCGAAGATATCGCCGTAGCCTTTTTTCAGCATCATCTCAGCCTTATCAGCAGTATATTTCCCCGCATACATTAGTAGGCCCTTGAAATTTTCACGCAATTCTTTGTAGAAACTTTCCGGTAGATGTGGGGCGTTTTCCCAATCTGCTTCGGCAATCGATAGATATCCCAGCTTCATCTCATTGAGCATTTTTGCTGCAGTAATGTAGGTTTCGTGTGGGTTGCTCTCAACAAGACCTAGATAAAAGCGGTCTTCGTCTGTTGTTTCAAAAAGTGGAGAGAAACGAACACCAACTCTGTCAGGGCCAAACACTCCAGCGACAGCTTCAGTAATTTCTTTCAATAAACGCAGTCGATTTTCGAGACTACCACCATATTTGTCAGTTCTCTTATTTGATAGTTCTGACATAAACTGATTAATCAAATAACCGTTTGCAGAGTGAATTTCTATGCCATCAAACCCAGCTTCAAGCGCATTGTTTGCGGCTTGTTTGTAAAAACCTACAATTTCGGTGATCTCTTCGAGATGAAGCGCTCTTGGCTCTGACGGTTCAACAAGTGCACCTTCATCGGGGCCTGTTTCAACGAAAACTTTCACTTTTTCTGCTTTGATTGCCGATGGAGCAACGGGTGCTGCGCCGTTCGGCTGAAACGACCTATGAGAAACGCGGCCAACGTGCCAAAGTTGCATGAAAATTTTCTCACCTTGTTCATGCACCGCTTTTGTTACTAATTTCCAACCCTCAATTTGTTCCTGAGTATGAATGCCGGGAGTCCAGGCGTAGCCTTGACCGCGTGGCTCAACTTGAGTTGCTTCTGTAATTACCAATCCTGCACTAGTGCGCTGGGAGTAGTACTCCGCCATTAGTTGGTTAGGTACATTTCCTGGTTGTGTAGAGCGACTGCGAGTGAGTGGGGGTAATACGAAGCGGTTTTTTAGCGTCAGTGTTCCAAGTTTAACAGGCTCAAACAGGGCGTTATACATAAGAGGTATTTCCATATCGGTTTCAATGCAAATCCATATATCGCAATATCTCGATATGTCAATATTAATCATCTACAGGCTCTGAAAATGGGTCCTTCCCAGGAGTGTTTCAGCAATAATAAGCGGAGTTGACCTGACCCACTACGGCTTTTGGTAGGCCTATCTGGTTGAGATCGGCTTGATTTCGTTCAACAGATCCAGATCCCGCTCATCCAGTGTGAGTGGAACCTTCACTATAGTAGGGGGAAGGGCGTGCGTGGCATCCCTGTCTTGGTCTGAAAAGTCTGTTTCTGAAGTGTTAAATTTCACTCCCTAAAACTTATTAAGTAATAATAATTAGTTAAAAAGATATAGTAGAGATATTGTTAGTAAAGCTTGACGTATCTACTGCAAGTAATAGTATTGCCTTGTTGGAATCATAATAAATATAAATAGTAAATTTTAATAGTTATTAACATGGGAATATCAATATGAGTGATTTGGGTTCTTATATTTTTTCCTCTGCGGCATATAAAACTACTTTAAATGCCAGTAGTGTACTTGGGTCAATTGAAAATGTGACCATGGGCCAAGTAGAAGTTACGACTGAAGAAGAAACCGGCTATCAGACGACGAATTTGTCGGCGAGTAGCCCATCAGATCCTCCGGACAGCGATGTGGTTTTGACGGGAAACCTCGCGACCAAATGGAGTGACGGTGAGCGGGCAGTACAGTTTTTGGTTGCCTGTAATAGTAAATACCCAATCGGTGGATATATCACGCTTGTTAGTGATGAAAATCCGCCCACTATAAAGCTTGGGCCTGTGAAGGTTACCCAGCAAAATTTCATTACAAGCACAACGGTTGAATTAGCCGGTGATTACACTGGAACTTTATTGCTGAAGCTCTCTTTTGAACCTTCTGCCATGCCCAAAAGTGGCGCTTCCGTATCTGTAAGCCCTTCAGTTCCCAAGGATGAAACTGCAGAGAGAACTCCACCTCAGATGGTTCGGATCGGTGAGCAGACCCTGACTTTTTAAGAAGCATTTCAACGGAGAGTTTAATTATGGCAACTTGGGATGACGTGTATTTTCGAAACAGCCTTGACGATGATCAGGGAACCTATCCGGTCAACGGCAGTTCGAGCTGTCCGGACATCATACCATGGGGGCCGGAACCCCTTGCAAATCCAGGTACGTATCTTTCCGAAAACTATGATCAAACCTGGAACAGGGCCCTGACGCCCGGCATTAGAAACTATGTGTATTTACGTGCAAAGAACTTGAAGAATGCCGCTCAAAGCGGGCATGTAAATCTTTACTACTCCAAAGCCTCATTGCTCATGTATCCATCTTTTTGGACTGAAAATGTTCTGGCCAACGAGAGCGGTGATCAAGATATCAAGTTCACGAATTTGGCGTCAGATGGAATATTTGTGACCGAAGAGCCTTATATCTGGACACCGGATGCAATTCAAAATGATCACTACTGCATGGTGTCCCGTGTTGTAACACCGGATAACCCCAACCCGTTGCCAACAGAATCCAGCATCAATGATGTTGGGGGACTGAGAAATTATGTCGGTCAAAATCCAAATGTGGGTTGGCGTAATATTGCTTTGGGTGACGGCGCTGGTATCATTGAAAAGGTCTTGAACTTTTCTCAAGGCACAACTGAAGATCAAACCTATGTGCAGATCAGCGTGACCGGCGCACCAGGCGGTTCGGAAGTCGCGTTCAGTACATCAAAACAGGGTCCTAACCCGCCTTTGGTCCTTCAAAAAACAACGGTTCCAGACAATCAGCCAAACTTTCAAGCTGGCCTCCAAAGCTTGGTTCCTGCTAATTTTAATGCGGATATTGTCTATCAGTACTACTCAAATGGTAAGCCACCTACTGGTGACTTTAAATTGGAACTCACCTATTTCACATTTACGACACCCTCCAATTCTCACCAAGACGTTTACAACCGGTCAATGGATATCCGGCGTTTATCCTTAGCCACTCATGAAATTGATGCACTGCGTGCGTGGTTTGGGTCCGATGTGCCCCGGGCATACGTTCTTGGTCGCCATACGACGCTGGACAGCAGAGTCGGACGGGTTGCCAACGCCTGCTGCTAATTGAAAGAGAGAGGGTTGAGGGCATTTATAGCCTTCAATCCTGCCATCATTAAACATTATTTGGCCTGTCCAAACCGCTGAAACTCACCACAGCTCAAGCGGTCTGGCCGGGCATGCGCAATCGTACTCTTCGCAGAAGTTTAAGGAGTGTGTTCTATGGTACAACGTCAATTTAAAGATGTACGCTTGATCACGTGTCAGGGAACCGTGGTGGCACTCGCCCGTACCACAACTCAAACTCACTGTGATAGCCTGTGGTACAATATTCTCGATCTTGACATCGATTCCAGCAGTGATGCTCTAGACTGGTCCGGATTTACCGAATTGGTGTTTCCAACATGGTTGCGACCGGCGGGCATGGCGCTTGTGGATGCTGAACTGGGTATGATTCCGGGTCTGCAGACTGCCGATGCACCTTTTGCTGCTTGGGCAGATAACGAGTTTATCTATTTATTTCGGCAAAGCACCACGAACACTTTATGGTTTAACCGTTTTCGACTGACCCGGGACAAGCCCAATGACCAAGGAGAAGCGCCGCTTATCTTAATGCCCGCTTCAGAGGTCCGCTTTCGGGAAACTGGACGATATGCCTATGCTGACAGTACACGCGATCCGCAAAGCAGTTTGAATGCTGACGGAGAGCCCTATATTGAGCCAACCTATGACCTCTCGTTTGTGTCAGGACTGGAGGAGGGACGGTTTACGGTTACTGCAACCTCATCGCCCTCAATAGGTGGACGGATTTGGCATATTTTCACGACAATAGCCAGTTCGGGGACAATCAAGCACTATGCAATTCCATCTACGGATGCGGCTATTTTTGACCTGTCAGGCACTACGATCAATAGTGACTACACGATTTCACCCACGAACACGATAGAGTTGCAGGATGAAGCGGGGAACGCCTTGAGCGCAACGGCTGGTCCTGCAACTGTTCTTTATGCACGGCGCGAACGCCACGTCACCTCCAGTGGCGAATCCGAGTTAAATCGCGAACTACGAGTTCTACTTGCGCAGCCGGTGATTTCAGATTCCAAAAATGCGGGTACAGCCCTACTGGATTTCGGGGTTGCGACACAAGGTACTTTAGCCCGGCCAAAATCAAAGCTTAAGCTGCCGCCGCTGGCGCAGGCGAACTACTGTTTGGCATTCAAGTCCGGTACCGATGTCACGCTGCCAAACTCGAATGACAGTTTAAATGTTACCGGCGGGTATAAAATCGATATCTGGCTTCGACCAACCAGAAACCTTCCCAATCGGGTTCAGGTGGTTGGGGATGACAAATCGGATAAGACACGCGGCCCCTATCTGGATTTGGTTGAAGGCGGGCGGGTTGCAATAGGCTTTGGAACCGGAAGCGCTACGGTTGAAGCCATTACCACCGATCTGGTGACACCTGTGAATACGTGGACCCATGTTGTGGCAGAGTTTGTGGCGGATGGTGCTGGTGGAACTTTTTCAGTTTTAATCAATGATGACGCCGTGAACGTGGCAGGAGCGAGCGCTGCGTCATTGCCAAATGGACCAATTACACGCATTGCCAGACAAACTGACGGGTATATTGGAGAACTGGACCAACTGGAAATCTCCATTGATGGCGATATTGCCGGAACATGGCCGTTGGATGCTGTTGACTATAATGCAGATCCACCTACGACACCGGACACGTATACCGGTAATGCAAACCCTGGAACCGTCCGCGGTGCAACATTGGTTGCAGCCGCAACACCGCTCCAAACAGACAGCGGGGGGCAAATTGATGTTGATAGTAACGGCCTTACGGTCGAATTCGGCTTAGCCGATTTTCTGTTGACCGGACAAACGCCCTCACTTCTATCGGGTTCGGATGGATACCTTCACCTGTACCAAAGGGGTGAGGATAGTGTATTCGAGGTTGCTCATTTCAGCACTTCGACAGCACGCGCATCCTTCCTCTCTGACTGGAAGGCCACTGCAACATCCGAAGGGGGGGAGAAGCAAACAGGTATTGTTTCCTATGTCTCCAGACGCACCGGAACCATGATGAATGCCGCGACAACGACTGTCTCAGCGGCCTCTTCCGGTGATACGGGCTTGTGCGATGTCATATTTGAAAGCACAACCGGCGGGGCCAAAGAAACATGGACGGGTGTTCCACGTCGTGCCGACGCCTTTGTTGCCGCACTAAACGGAAATGCAGTTGCCCAACCAACCAACTCGGAAATTGGAGCAGGTGGGACTATCTTCTTCGATTATGACGGGATTTTCCCTCAGGTGAGGCTGCCAGTGGGTGAGGCCTTCTGGGAGGCCGTTTTGGTTCTGATCAGCCTGTTTCCCGAGAGTTGCCCGCTAACGAAGGTGGATATCACCGAAAATAACGGAGCGCTGGATCTTATACTCACCTATCAGCCGATGCTGTGGGACAACTCACCATCGGTGCCTTTCTCTCAAAAATGGGTAGATGTTCCGCCCACCTCCCAAAAGTTACTCTCTGTACTTTCCGGAGTGTCAGAGACTTACGACTACACCCCCACAGACAGTTACGGGGATGCCGGGGACCAGAGTATTTGGCAATTGAACCCGCCGGGTAATGGGTTGGACAGCCCCAGCCTGCTCTTTCTTGGCAAAGCCGGTGTGTCTGATGTGAGCTTTAAGGTTTCAAAGGCTACAAAAGCCGACCAAGCGAATGTCACTTGGGGTGCCAAAATCGGCAATGCAGACAAATCAGCCAGTTTCAAGGATGTTCCCCGCGACTTGGCGAGTGTCGTTGATGTCTTGAACGGTACATCGTCTTCCTATGACTATTCCAATCTGTCCTCTGGAGATCGTCAGACGCTAAACGAAAACCTTATGTTGCTGGCGTCCGGTCCAATTGCAACACTTTCCGACATGCCGACGACGTCTCTCCTAAAAGCTGACATGCTTGGCGGAGCTGCCATGCTGCGCATAATTCAATCTGGCGGCGAACAGCGTGATTTGGTTGTCGGTGCACCTGTTTCCAAGGCGGCCACCATTCTTCAATCTGCCCACCTTGAAGGAGTAGGTGCCCAAGGCAGTTCGTCAAACCCGCTACGCCGGGGCTCAACTCTGTTTGGAATTTCCACTTCGCAGGCAAGCAATGGCGCGGTTCCCATCGTTCAGGATACGGCGCACCAGACTGGCGGAACGGCCAACCTGTCTATCCAAGGGACAAATGGCGGATGGATAAGAATTGCACCACCTTTTGCTTTGAATATTTCGGCATCCACGACGACGGTAACATGGGATATGTCGGCTCCTCTTGCCCCTGCACTGGCACCTGCCGGAGACTTTTCGGTGGAGGGATGGCTGAAACAGCCTCTAACACAAGCGCCGATAACCAGCGATATTGACCGCGTAATCACCTACCAACGCACTGGTACTCCGGAGTTTCCCACCCGTGTCTTCAAATGGATGGTTGGAACAAAACCCTCGGCTACTTTGAAGCTCACGCCAACGACCCGCATCTATCAAGGGGTCACCATGGCGCAAGGTGCAGGTACAATGGAATGGCGTATCGGTGTGCTTGGGGGATATACCGGGTATATCGGCAGCATGAATGTCATCGGTGCGTCAACGGTTGTTTTTAAGGTCCGGTTGAATTCGGATAATACAATCGAGGTTCTGGATTCGGGCGGTACGGCTGTTGCAAGCTGGCCCACCGCGCTTGCGCCGGGTGAGTGGCATTATGTTTCGCTCGCATTTACAACGGACAATGGCACAATGTCTTTGCGCCTCTCTGTCGATGGAGGGGCTGCAGTTGCTGGCACGATCTCGAACCTCGATAGTGATATCAGACTTGGGCAGTGTTTCTTTGGGGATACGAGTCAGGGCCAAAATGCGGTCTACATTAATGAAGGGTCCATTTGGCGCCGCGCTTTGACCAACGAGGAGATGATTGAATCTGCAACCCGTCCACTTTCCAACAGCTCCCCTGACTTGGGTGCAAGGTACCTGTTTACAGAGGGGAGTGGTTTAAAAATTGCCAATGTTTCAAGCGGCGGCGATACACTGAATGTTTCCATTCAAGGTGAAAGTAATCCAAGTTGGCAAGCTGGTAAGGGTCTTTATCGGTTGCCAATGGCAGGAGTTGCGGAGCGGGCAATGCTGGCCTCTAGCTCGCCTTTGCTTGGTTGGTCGCAATTTGCGTTAACATATTCAATCGGCAATGCGTTACAGACCCAAGACGGGTGGTGGGCCGAGGCAGGTACATCCAGCGCACTGAGCCCCGGAGCGGAATTGAGTTTGGAGACATGGATAAATCCGTCTGCGAACAATGCCAATCCACAAGGACTTATCGCCCGTCAGGGTTCTTATATTCTGCGGCGGGAAGCCAACGGGACAATTACCTTTGAAGTGTCGACAAATCTGGGAAGTTTTCAGGTATCGACCAGTCCAGACAGCAGTGGCATTGCACCGGCCAGTACCGCAACATACATTGCGGCCACGGCTTATACAGCGGTTGTCAATCCAACGACAGACCTGCAAGGCGAGCAAAAGATCCAGTATCAGCTGATCTTAAAGGTTTATCTGAATGGCGAACTCGCTCAAACCTATGAAAAGTCTGACTTCGATGACAGTATTACATTGTCCTCATCGGATAATATTTTTTACATGGGGCGGGATGGAAGCGGCGCGCAGCCGTTTGACGGGTGGATAGCTCAAGTCCGTGTCTGGCAAACAACTATGACTGCCGGCCTCGTCGCCAATGCCTATGCAAGCCGCTGGGCCCCGGATGGGCAAACGGGGATGGTGTCATTTTGGTCTTTTGAAGAGATGAGCGGCAAAACGGCTCAAGATCAGGAGAAAGTGGCAAACGCGACGCTCACCAGCAATGAAATGTGGCTGTATCAGAACGATACAGGCCGTATATCGCTCTACGTCAATGGTGAAGCCTCTGCACTAAGCGAAATTTCCATCAAATCAATGGGAGGATATGGTGCGGATGATCAGTTCGTCGTGTCGAATGCGAACTTGGCGGCATCAGTACCTTACGCTGGGTTCTCGGGTTACATTGATGATTTGCGGTTGTGGAGTGTGGAGCTGACGGAAGAGCAGATCAGTGACAGCATGTTCCGGCTTCTTACAGGGGCAGAGACCAATCTGGAGGGCTATTGGAAATTCGACAATGGATCCGGTTCTGTAATTACTGATTTTACTGGGCGAGGAAACACCGGAACCGTGACAGGAAGCCTTAGTGGAGTTTGGTCTGCCCAAGGTGCTCCTGTCAGTAATGAAGCCCCAGAGGTTTTGAATGTGCTTGGCGGCGTGGAAAACCGGCTGAACCGGAATATCAGTGGTTCTCCAACTGCCGTGGAATACAGCGATCTGCAACGGGATTCTTCTGGAAACCTGTTCAGCGTTATGAAGCGGGCCTATATGGCCCCCACCAGCGGCTTTGAACCCAATGGGCTCCTGACCGTCAGCGGCTTTAAAGTGGGAGATCTGGACACAGTCCATGTGGGGCAGGTTCAAACCCGCCCGAGTTTGATAGGCTTCATTGAAGGCGCGCCTCCTATTCCCTCAGAAAATCAAACCAGCCCCTATTACCTGACCGTTGGAACCTATTTCAAGTATGTGGGTATTACCAAGGTTGCCCTGACACAAACCTCGGGGGTCTCCTATGGCTTTTCTGCCAGCGAAAGTCAGGATTATGCTTTCAAGGTCGAGCCTAAACTAGGGCCCGCATTTGAAACTGTTGCGGGTACTTCTGCCGGTATTGGCGCCGAGGTTCAGGTTGAACCCGTCAAGATCAAGTCCAAAATCACCTTCAGCGATGCCTTCTCGTTCAAATGGGGCTCTAGTGAAAACGCAGGCCTGTCAATCGGCTCCATGGATACGTTTTCTGACAGTCTGGCGCCCGCTGGCGTGTGGGAGGCCGAGGGTGAGGTGTTTAATCAAACAACAGGCAGGCGTTTCATCACTGACAGTGTTGGATATGCCCTTGTTAAATCCTTGACGGCGGACTTGTATTCCAGCCAACTCAAAGGAACCGACACGACGGTGAAGTTGACCGTTGTCCCCTCCGAGGACATCCCGCCCGATGTCAATCTCATAGATTTTCCACTGAATCCGGCCTATATTCAGACAGGCTCACTGGATGGTAAAATCGGGTTAAAGGAGCTGCCGGAAAACACGCCGAGTTTCTTCAGACCTGTTGAGGCCTATGCGCTCAAACGAGAAGCGGAAAGAATTGAAGCCGAGGCCCAGACTTACTACGATTCCTTTGACGTCAGCACCTACCGAGCAAGCCGCTTTGCAAGCGAAACGGGGTTGGAGCGATTTAAAAATGACGCTGTTTCAGATGATCCGTCCTACAACTGGACAAGCGATGTAAATAAACGCTCGATCGTCAATACATATGTCTGGACTGCTGGAGGGGGGTATCACAGTGAGGAAACCCAGCTGGCCAATACCTATTCCGAGAATTATGCGGGTTTAACCGAGACGGCAGGCCAGATAAAATTGGGCTTCGAGTTTGAAGCCCCTGGTGTGCATGGCGGTGCGGACGCGACCTTCGATACTTCGGTAACGGTGACGGCGGAAAAATCCCGCGCCCGGGATCGCGGATTTGCGCTATCTGCATCAGTGGACGCGGACGGCTGGCTCAACAAACCTATCGTTCAAAACGAAGCCTTTGCCGGTTATGAGACAAATGCAGCTCCCGGAAAAGTCGATAGCTACCGGTTCATGTCCATGTACCTTCCGCCCAGCCATGATGCTTTCAACATGTTCTTTGCGCAAGTTGTGGACCCGGTCTGGCTGGCCCTGTCAAATAGTCCGAATGCTGCGGCATTACGGGAGACGAGTATCGCAGAAAACGGCTGTTGGCGTGTTCTCTACCGAACGACTTTTGTCTCCAGAATACCCCCTAGTTTTCAAAGCGCTCCGACCACTGAGGACAGTCCGGACATAAACCCGCCCCCTCGCGTTGCTGCGGTGGCTTGGCTGACCGATATTGTAGAGGGTGAGCTAATGGCTGCAGGCCACGATGAAAATCCAACTCCTGAACAAATAGGAACGGCTTTGCAATTGGCGTTGGGAACAGGGCCGTCCGACGCTGGCGTGCTTGGGACGCTGATCCCGTGGTGGTCGGATTTTCTCACGGCTTCCGAAGACCTGCAAAATGAAGCCTCTTTGATGAATTACGTTATTCGAACTGATGCATTGAACTGGATGAACAGTCGTTGGCTTTCAATAGAAGCGGAGGCTGGCGCGACTTTGACAATGTCAAAACTCGTGCCGCAACTTAGTCCGGCAGACTGATTAGAGCATCGTAACTTTATGAATAAAGTAACCGCCGATCAGAATGCCGTATGCCTTGTTGGCTGAGGGCTTTACAGTGGCTCAGGGTGAGTGGGGAATGGAGCTCACCCGTGCACGCCACCTTCGCACGGGACATAAGGACACGCCCGTTTTGATAGTTTTTCTCTAAAACTCTATGTGTGCATCAATCAAGGGGAACACGGTATTGAAGATTAACAATGAAGGTTGCGCGTTACTCTGGAAATTGGGGCTTGTTTTTATCCAGAACTTTGCAATTATATCTGGTTAACTATTGTATATGCAACTTTTATAGGCAAGTGGTTTTTTTGTCAAAATAATCCTTGGAAACCTCTGTGAAATCGCCGCAGTCTCGTGCCACATGTAGTGCTGTTTAAAGCAAGAACGAAAAATGCGTGATACCCCAATTCACCCTGATGAGCTTGCCATGAGTACGCAGGTGGCTCAAGGCCTGCTGGCCTCTCAAATGCCGGAGCTTGCGGGCCTACCCCTGCAACGGGTTCACTCCACCGGTACCGATAATTTCCTGTTTCGCTGCGGGCAGGACAAATGCTTGCGCCTGCCGCGTTCGCCCGCGTGTGCCAAGGGGCTGCGACGGGAATTACAGGTGCTGGGGCGCTTCCAAGGCATGAGCTGGGAGGTTCCGCACATATATGCGCTGGGCAGGCCGGAGGGGCGCTATCCTTGCCCTTGGGTGGTGCTGAACTGGATAGACGGGGTGAGCGCTAGCGCTGAAAATGTTTCTGACCAGCCGCAACTCGCAATAGATCTGGCGGGCTTTTTACGCGAGCTTTGGCACCTTGACACCGCTGACGGGCCG
The DNA here is from genome assembly GCF_031501865.1 of Pseudovibrio sp. M1P-2-3. Classification (NCBI taxonomy): domain Bacteria; kingdom Pseudomonadati; phylum Pseudomonadota; class Alphaproteobacteria; order Hyphomicrobiales; family Stappiaceae; genus Flexibacterium; species Flexibacterium corallicola. The sequence goes on from NZ_JARRCW010000001.1 coordinate 1,730,948, forward strand.
CCGGCTGGGGCGGAAAACCACTTTCGCGGGAGCCCCTTGATGGTGCGTGACGCCCTTGTGCGCCAAGCAATGCAGCAGCTTGAAGACCTTTACGATGTCAAACACCTTCTCGTGATCTGGGAGCACTGCTTGGGTGCACCCAAGTGGAACCTAGCGCCTCGCTGGGTTCATGGAGATTTGCTGGTGGGGAACCTTCTGGCAAAGAACGGGCGTCTTACAGCCGTCATCGACTTTGGCCTGTGCGCCGCTGGTGATCCGGCTGTAGATCTGATGGCCGCATGGACCTTATTCTCCGGCGCGAACCGACAGGCGTTTTTTACCGCTGCCCACATAGATGAGGCCAGCTGGCTGCGGGCCAAGGGATGGGCCCTGTCATGGGCGCTCATTGCATTGGCCTATTATCGGAACAAAGAAAGCCCGTTTCTGGTGGAACTTTCCAAGAGGACGCTTGTGGAAGTTCTTGAGGAGGAGGGGGATAAAACGGTATTTTAAGCAATTGAGTGGACAAATAACAAGTCATTGGTGAGACGACTTCACCGAAGTATTTTAGGAATTTTCACTGAGTTCCTCAGCTTGATAAGTAACATTTTAGCTATATATATTTAAAATTGTTTTATTAAAAATTACTACTATAGTCTTGAGCCTTTATACTGAAACATATCCAGCTGCCTTGAAGTAATTCCAACACTCTTGGGGTGTGAACAGATCGCATATGTCACCCAGAGCCTTTATCAAGGTCTCAAAGGTTCTGGCTTTCATTCTGCGTAGGTGTGCTTTGAGCTTGGAAAACGCCATTTCGATAGGATTGAGATCAGGAGAATAGGGCGGCAGAAAAAGGAACCAACACCCGCTTTGTCTGAGGGCCCTTGCGGCTTCTGGAACTTTGTGTGTGGACAGGTTATCCAGAATGACCACCGTTTTAGGGTGCAAGCATGGAGCCAGTTGTGTCGTGATATAAGTGGTGAATGCCTTGCCATTCATGGCCCCGTCCAGAACCCAGGGCGCAATGAGTCCCTCGTGGGTCAAACCGGCGATAAAGGTCTGGTTCTGCCAGCGTCCAAACGGCGCTGTGTCAAGGGCTCGTTCCCCTTTAAAGGCTCGGCCTCGCAGCCGGGTTAAATTCGTTTTAACACTGGTTTCATCGAGAAACACCAGTCTCTCAGGCAGATCACGCATTATAGGCTGACGGGTGTGGCGCCATTCATCTCTGGCATTTTGTACATGGAGTTTGCCACGCTCGGTTGCCACCAACGATTTTTTTTATAGGTGTAGCCAAGACGGCGCAAAGCCTTGGAGACGGAAGTATGGTGAACCCTCACTCCCTCAGCCATGAAAAGTGCATCACATAACTCCATCAACGTGATATCTCCGTCTTGATTGACCAGCTCGCGCAAGAAGGAGAGGTAGGGCTCCAATTTTCCGCCTCCCTTTGGGCGCCCTGTCCTGACCGGGATTAAACTCTGCCCCTCCCGAACTTTACGGGCCAAGCGAGATCCTGATGCTGGAGAGATCAGCAGGCGGCGTGCTGCTTCACGCCCGCTCATCCCGGATAAAATGAGCCTTTTAAAGCGAAGGCGTAAATCAAGTGAAAGTGGCCGGCCCATGTGATCTCCTCCCTAAAAGGAGTGAATCACAAATCAACCTGATTGGGAATCCCCAATCGATTCAGCGTTGCGCCTCATTGCTTTAAAATTAATATGGAGGCGAGTATGGGTGAACGGTCAAAGCTACTAACTCTGAGGATTAAAAATCTTGGCTGCTTCGGATCTGAGGAGGTTGAAATCGCTCTAGATAATATTCTCTGTTTAGTCGGGCAAAACAATGCCGGAAAGTCGACTGTTCTGCGTGCATATGAGCTTGCTCATACACCTTCTTTATTTGATCCTGAATTGGACAGGTCTCAATTTTGCGCCGAAGAAGATAGTGCAGTTGTGGAGTTGGATGTTCATGTGCCTGAGGGAACATTAGGCAACATTGATGAAAAATGGAAGATTATTAAAGGTGAACAGAGAATTGTTCGTAGCCGTTGGAGTTGGGATAGATTGGGCAAACCAACGAGGCAAACTTGGAATCCTGAAATTGATGACTGGGCAGCTGATGGTAAGGCTGGAGGCGCTGATAATGTTTTCAAATCGGGGTTACCTCAACCTTTAAGAATAGGTTCTTTAGAGGATGCGGAACAGACAGAGACAACGCTAATGGCATTGGCCTTAGGGCCGATGGGTAAAAGACTAAAAGAAGTATCAGAGCAACCAGATTCGGACTTATCCAAGTCAATATCTGATCTTAGGAACATAGTAAATGCAGTTATCGACCCCTACCAAACTGAATTGAGTCAAATATCGAAATCCATTGATGAAAATGTAAGTCAGATCTTTCCTGACTTAGCCATTGATTTGAATATTCGCTTGGCCGCACCCACAATTAATGTCGAGAAGTTACTTAAAGAAGGGTCTGGTCTTAGCATTAAACAAGGCAAGTACAGTACCTCATTATCTCAGCAAGGGGCAGGGGCCAGAAGGGCACTATTTTGGTCCATGTTGAAAGTTCACAATGAGCTTGCGAGGGAAAGGAAAGCGAGAGAAGATTTAGAGAAAACTCTTCGCGCAGAAAAAAAGAAGAAAAGCCCCAATGATGATAAAGTTAAAGATTTAGAACGGCAAATATCAGCAATATCTGAAAAAGAGCGAGTAGATGGTGATGAAAGTAAGTCATCGCTACCCGGTTATGTTCTTTTGATAGATGAGCCAGAAAATGCACTTCACCCTATGGCTGCAAGAGCTGCGCAAAAACAGCTTTATGAGCTGGCAAAAGATTCAGATTGGCAAGTTCTTATTACAACTCACTCACCATTTTTCATAAACCCGCTTGTGGACCACACAACAATTATTCGTCTCAGTAGAGATATATGTGAAGATGGTGAAATCAAGACCAATACCTATCGTGCAGACGAGATAGAGTTTGAGGGTGATGAAAAGCAACAACTTCAAGCTATACAACAAATGGATGTTGGGTTTTCTGAGATATTTTTTGGTTCCTATCCAATTTTCGTTGAGGGCGACACTGAGCACGCAGCCTTTTTGGCAGCAGTTGTTGAAACAAGTCATCCTCTTTCTGAAAAGGTGTCGATCGTTCGAGCGCGTGGCAAGGCTATCTTACCTGCCCTTATAAAAATTGCGACACACTTCAAAATTCCATTTAGTGTTTTTCACGATACTGACTGGCCTCTTACAAACAGTGGTAAAAAGGCCAACCCAATGTGGGCTATGAATCAAACAATTTACAACAGTATACAAGTGGCGCGAGATCAGGAGCTGGCCGTCGCTCATGAATGCAGCCTGCCAGACTTTGAGCAGCATTGGGAGTTGCCGCCAGTTACAAAAGATAAACCTCTCCACACCTACTTGGCGATAAAAGAGAATAAACAAATAAAAGATAAGATCATCAGGTTTTTTGACAGTATAGCCAAGTCAGAAACTCGCTATCCACTTGACTACAGCCCTGATGAGAGTGAGTACCTAGATTATCTCAAGTCATTGCTGTTTGATTGGGCAGGTCGCCAAGGTTTTTTAGATGACCCCAAACTAGCCGGTGCCAAAGAAAAAGTTTGATTTCAGATTAAAAGAGCCCCGCCAAAATAGCGGGGCTCTTTATCTCTAACTTTTTTAACTCAAGCCTAGGCTTTGCCGAGCTTCTCAATAATATTCTCGATGATTTTGTGGCCTGCGTCCTGATCCAGTGACATGATGGATTCGGGGTGGAACTGGACGGCGGCGATGGGTTCGCTCACGTGCTCGAAGGCCATGACAATGCCGTCTTCAGTGAAGGAAGTTGCCTTCAGCTCTGCGGGCAGGGTGTCGGCTTTGGCGTGCAGGGAGTGATAGCGGCCCACGGTGACCGGAGAGGAGAGCCCGTCGAAAATGAGGGAGCCGCTCGTGAAGGAGACCGGAGAGGGTTTGCCGTGCACGGGCACGTCCAGCTGGCCGATGACACCACCAAAGGATTCTGCAAGGGCTTGCAGGCCCAAGCACACGCCGAACAGGGGCAGCTTACGCGCCCGCGCCTTGGCGATGGTGGCGGCGCAGTCGAAATCCGTTGGTGAGCCGGGGCCGGGGGAGAGAACCACAAGGTCCGGCTTTACTTCATCAAACACCGCATCGGCAACAGGTGTGCGGTAGGTGATGACCTCCGCGCCTGTCTGGCGGAAGTAGTTGGCAAGCGTGTGCACGAAGCTGTCTTCGTGGTCCACCAGCAGGATTTTCTTGCCTTTGCCAAGCTGCTTCTTCTCGGATTTTTCTTCCGTTTTCAATGCAAGACCAGCTTCGCGAACGGCCGCGCGCATGGCGGAGGCTTTCAGCTCGGTCTCGGCTTCTTCGTCTTCCGGCACACTATCATAAAGCAGGGTCGCGCCCGCGCGGATTTGCGCCACGCCCTCTTTGATGCGCACGGTGCGCAGGGTGAGGCCGGTGTTCATGTCGCCGTTAAACAGCACAGCGCCAATGGCGCCGCCATACCAAGCGCGAGGGCTCTTCTCGTGATCCTCGATAAACTGCATGGCCCACCGTTTGGGCGCGCCGGTCACTGTTACCGCCCATGTATGGGAGAGGAACGCATCCAGCGCATCTTTTCCTTCCAGCAGAGTGCCTTCGATATGATCTACCGTATGTATGAGGCGCGAATACATCTCGATCTGACGACGGCCTATTACCCGCACGGATTCAGGAGCGCAGATGCGGCTCTTGTCGTTGCGGTCCACATCAGAACACATGGTCAGCTCGGCTTCGTCCTTTTTGGAATTCAGCAGCTTGCGGATTTGTGCTTCATCTTCAATGGCATTGCTGCCGCGCTGAATGGTGCCAGAAATAGGGCAGGTTTCAACACGTCGGCCCCCTGTGACACGCACATACATCTCTGGAGATGCGCCCACCAGATATTCCCCGTGGCCCAAGTTGATAAAGAAGGAATAGGGAGAGGGGTTGATCTGCTGCAAACGTCGGGACACGGCAGAGGGTGGATTGGGACATGGCTCATAGAAGGTCTGGCCCGGAACGGTTTCGAACAAGTCGCCGCGCTTGAAGTATTCAACAGCGCTGCCCACCAGTTTGGCGTATTCACCCGGCTCATGGTCGCCGCGTCCCGGATTTTCAGTTGCCGCTTTATATGGGGTCTCTTCCCCCTCACGCGGCAGGCCTTGCGTACTGTTGCCATCCACTTCGAACTCATATTCCAGCACGTGGGCCTTATGCCCGTAGTGATCCACGATGAGGATTTCATCGGGCAGGAACAGGACCATATCCCGCTGGTCATCGGGACGCTTTAACTTCAGGTCAATTGGCTCGAACTGGAAAGTGAGGTCATAGCCGAACGCGCCATAAAGACCCAGCTGGTCATCATCACAGGAAAACAGGGCAACAAGAGCGCGAACCACGGAAAATGACGAGGGCTGACGGGAGCGCTCTTCCTCGGAAAAAGCCCGCTCTGGCTTTTTAATGGTCAGATTTGTTTCAATCTCACCACCATTAAATTCATCAATATCTTCATGATGTTGAAGCGCTTTGTTAATAGCGGGCATCAACACTTTTCCACGCTGGTTTAAGGCGCGAATGGTAATGGACCGGTCGTTGGTTTCCAGCAGCAAGGGCGGGTTCACCAAAGCCATGTCCCAGCGGGTGTAACGGCCCGGATATTCATAGGAGGAGGACAGAACCGCGCCGCGCTGGGTATCCAAACGGTCCATCCATTCACTGGTTCCCGCTTCATAATCAGCTGGCCGAGAGGAGCGGCGAATGGTGATGCCGCCTTTGGTTTTATAAGTGCGTGCTGCCGTCGACGGCATAGCTTTCCTCCAACTTTGCGAGTGCCCGTTTCCCTTTGTCCGGAAAAACGCAGAAGGCCAGATACAACAAAACCGCCTGCGTGAAACGCGGCGGCTCGAAGATCTGTCGTGTTAAATCAACACGTGCATCATCATGGCCGCCGTTACGGGCGCCACCACCAAAGCACATTTTGATTTGACCGAATATTCATGGCAATTGATTAGCCCAGCTTTGGCCCCAGCGCAATGTGTTTTTGCGAAATTCACCAGTCCTTAAAAGGGCTATTGCTGAGAACTGTTGAACAACTGTGAAACATGACGGGTTGCCTCGCTCCATTCGTCGAGATGTTCGTAGGAAAGGCCAAAAACGTATTTCAGCGAACCGTCGAATACTTCCGCGCGGCAACTACGATAGGAGCAGTGCAAGATAGCCTGTTTTCCTGCTGTTTTGTCACTGTCTGTTAGAACGAGTTCATTTCTATATGTGTATTGAGTAAGATCGATTTGGGTAAGTTTGGATTTATCTTGCAGCCCTATGGCATCTACAGGAATATGCGGTTCGCTTGGGCTGTAATATACATTTACGTGATCAATGCGAGCTGAGGTGGCATCACCAGATGTTGCTGGCTTGGGCATGCGGATCCGGAGACGATCCATAAAGGCGCGTGGCTGGTACTTGTCTGGAATGGAATAGTGCACTGGCCCGAGTGCGAAACTGTTGCTTTCAATTTCTCCTTTTGCCAGTGCGCTGGCGAAGTCCTTAACTGGAAGGCAGGTGGGCGTGTATCTATCGACATATTCAGAAGGCTCGAACTTCTGCTGTTTTATGGACCAGTGAGCTGCAAGGTATGTCTGGTTCCGAACGCCTATCACTAAGCCTAAGTGGGGATAGGAGTTTCCTTTTGGCAGTGAGAAAAACCCCAGTTGGCCAATGTCAGAGACTTGCCCAGTTTGAAGGGATCTGCTTGTTGAGGTTAGGCACCAAGGGCGACCGTTTGCCAACGCTTCTCCTGTTTCGAGAATTTTGTTGGTCTGAAAAGACCCTATACCAGCTATGGTTGCGAAGGTTGCAAGGGTCGTGAGGCATATGAGGGCGAGCTTTCCCCGAAGAATAAGGAAGGCGAGAATACCCAGAGCCGCCGCTGAGATGGTTATGCCTAGATCAAGATATATTCCTGTTGAGGTGCCAGAAAAGACTGTTGCCAGAATAGCCGCAATAGCCAATCCAATTGCACAGCCACTTGCCACGAGTGCGGCAATATCAAAGTATTTTTTAAAAAGGGTGTTAGGGCCAACAATAGGAAAAAAGGTTTTATACTTTTTCATTGCTGCAGCTAATCTGAAAATGAATATGAGGGTGTAAGTGGACCAAAAAAATATATGAAATGCCCTATTTGTATCCTTATTGAAGTCGCTTTGTTCGACCCAGGGTGGTGTAGGTGTAGAGAGAAGGTAACCTGCTGTACTTGCATCCTTACTGAAGTCGCTTTGTTCGACCAAGGGAGTTATAGGTGTAGAGAGAAGGTAATCTGCTGTAAATGCTAGGGCGGAAAGGACAGCCATCCTCCACATAAGGTATACAGGCATAAATGGGCTGGCGAGCAGCAAGAATAGGAATGCCCAAAAGCAAGCGGTTGATAATGTTTGCAGCATGGCTAGGCCAATAATTGTTTTAATTTTGACCGAGGGCCTATGGCAATGGTGGCGAACAAGCTAGCTACCGCAGGTTGTTTGTGCAGTTATTGGAAGTTTGGGCACAGCTTATTGGGCTGTTTAGTGAGTTGGAAAGCTGGCTCTCCTATAAATCTTTAACGAGTAACACCGAGAGGTCGTAGCCTGAGGAGTGCATGTCTACATTGATGTGGGTGAGGTCAAAGAAATAGAACATATTCGGGATCATCGCTTCTGTTGAGGTCCAGAACTTGGCCCCTTCGCCCAAGTTTGATGCTTCGATGTTCGGGAAGGCTTTTCTATCAATGAAATAGCCGTCGCACCCTTCAATGATGAGTGTTTCCAGCTCTCTGCCTGTCGGCACGCGCCAGTTCTGGCCCGCGTGCTTTGCAGCGGCTTTGGCCGTATCTTGCGTTAATCCTTCCGGCTGACCGGAGCAGGTTTGATTAGTTTCATTCCAGCTCATCCCGACAGCGCACCGTTTCCAAACAAGACCTGAGGCCGGATCACTGGCAGTGTCCTTGTTCAAGATCAAACTGCTTTCAGGTTGGCTGGTGCACGCTGCATGCGCAGCTCCGGCAAAGGATAGGGACAGGAGCGTCATGGTGGTTAGAAGGCGTAACATTGATATCCAAAGCTGTTTACTAGTTGTGACATGGTGCTGGAACTGTTTACCTAGATCTAAAACAGCTGCTTCCATTTATAGTTGAACCCGTAAATCGAGCTAAGTTTTGTCAAGGTTCTCCTTAGCCCCAAAGAAATGAGTGCAGTCGGTATTATTGCAAATCTGTTGGTATGTCTGGATCTCGGCTCATTGGCCGGGATGACGGCGGTATGTGTGGCAAGGTCTGTTAAACCCCTTGGGTCATGCGGGCAAGCGCACTGCTGAGCACAAACGCTCACAAATAGGTGTGAGGCGGGGTTCGACTGAAGAGGATTAGCCCTCTTCAGTACGGAGCTCGTTGCTAGGCTTTGATTTGTAAATGAATCAGCGGCTTGCGTGCTCGATGAGCTTGTTTAGGAACTTGTCGCACTTGTCCAGTTCGGAGATTTTGATGAACTCGTCCGGTTTGTGTGCTTGCTCGATGGAACCGGGGCCGCAAACCACAGTGGGGACGCCAAGGACGTTTTGAAAAAGACCAGCCTCGGTGCCGTAAGCGACCTTTGCGTGGTCATTTCGCCCCGCCAGCTTTTTCGCCAGAATAGAGACTTCCGCTTCCGCATTTGTATTCAGCCCCTGAATTTCAGAGGCGGGAATAAACTCGATGTTTGCCTCGGGAGACACGGCGCGCATTTGCGGCAGAAGGTCTTCCATGGCGTGGCGCTCTATTTCCTCGACGCAGGCATGGAGGCTTTCCGTGGGCAGAACGCGAAACTCGAAGACCACCTCACAATGATCAGGAACAATGTTGAGGGCCGTTCCGCCGCGCATAACGCCGGTGTGGGCGGTGGAGTATGGCATGTCGAACAGCTCGTCATGGGGACCTGCGGCAAGCGCCGCGCCCATCTGCTCCAGCTTGCTCACAAGGCGCGCGCCGTATTGAACCGCGTTGACGCCGTGCGGGGCGAGGGAGGAGTGGCAGGACAGGCCGGTGAAGATGGCGGTGTAAGACGCCTTTGACTTGTGGGCCACGATCACCTGCATGTCTGTGGGCTCGCCCACAAAACAGGCTTCAGCCTTGAATCCTTTGGTATTCAGATCATCAATAAGACGGCGTACGCCAATGCAGCCCACTTCCTCGTCATAGGAGAAAGCCAGATGGATGGGGCGCTTGAGGGGGGCTTTCACCATGCTTGGCACAGCTGCGAGAACGCAGGCGAGGAAACCCTTCATATCGCAGGAACCGCGCCCAAAGAGCTTTCCGTCTTTTTCTGTCAAGGTAAACGGATCAGTTGCCCAATCCTGCCCCTCAACGGGCACCACATCCGTATGGCCGGAGAGAATGTAGCCATTGTTAGCCTCGGGCCCGATTGTGACAAACAGGTTGGCCTTCTCGCCGGTTTCATCAAAGACCTTGATCGGCTCCAGATCGAAGCTGACCAGATAGTCTTCTATCCAGTTTAAAAGCGGCAGATTGGAATTGCTGCTGACACTGTTGAAACCCACAAGCGTTTCAAGGATTTCCCGGGAAGGCATCTCTGGCTGGAACATGGATCTCTCACAGTTATAGGCGGCGGTGTGCCTTAAACTATAAAAAGAATAGGCTAAGGACCAGTGCCACAAAAAATTAAATTATGGGTTGTTTTTGCTCCAAAGCCACGCAGCACCGCGAACGCCGGAGCTGTCGCCGTGTTTGGCTTTGCGGATGATGACTTCGTATCCATCCGAAAAGATATAGGGACGCATGGCTTCCGCCAGATCGTCATAGAGCTCGTCTACATTGGACATGCCGCCGCCCAGAACAAAGCAGTCCGGATCCAGAAGGTTTGCGGACATGGCCATGGCGCGGGCCAAACGGTTCAAATAGCGTTGGTAGGTGGCCTGTGCCTGCTCATCGCCTGCACGCATCATGGAAACGATTTCACGGCCAGATTTGCCTATGCCGGTGGTATCTTCATAGTCCCACTCAAAACCGGTACCGGAGCACAGCATATCTATGGTGCCGGGCTTGCCTGTCCAGTTGACAGGGCCGGGGAACTCTTCCTCGCGCATCCATGGAATAGGTGTGCTGCCCCATTCGCCGGAAATACCGTTGGCGCCAATGAGAGGTTTACCCTCCATTGAAATGCCGGTGCCGCAGCCAGTACCGATAACAATGGCATGCACAACCTTAAAGCCAACGCCAGCGCCGTCTGTTGCTTCTGATACAGCCAGACAGTTGGCGTCATTTTGCACGCGCACGCGGCGGCCAAGCGCTGCTTCCAGATCTTTGTCCAGCGGGTTGCCGTTGAGCCATGTTGAATTGGCGTTCTTGACAAGGCCGGAGCTGGGGGAGATGGAACCTGGAATGCCAAGGCCGAGAGTGCCGGTCTGACCCGTTTCGTTTTCCGCAATTTCCACCAAGTTCATAACAGCGCGAATGCAGCCGTCATAATCATTTTGGGGCGTGGCAACACGCTTGCGGTAAAGCTCAGTACCGTCATCGGACAGGGCAATAATTTCAAGTTTGGTACCGCCCCAGTCAATTCCTAAGCGCATAGCCCCAATGGCTCCCGTAATATCTTTATGAAAAACAAAATGTGGAGGGGGAACCTACGCGCTTTCAATACAAATATCAAAAGGGAAAGGGCTAGTTATTCAAAGTTATCCATAGGCTTTGTGTGGGTGACCTTACTTCCAATGTGAATTGTTAGAAAACTCTTATAAGAAATTGAAGACGCTGCGGCTTTATCGAGTTTGGTGTTTAGGAGGTGATGGCTTTTCAACGGTTCATTTAACAAGTTATCCCCGCGCATATTCCGGATTTGGACAAGTGGAAAACTGTAGAGATTTGAGGAGGAATTCTAGGAGTGGTGGCTGGGAATATTTTTCCCTACCAAATATAGTTTTGCAGGGTTGAATTGAGGCATATGTAGACAGCGCCAAGCGCTAGCTGGAGTGGAACTGCGGCGCTAAGTTGCAAATTTATTTTAAAACTAAACTTTTAGATAGTTGTGTGAGCACTTTCAATTATGGAGTGCGTGACTTTGAATTAAAAACTGACGCGGCGTTTGCGTTGCTCAAGGACCTCGTGCAGATTCGGAGCAGCTTCCACCAGTTTTCGGGTGTAGGCGTGGCTCGGGGAGGCGAAGACCTGAGCGGTGGGCCCTTGTTCGACAATTTCTCCGTTATGCATCACCAGAACATGGTCAGTGATAGCCTGCACCACAGATAAATCATGGCTGATGAACAGGTAGGCCACTCCTAAGCGGTCGCGCAGGTCGGCAAACAGGTCCAGAATTTGGGCGCGGATGGAAACATCCAAGGCAGAAACCGGCTCATCAGCCACAATCAGTTTGGGCTGGGTGACAAGAGCGCGGGCGATGGCGATGCGTTGGCGTTGCCCCCCTGAAAACTCGTGTGGGTACTTTTGTGCGTCTTTTTGAGAAAGACCAACGGCTTCAAGGGCATCATAAACTTTTCTCTCTTGCTCTTTTGTACTGAGTTGATGACGCAGAAGGAAAAGAGGCTCTTTGATAATCCGTTCCACTTTGTGGCGCGGATTGAAGCTGCCGAACGGATCTTGAAAAACTGCCTGTATGCCTTTTTGCAGGGAAAGGCGCTCAGCACCTTGTGCGGAAAACGGATCTTTTTCGAGAAACCGGATTGCGCCGGCCTGCGGGGTGTCTAGACCCAGAACCGTTCGGGCCAGCGTGGATTTGCCACATCCACTCTCTCCCACAAGGCCGAGGCTCTGGTGGTGGTGAAGGGCAAAGGAGAGTTGGTTGACAGCAACGTGGTGCCTGCGTTTTTCAAAAAGGACCTGCCGGGGCAGCGGGTAAGAGCGTACAAGGCTCTCAACTGCAAGCAGCGGGGCCGCGTCCTGTTTTACGGGGCGCTTGCGCTGCGGGGGGGTGTGGCTGGAGGCTTCCACCAATTTTTGGGAGTAGGGGTGAGAGAGGGTCTCAAACAGGGTATCCGTCGGCCCTTCTTCCACCACTTGTCCATGCTGCATGATGGCGATGCGGTCTGCCATATGGGCCACAACCGCCAAGTCATGGCTTATAAGGAGCAGCGCCATGTTCTCTTGCGCAACCACATCTTTCAACAGGTCCAGAATTTGCGCCTGAACGGTCACATCCAGCGCCGTTGTAGGCTCATCTGCAATCAGGACCTTCGGGCGGCAGGCAATGGCGATGGCAATGACGACCCGCTGGCGCTGTCCGCCGGAAAGCTGGTGCGGGTAGCGTTTCCTAAAAGAGGCCTCGGAACTCAAGCCAACACGTTCAAGCAGGTTTTGAACCTGCTTTTCAATCTCCCTCTTACCACCAAGGGAGGACTTTTCCTGATGGAGCCGGATGCCTTCGGCAATCTGGTTGCCGATGGTTTTGGTGGGGTTGAGGGCTGTCATAGGCTCTTGAAACACCATGGAGATGTCTTTGCCGCGCAGGCGGTTCATAACCCCTTCAGGTGCCCCCACCAGTTCTGCCCCGTTGTAGGTGATGGAACCTTGCACGGAGGAGCCTTCCGGCAGTAATTGCAGGGCAGCCAAGGCGCTTAACGATTTTCCCGAACCGCTTTCACCCACAAGACCAAGGGTTTCCCCTTGCTCAACAGAAAGGCTGATGCCCTTGAGGATTGGTGTGTCGCCAATGGAAAGGTGAAGGTTGTTCAGAGACAGCAAAGACATCAGGCCGTCCTTTTGCGTAGTTTGGGGTCTAGCAGGTCTCGCAGGCCATCTCCCAGAAGGTTAAAGCCCAGAACGGAAAGGATGATGGCAAGGCCGGGGAAAAGGGCCAGTTGCGGGGCAAAGGCCACCATGGTTTGAGCTTCAAACAGCATACGGCCCCAGCTGGCAAGGGGCGGCTGGGTGCCAAGCCCCACATAGGAAAGACCGGCCTCTGCCAGAATGCCCATGGAAAGCTGAATGCTGGCCTGCACGATAAGCAAGCTGGCGATGTTGGGCAGAATATGTTCCACCGTGATGCGAAACGGGCCTTTGCCTGCAAGGCGGGCAGCGAGTAGAAACTCGCGGGCCGACAGGGAAAGCGCGCCGCCGCGGGCCACGCGGGCAAACACGGGAATATTGAAAATACCAATGGCAATGACGCCGTTGATGAGGCCGGGGCCGAGCAGGGCCGTGACAAGAACTGCCGAAAGAATGGCGGGAAATGCAAAGATCACGTCATTAACGCGCATGAGCCCTTCTTCCCAGATGCCCCGTTTGGTGGCGGCAAGAAGACCAAGGGGCACGCCGATGACCATGCCAAGGGAGACGGCCAGCAGGGCTACCAGAATGGAGGTTCTGGCGCCGACCATAAGCATGGATAGGATATCACGGCCATACTGATCGGTGCCTAGCAGATGGGTTTCGCTTGGGGGCTTCAAGCGCTGGGATACATTGAGAACATCAATGGGGCTTGGGGTCCAGAACAGGGATAACAGCCCGCAAGCCGCAATGGTGGCGGCAAGGAAAAGGCCAATGGCAAAGGACTTGTTGCGCAAAGCACCGCGAAAACGGCTGAACATCTTGGTTTGGATTGGTGCTGTCATCGGCGCAGCCTCGGGTCTATGGCCGCGTAAGCCAGATCAACCACATAGGCAACGCAGATGCCGCAGGCAACCAGAACCATCACCGCGCTTTTCACGGTGATCAGATCGCGCTGGGTGATGGCTTGAAAAATGAGGCGGCCTACGCCTGGAAGGTAGAACACGTTTTCAATGATTACAGTTCCGGCAATGAGATAGGAAAACTGAAGCCCCATAATGGTAAGCAGGGGAATTAGGGCGTTTCTGACCCCATGCCGCCACAAGGTTGCACGCTTGGAAAGACCTTTTGCCCGGGCGGTCCTGATGTAATCCTCGTGTAGCACATCGACCATGGACGAGCGCATGACGCGGGCAAGAATGGCTGCCTGCGGTAAGGCAAGGGCTATGGAGGGCAGGATCAGCGCTTTGAGTGCTGGCACAAGGCCTGCATCCCAGCCGGGAAAACCACCGGAGGGCAGCACGCGCAGCGTGATGGCAAAAATATAGACCAGCACCATGGCAAGCCAGAAGTTCGGCAGCGAAATGCCGATCTGCGCCCCTGCCATGACGGAGGTGTCCAACGCCTTGCCGCGATAACGGGCAGAAAGAACGCCGAGAGGAATAGCAATGAGAACGGACAGGATAAGCGAGACGACAGCGAGAGGCAGGCTGACAACAAGGCGGCCCAGAAGCAGTTCGGACACGGGTACCGAGTAGGTGTAACTAATGCCAAAATCGCCGTGCAACATGCCGCCGACCCAAGAGATGTAGCGGGTGAGAAGGGGAAGATTGAGCCCCATTTGCTCGCGCAGAGCAGCCAGCGTTTCAGCGGAGGCGTTCATACCTAACATGAGCTGCGCCGGATCACCGGGGATCACCTCCAGCACCACAAACAGCACCAGACTGGCAGCAAAAAGCGTCAGGCTGAAAACAAGCAGACGGAAAAAGGCAAAAGAAAACATGGTTGTCCCGGTTTTATATCCTCAATCCCACTATAGGGGGATGAGGGCAGGGAGCCTATAGGTCATAGGATAAAGGCCGGGTTTGAACCCAGCCTTTTTAAAATTGAACAGGTGCAGGCAACGGCCCGCACCCTGTCAACGCCTAGTTTTTCCAGTGAACCTGTGTCAGATCATTGGCAGGGATTGGGGAGTTTTCCCAAAGGCCTTCAAGGTTTGCATTCCAGACACCGGCTTTTGCCAGCTGGAACAGGTAGCCGTTCACCGCATCCGCTGTGATCTGCTCTTGCGCCTTGCGCAGCAGTTCGTAACGGGCGCTGGTGTCTGTTGTGGCATCCAGATCCTTCATGATCTGCTTGAATGCTTCACTGTCATAGTTGAAATAGTAGCCATTGCGGGCATAAATGCCGATGTCCATTGGCTCGGTATGGGAGACGATGGTCAGATCGTAATCACGCTCTTTGTAAACCTTGGAAAGCCACTGGGCCCACTCAACGGGAATGATTTCCAGCTCAATGCCGACTTTTTTCAAGTCAGAGGCAATCAGCTCACCGCCGCGCCGCGCATATTGTGGAGGCGGCAGCTGCAAGGTGGCCTTGAAGCCTTCAGGGTAACCTGCTTCCGCCAGCAGCGCTTTCGCCTTTTCCAGATCCAGCGGGTAGGTTGTGGTCAAGTCCACATAAGCCGGATGGTGCGGGGCAAAGTGGGTGCCGATTGGGGTGCCAAGGCCGAACATGGCGCCTTCAATCAAGGACTGTCGGTCGATTGCGTGCGCAATGGCACGGCGTACGCGCACATCCTTGAACGGACCTTTTTTGTTGTTTGTAGAAAGGATTGTTTCGCCTTCCGTTGAGCCGATGACCACTTTGAAACGTGGGTCCATTTCAAACTGGGCCATGGTCTCTGGTGCCGGATAGTTGGCAAATGCGTCCACATCACCGGACATCATAGCTGCAAAAGCAGAACTCGGGTCGGAGATGAACTTCATTGTGGCGCTTTCCAGAGCCACAGGCTCGCCCCAGTACGCTTCGTTTCTGACCAGCTTGACGTCCTGACCCTTGGTCCAGCTTTCAAACTTGAAAGGGCCGGTGCCGATAGGGTTGGTTTTGTTCTTAGCGGAGGTTTCAGGGGAGACCATGACGGCATCGCCCCAGCCCAGATTGAACAGCAGATCACCTGCAGGGCGGTTCAAGGAAACTTTTACTGTGAGCGGGTCAATCACTTCCACGCTGTCAATGGCATGAAAACGCTGCTTTTGGGCATTTACGCTGTCTTCAGCGCGGGCGCGGCCAAGGGAGAACTTGACATCTTCCGCCGTGAACGGGGTGCCATCATGAAAACTGACGTTTTCCTGCAGGTGGAATGTGTAGACTTTGCCGTCCTCAGATACTTCCCAGGATTTGGCTAGAGCCGGGCGAACGGAACCGTCTGGCCCGATGCGGGTGAGCCCTTCAAACACGTTGGCGTAGGTCACCTCGTCAATGGCAGCTGCAGCGCCCGCTGTCGGGTCCAGATGCGGCGGCTCCAGAACCATACCCAGATTGAGGGTGGTGTTAGCGCCAGCGGCCAGAACCGATGTTTGCGGCGCCAGCATGACGCCCACTGCCAGACTCAATCCCGTAGTTATTTTTGTAAGCTTACCCAAGCCCATAAAACTGTCCCCATGACTGCTTTAAAAAATTTTTCTGTATTTAAATCAAATTGTACTCTGCGTCAAAGCGAGGGTAGCTTGTGCCATAACCTTCGCACTGTCCACCATATCCTCTATGACGACAAATTCATCCGGTCTGTGTGCCATTTCCAGAAGGCCCGGACCGTAGGCAATGCACTCGTGCAGGTGCCCTAGTCTGGTTACATGCTTCTGGTCATAGGTGCCGGGGGAAATAACCATTTCGGCAGGTTTAGAAAGAACGGTTTCTATACCCTGAGCAATGGCCTTGACCACAGGTGCGTCTTTTTGTGTCATTGTCGGCAGAACTTCAAGTATCTCTTTGATTGTATACCGGAAATTTTTGCGGGTCTTAGCCAGATCTTCAAGAATATCTACAACTTCCGAGCGCACGCTCTCACTGCTTTCTTCCATAAGGAAGCGCCGGTCTAGCACTATGCGGCAGCTGTCTGGAACACACGGAGAGGGCAGCCCTGTGTGGTGCTCGCCCTGACCGCCGTGGATACTGTTGATATTCAAAGTGGAGCGACGGGCCTGTTCGGGCACTACGGGCATTTCTGTTTGCTTTTGGGCGAGCTGTGGGTAAAGACGTTTTTCCAGCAAATCCAGAAAAGCCCCCATGTGACGCACGGCGCAGTCCCCCAAAAACGGCATGGAACCGTGGGCGATGGAGCCGTGGGTTTCAACCTCCCCCCACCAAACGCCCCTGTGACCAAGGCAAACCCTGTCTTTGTGGAGGGGCTCGGGAATAATCACATGATCCACGCGAGGCTTTGAAAAATACCCCAGATTTGCCAGATAGGCGACGCCGCCCAGACCGCCTGATTCTTCATCAACTGTGCCGGACAACTCAACTGCTCCGTTAAAATCCGGCTGATATTCCAAAAACGCTTCCAAAGCGATGATGGAGGCGGCCAGACCACCTTTCATGTCGCAGGCTCCGCGCCCATAGACTCGCCCGGATTGAACGGTTCCGGAAAACGGATCGAACGTCCAGCCATCTCCCGCCTCCACCACATCAATGTGGGAGTTAAAGTGAACACATGGGCCTGAAGAGCGGCCTTCGCGGCGGCACACTACATTGGTTCGCGGATAGCGATTGCTATCACCCGCAGCACCTTCACCGCGAATGTAGCGAACATCAAATCCCCGTTTTAACAGCCTTTCTCCAATATAAAGAGCACAAGGGGTATAGGCTTCCCCCGGTGGGTTTACGGTGGGAAAGGCGATCAGGTCCTGTGTCAGGCGAACAAGTTCGTCCCGCTTGGAATTTATGATGGAAAAAAGGGTCTCAAGCATTCCACTCCCCCTTTCAATGGACCAGAACGCACGGCCATAGAATCTGCCGCCCCAGCAGATCGAGAAATCGTGCCCCATATTTTAACCAAAGGAAAGAGTAAGATAAATTTTCACGAATATCGTTGCCGGGGGGCGCATGGTACTGGAAGGGGACTTTTAAACGGTGCGTGATTGAGGGCTTGACCTGCGGTTATGGTGAAAATTCTTCCGGCAATACTATCGGGTGGGTCTGGCTCCCGCCTTTGGCCACTCTCCCGCCGCAATTTTCCCAAGCAGTTTCTGCCGCTTTTTGAAGGGGATAGCCTTTTTCAAAAAGCGGTGAAGCGTACATGCGGGGAGCTTTTTCTTCCCCCCCTTGTGATTAGCAATAGAAAGTACAGCGCATTTGTGGGCGAGCAAATGGAGGCGCTGTGTTTTGAGGAGTTTCATCTTATCCTTGAACCTGAGGGGCGCAACACCGCCGCTGCTGCTGCACTTTCGGTGCTTTTTACGCAAGAAAACTCTCCTGATGCACTGGTTCTGCTGCTTCCTTCCGACCATCTGATCGAGGATCAGGAGAAGTTTTACAAAGCCGTCACCGCAGCTGTCGAGCCTGCACAAAACGGGCAGATTGTGGTGTTTGGCATTAAGCCAAGCGAGCCGCACATAGGCTATGGCTATATTCAAACCTCTGGAGACGGGGCGGTGCAAACCGCTGCCCGCTTTGTTGAAAAGCCGGACCTGAAGACTGCGAAGGCGTTTGTTGAGGAGGGGCATTACCTTTGGAATGCGGGGGTGTTCTTGTTTTCTGTTGAGACCATGCACAAGGCATTCATGCGATATGCCCCTGATATTTGGGAGGGGGCGCAGGCAGTTTATGAGCAGTCGAGCCGAAGCACGCAAGGGATTAATTTGAATGAAGCCCGTTTTGCGAAAGTAAGAGCTCAATCTCTGGATTTTGCCATTATGGAGGCTGCGGACAATGTGAGCTGCGTGCCAATGGAAACGGGTTGGAGTGATCTGGGGTCCTGGGCATCGCTGTGGCAAGTGAGCGCGAAGACTGAAGCGGGGAATGCAGCTGTGGGCGAGGCCCGGTTTCCCTCCAGCCGCAACTGCCTTGCCTATTCCGAAGGGACGCCCGTTTATGCGCTGGGGCTGGAAGATCTTGTCATCGTGCATACCAAGGATGCTCTACTTGTGGCCTCAAAAGACAGGTGCCAGCAGGTTAAAAGCATCGTCGAGACACTGGAATTTGAGCAAGAGGCAATTGCTCTTTGTAACGGAGGGGGGGAGCGCTGCGCCGCCACTTCCAAGGGTATTGACGGGCATATTTCACTAGGAGATGGATACCGCGTTGAGGAGAGGGTTCTGCGCTTCGGCGAAGGGAGTAAGCGGGAAACGCAAGGGCAAAGCGGGGCCCACTGGGTGGTGGTTTCGGGCATGCTCCAAGTGGACGTGGACGGGACTTCCCAGCTCATAAAGGAGAACCAGTCCGTATTTGTAGCGCCAAAGGCGAGCTACCGGTTTTTTAATGCGGGTCAGGGGGATTTACGCGTGGTTGCCATTCACCCCGGCAACGCATTGGAGCAAGGGGGCGCTCATGTTTTTAAAGCCGGTTGAAAGTTTGAAGCCAAACTCCCTGCCCTTTGAAACCCTGCCTCTGGTCAACCCCGCGGGCTTTCGCGAATATGATGCCCGATGGATTTATGAAAAAGAAATCAACCTCATGGGAGTGCAGGCGCTGGGCATGGGGCTTGGAACGCTCATTCATCAAATGGGCGTATCTCCTGAAGTGGTCACCGGCCACGATTATCGCCAGTACTCCAGTGGCATAAAACAGGCGCTTATCAACGGGCTCATGTCCTCCGGCATTCAGGTGCATGATATTGGTCTTGCCTTGACGCCCATGGCGTATTTTGCCCAGTTCGATCTCGGGGTAGATTGCGTGGCAATGGTGACAGCCTCTCATAACGAGAATGGCTGGACAGGGGTCAAGATGGGTGCTGGTCCGCCTCTCACGTTTGGGCAAGAGGAAATGGAGCGCTTGCGTGAGTTGGTGCTGTCAGCGCAGTTCGTGGCAAAGACGGGGGGCTCCTATCAGTTTCACGAGGATATTGGCGAGCGGTATCTTGCTGATCTTGTTGATCGGCCCAACATTCAAAACCCGCTAAAAGCTGTGGTCGCGTGTGGCAATGGAACAGCAGGAGCTTTTGCTCCCCATGCGCTGGAGCGGCTTGGTGTGGAAGTGGTGCGCCTTGATTGTGAGCTGGACCACGCCTTTCCCAATTACAACCCCAATCCAGAAGACCTGGAAATGCTGCGGGCAATTCAGAAGCAGGTGCTGGCGAGCGGTGCAGATGTGGGCATCGGGTTTGACGGGGACGGGGACCGCTGCGGGGTGGTGGACAATGAAGGAGAGTTTCTGTTTGCCGACAAACTGGGGGTTCTTCTGGCCCGCGACTTTTCTGCGGACCATGAAAACAGCCAGTTCGTTGTTGATGTGAAGTCCACGGGGCTATTTGCAAATGATCCGATTTTGAAAAAAAATGGTGCGCATACGCACTATTACAAAACCGGCCATTCCCACATAAAGCGCAGGGTGAACGCCTTGGGCGCTCTCGCTGGATTTGAAAAGTCCGGTCACTATTTTTTGAATACCCCCCTTGGCCGGGGGTATGACGACGGACTGCTTTCTGCGGTTATCATTTTGCAGATGATGGACAAAAACTACGGGAAAACACTTGCGGACTTGCGCCGCAGCCTTGGCAAAACATGGGGGTCTCCCACTCTGTCCGCCCAATGTGCGGATAAGGTAAAATACGATGTCATTGACCGGGTTACTCGACGTATCAAAGCCCAATCGGAACTGGGGGGCGTGGCCATTACCTCACTTACGACAATTAATGGGATACGGGTGGAAACCTGTGACGGGACATGGGGGCTTGCCAGAGCTTCCTCCAATAAGCCCGAGATCGTTGTGGTGGTGGAAAGTCCGGTCAGTGAAACGCGCATGCGGCAGATGTTTGAGGTGATGGACACTATCCTGCATGAAAATCCGGAGGTTGGCACCTACAATCAAACCTTTTAAAACCTAAGGGGTATTGGGGCTTTTTAGCCGAAATAACAGCTGGTTTTGGCAGTGTGGAGCGGGTGAGGATGCTGGCAGGCAAAGGCGGACACGGGCGAACAGGGCATCACAATGTACCCAGCCGATGGCGTATGCTTGTTGGACGGCGTGGCTTTAAACTTCAACAGGTGTTGCCCTTAGTAATTATTGGTGCAGTGCTTTGGGAGCTTTACCCCACTGTGGTGGCATTTGACTGGAAGGGGTTTTGGCACGGGGCACAAAGCATCTTATGGGGAGTGAAGGAACCGGCCTTTGAGGGATCTATTGAAGATACCCCACCGGATATCTTGGGGCAATTGTTTGACAGGGATGCCAACAATCAGCTTGGCCATGTGTTCTGGCCCAATATGAACCCCGCTCATATTTGTAGTTTTTTCGCGCAGGCTGGTTTTACCAATGCAGGGTGGTCTCCAGCACCCTTTCAGGACGGGGCTTTCGAATGTGCATCGGACCTTATTGTCCTTTCCAAGGAAAATAACCGGAAAACTGAGAGGGACGATATCTCATCTTCCCTGAAGGACAGTGGGGCAACTTTGTTTTTCTCGGCCAGAGGCAGTGAAGAAGGGCTAATTGATTCCCTTCGTTTTCAGCTGTACGGGTATGACCCAAGAGCGCTGGACCTTGGCTTGAAATTGATTGAGGCAACGCTTGTTGATGCGAGAGAGAAATACAACTGGCCGATGCCGGAGCGCGGCTTTTTTTCCTTGGAACAAAGGGAGCGCAATGCCTTCAAAAGTCAGGTGCTTTCTGTTTTCTTCGTGCCGTCCTTGAGTGTAATTTCGCAAGTGGCAAACAACTCTCCACTCAAGGATGAGAAAGCCATACAAGATACAGCCCAAAACGGCAGCGGTCTCAATATTGTCGTGAAATTCAACCACCCCCCGAGCTTTTCTGGCCCGATTTATTCTGCCGCCAGCTTTTCCAAGCCAAAGTTGACAGCCACTCACGTTTCCCACACAGACTTGGCTGGCCAAGAGCCTGAGCATCTTCTGCAAAGCCGTTTGCCCCAGTAGAGCGTATCGCCGAAAAGTGGATACCGGTTTTTGGGTAAAGATACGCGGCTAAACAATCGGTGAAAGTAGTGAGCTGTTTCAATAAAATGGCTCACTGCTTTAGTCTTCCCAGATTCGAAGAGAAGAGTTGAAAACCATAGGGTGGTGGGTCAGCATTCGTACCTATTCCAATCATCCACCGCTTTTTCGCTTCAATCGTTGCTACTTAAAGTTTTCAGCAAATATCTTAATAACCTAGGGTGTTAGGGTCGCCAGTTGTACTTTGCGTAAATCATGAGATCTTCCAAGTGCTTGCCCGATTGGGAAGCCTATGATACGAGGCGCAGAATTTTATGGATATTTAAAAATTAACGATGCCACAATAATGGAGGGGGAAACCATGAGTGACATATCCGGTGCTGTTTCCAAACAATTGCCTAAAATTGCCGTGGCCATATGCACTCGGCAACGCCCTATCATGCTGCAAGAATGTATGGGCTCTGTGCTTTCACAGCTAGCGGAGCGCGGTGCGGACGATTGCCTGTTCATTATTGAAAATGATGTTGTGCCCTCCTGCGAAGATATGGTGAAGGAGCTGGCCTCTGAATACCCTGAGGTGAAGGTGGTTTACTACAATGAGCAGGAGCTAGGTATTCCCATGGCTCGCAATAGGGCTTTGCAGCTGGCTATGGAGAGCGGGGCAGACTGGATGGCATTTTTGGATGATGATTCCACTCTTACACCGGGCTGGCTTTCCACAATTTCTGAGGAGATCAGCAGGCAGACCGCAGATGCCCTTCACGGACCAATTCGGCAAATGTGGCCAGCGGATATGCCAATGTGGCTGCGCCGTGAAAAGAAAAAAACTCCCAAGACAGGCGCGAGAATTGGTGGAGCTTGCACCAATAACATACTGATCCGGCTGGACTGGCTTCGCACCCGTTCCTCAGGGTTCTGGTTCAATGCAGATATGCGCTTTTCGGGTGGCGAGGACACGGATTTTTTCCGTCGGGCGCGGCGCGAAGGCATGCGCATTATCTGGATTAATGAGGCTGTTGTTTGTGAAAAGGTGGTTGAAGAGAGGACAAAACTTCGCTGGTTCTTTAACAGGTCCATGAAAACCTCGACAAACTCCGTTATTATTTCCTACGGAATGAGTGGGAAACGTAAGACGATCAAACGCTATATCCCTAAGGTGCCACAAAAGTTTCTCGAGGCGATCGTCTATGCACTGGCGGGTCTATTGGTTCTGCCGTTTAACCGCTTTGAGGGCATGAGAAATCTGGCGAAGTCTGTACGTACTTTGGGAAGCAGTATTGGCTATTTAAGGGGCTTGCTTCGCAAAAATCTAAATCCCTATAAAACCATCGAAGGTTATTAGAGTTCATTGCATGCATCTGAATTTATGCCTCATGCTCTAATTTCTTCAATTTTGGCGATATGCAATTCATTAAAATATAGCACGGTGTCGGGCGATGAGGGCGTAGAGGAAGTCGCAGGTGGCTTCGATGCGTTTTTGGCCGCGAGCGCTTTCGTGGTAGGCGAGCCAGTAGCTGCGGTTTATGGTCAGCTCTGGCAGAACGGGCTCCAGCTCCGGCTCTCTGTTGGCAATGAATGCGTGTAAAATGGCGATGCCGTGGCCGGATTTAACGGCCTCGGTCTGAGCCAGTGCACTGGAGAGTTCCAAAGGGGCGTGCCAGTCCTTCAGGACTTCATGGGCGTAGTTGAGGGCGGGGGTATAGACCAGATCCTCCACATAGCCGATGAGGCGGTGGTTCGTAAGATCCTGTTTGTTTACGGGCGCGCCAAATTTTTCCAAATAAGATTTAGAGGCGTAAAGGCGCAGGCTGTAGTCCACCAGTTTTTTGGAGATGAGGCGGCCATGATCGGGTCTGCCGACGGTGATGGCAATGTCTGCCTCCCGGCGAGATAGGGAAAAGCTGCGGTGCAGGGGGACAAGTTGCAAGGTGAGGTCGGGATAGGTCTGGCTCAGCTCGCCAAGGTGTGCTGCCAGAAATTTTCCACCAAACCCGTCGGGAGCACCAATGCGAACAGAACCGGAAAGCTGGATACTGCTGCCGCCGATACGTGCCTGCGCTTCCAGCATTTGCGCTTCCATACCTTCGGCAAAGCGGAGAAACTCTTCGCCCTCGCTGGTGAGGGCGCAGCCGGTTGTACGCCGTTCCAGCAGTTTGGTTTGCAAGGAAGCTTCAAGAGCCGTCATGCGCCGTGCAACTGTTGCGTGGTTGATGCCGAGGCGCTGGGCGGCAGAGAGAAACTGGCCACAGCGGGCAACCCTCAAGAATATGCGTGTGTCATCCCAATTCAATGGTGCGCCTCCTTAATTTGCCACCTATCCTTACTATGTATAAATTTGCACATCAGAATTTAATAATAGCTCATTGTATTGCAAAATAATATAGAGGTAAAATTACATATATCTAAGGACTAGGATACTTTAAACAACTGAACCGAGGAGAAGGACTATGGAAATTGGACACTTTATAAACGGCTCGCATGTTGCGGGAGGATCCGGCCGGTTTAGTGATGTTTATAACCCCGCTACAGGCGAAGTGCAGGCCAAGGTTGCACTGGCAACGCGGCAGGAAATGCGCGGCGCTGTTGAAGCTGCAGTTGAAGCGCAAAAGGGATGGGGGGCGACCAACCCGCAAAAGCGTGCCCGCGTCCTGATGAGATTCGTTGGTCTGCTGCACCGGGATATGGACAAGCTGGCCGAAACGCTTTCCCGCGAACATGGCAAGACGGTTCCCGATGCAAAGGGTGATGTCATCCGCGGGCTTGAGGTTGCTGAGTTTTGCATTGGCGCTCCCCACATGATGAAGGGTGAATATAGCGAAGGAGCGGGACCTGGCATTGACGTTTATTCCATTCGTCAGCCGCTGGGTGTTGTTGCCGGTATCACGCCCTTCAACTTTCCTGCCATGATTCCCATGTGGAAGTTCTGCACCGCGATTGCTGCCGGTAATGCGTTTATTCTTAAACCGTCCGAGCGCAACCCCTCTGTGCCGCTTATGCTGGCGGAATTGATGCAAGAAGCTGGCCTGCCCGACGGCATTTTGAATGTGGTCAATGGCGACAAGGAGAGCGTGGACGCGATCCTTGAGGATCCTGATATTCAAGCGGTCGGTTTTGTGGGCTCAACGGCAATTGCCGAGTATGTTTATACGAAAGGCTGTGCCCATGGTAAGCGGGTGCAGTGTTTTGGCGGTGCTAAGAACCACATGATCATAATGCCTGATGCAGATATGGAACAGGCGGCGGATGCCTTGATTGGTTCGGCCTATGGGGCCGCCGGAGAGCGCTGCATGGCAATTTCAGTGGCGGTGCCTGTGGGAGAGGAAACTGCTGACCGACTGGTTGAAAAGCTGACTCCGCGTATTGAGGCCTTGAAAGTTGCTCCCTATACCGCAGGAGACGATGTGGACTTTGGCCCGCTTGTGACCGGTGAAGCGCTGGAACGTGTGCGCGGCTTTGTAGACAAAGGCGTGGCGGAAGGAGCCAAACTGGTGGTGGATGGCCGCGGCTTTAAGATGCAAGGCTATGAAAATGGCTTCTTTTTAGGCGGGTGTTTGTTTGACCATGTGACAAAAGACATGGATATTTACAAGCAAGAGATCTTTGGGCCTGTTCTTTCAGTTATTCGCGCTGCCAACTATGAAGAAGCGCTGGACCTGCCCATGAGCCATGAATATGGCAACGGAACAGCCATTTTCACCCGTGACGGGGATACCGCCCGTGACTTTGCCTCGAAAATCAACATTGGAATGGTGGGTATTAACGTGCCAATTCCGGTGCCGATTGCCTATCATACGTTTGGCGGTTGGAAGCGTTCGGCCTTTGGTGATTTGAACCAGCACGGAGCGGACGGGTTCAAGTTCTACACCCGCACAAAAACCGTGACGGCCCGTTGGCCCTCCGGTGTGAAAGAGGGCGCGGAGTTCAGCATTCCGACAATGGATTAAAAATTTAACATTTCCCGATATTCTGAAAAGGCGCGAGCACCATTGCCCGCGCCTTTTTTCATTTTAAAGCAGAAAGCACGCCTGTTTGCTGGCAATGGGAAATAAATGGGGATACTAAGGCTCTGGGAGATCTGCGTGCGCCGTTTTGTCTCAGGGGTTTCCCTAGGGGGTGCACTCTAATTGAAGTAGATAACCAACAAAAATCAAGTGCAGTGACCTGAATATATGGCAGGTTGCAACGAGAAATTGGGATAGTGGGAAAGATTTCCCAGCTGAGGGAATATGACGGAAAGCGTTGATACTGCAGAGGTGTCCAAAGGCGACCAGAAAAAAGCCAAGAAGCGCCGCAGACAGAAAACTGCAGGGCAAATCTGGCTGGAGACGACAATCAAGCCTTATATGGGGCAGGTTAAACGCGGAGCTTATTTACTGGGGGCAAGTGAGCTCTTGTGGATTCCTCAAGCTGCTTTGATCGCCATGGCTGTTGGCGCATTGGTAAGCGTGAAAACCGGCAGTACTTTGCCTCTTCCGGTTTCCCCGCTCACCGCAACTGCGGGTGTGCTGGCTATTGCGGTGTTGCGTTTCTTTTTGCGCAAAACGGGTAATGCCACAACGCGCAAAGCTGCCAACGCCGCCGAACGTCACCTGCAAGAAAGTATAGTGAGCGGCCTTGCCTCCGTTTCCCCGTCTCACCCGCTGCCAGCAAGTGGCAAGATTTCCAGCATCCTTGTGGATCATGTGCACGCGTTGGGGCCGTATCTGGGGCGCTATTTGCCCATTCAGGCCCGCCTCGGGCTGGTTCCTCTCGTCATTTTAATTGCTGTTGCCTGTGTCAGCTGGGTGGCAGCCCTTGGCCTGCTCATCCTCGGACCGCTGGTTCCTGTTTTCATGGCCGTTGTTGGTATCAGCGCCAAACGGGCCAGTGACAGGCAACTGACAATCCTGTCTGATATGAGTGCGGTGCTGCTGGATAGGTTGAAGAACCTTGAAACACTACGGATTTTCGGGGCTTTGGAGCAGACGGAAGAGCAATTGGGCACAATTGGCCAAACATTCCGCCGCTCCACTATGAAAGTGCTGCGTATAGCGTTTCTCTCCAGCACCGCTTTGGAGCTGTTTGCGGCGCTTGGCATTGCGTTAACCGCCATTTATGTGGGCTTTTCGCTCTTGGGCTATTGGAACTTCGGGGCCTATGGTCAACACCTGACCATTGTTGGTGGTCTTTTTATTCTCATGCTGGTTCCTGAATACTTTGCGCCTTTGCGCTTGTTTGCGCAGGCCTATCACGACAGGGCCGCAGCACTTGCAGCCGCCGACCAGATTGCAGCGCTGGACGACGTGCTTAAAGATAATGCCAAAAAGGCAGGTGTACAGGATGAGCAGCAAATCCAGTCGTTCATTCCTGTGCCTGCCAGCGGCCAATTTGAAATCTCCGGCCTTGGGTTCACCCGTAACGGGCAGGTACTGCTTCGGGATATTGATCTTGAGTTTACCAAACCGCAGCTGGTTGCTGTACACGGGGCAAGCGGGGCAGGAAAATCCACCCTTCTGGATATCTTGACCGGCTTTTTGCGCGAGACCTCCGGCTGTGTGCGGTATGGAGGATATCCGGTTACGAGCTTTGAAAAGCATATCTGGCAAAAGAGTTTAGCGGTGATTTCCCAAAGCCCGCAGCTGTTTCATGGAACCTTGCGAGAGAACTTGTTGCGTGCAAAATCCAATGCCAGTGAGGAAGCTATTGTGGAGGCGCTGCATCAGGCCGATGCACACCGGATAATCGAAAAAGTTCCGGCAGGACTTGAAGCAATTGTGGGTGAGGACGGGCTGGGACTGTCGCTGGGCGAACGCCGCCGCATTGCGCTTGCCAGAGCGTTCCTGCGCTCTGATGCGCGCCTTGTTCTGGCAGATGAGCCTACCGCAGATCTGGACGGGGCCACTGCGCTCAGCGTTATTAAAGGCTTGAAGCACATGGCCAAAACCAAACCGGTTCTTGTGGTGACACACGATCCGCGCGTATTAGCGGCAAGTGACAGGTGTTTTGTTCTGTTAGAAGGAACATTGCAGGAGGGCGGCCAATGAGCGACGCTTTGAAACTCGTTTGGCGTTTGCAAAAGCAAATGCCGCTCTCATTCTGGCTGGGTTTGTTTTTTGCCTTTATTCCCGCTGCCGCTGGCATTGCCCTGTTGGCAATTTCCGGGTGGTTTTTGACCTCGGCCGCTCTTGCGGGCCTTACGGGGCTGGGGCTTGCCTTCAACTATACAATCGCCACCGCAAACATTCGTCTTTATGCCAGTTTGCGTATTGGCGGGCGCTATGTAGAGCGCCTGTTTACCCATGACACCACGTTCCGCTTCCTTGAACGCCTGCGTCTTGATGTGTTTCGCGGTTTTGTACGTGATGCCATCTCCGGCAAAATTACCCATCAAGCCACCGCCCTTACACGGGTGGTTGGGGATGTGGACCAGCTGGACGGGCTTTTTCTGCGCCTTGTTGTGCCGCTGTTTACCTGTGTTACCGTTAGTATTGTCACCCTTGCAACGCTCTGGAGCAACGCGCCTCTTGCGGCCCTGACAATCGGTGCATTACAGGCCGCTGGCCTTATTTTGCTGGCACGCTCCAATAATTCCAGTGTTCGCGAGCGCACGCATGCCATGGCGCAGGCCCATGATGCCCTGCGGGTGAGTGTGGTGGATCTGGTGCGTGGGCGGCGGGATCTGGCAATTTATGGCGGGTTGAAAGACCAGCAACGTGTGGTGAGCACAGTTGCGGAAGAGCTGCACAGCCACCACCAGTTCCAGCAGGAGCTGGATCAGCGGGCGTCAACCATTGTCAGCTTGATGGGGCAGGCCATGGTGGGCTTGACCTTGCTGTTTGCTGCCATGTCCTATGAGCAAGGCAACATGGAGCTGAAATATATCGCCCTGTTTGTGTTTGTCGCTATGGCCATGCCCGAGCTTTTGCAAGGGGTGGCCAACGGTGTTGCCAACTGGAGCAAGATGAGCGTTGCCGCAAAACGGGTGAACGTCCTGCTAGACAACGATGAGTATGCGGATCTTGAATTTACTAGGGTCTCACAGCCCCATAGTAGTTTGAGTGCTCTTCGTCTAACTCAAGTAAGTTTTTCCTTTGATGAAGCGCGCCGCTCAGTGCTGAACAATGTGAGCCTTGAGCTGCTCTCAGGGAGTAAAACAGCAATTATAGGGGTGAGCGGTGCAGGTAAATCCACCCTTGCAAGCCTGTGTGCCCGTTTGAATGAACCTGAAAGTGGTGTGGTGGAGCTGTTTGGCTGTCCATTAGCGCAATGGAGTGAAGCAGCGCTGCGCCAGCACATGGTGATGGTGGGCCAGCGTACCCAGATTCTTCATGACACGATTGGCGCGAACCTGCGTATTGCCAACCCGCAGGCTAGTGATGAACAGCTGTGGGAGGCCTTGGAAAAGGCTGGTTTGAAAGCCGTTGTTTTATCGCGTGATAACGGCCTCGATACCCTTTTGGGTGAAGGGGGCTTGGGCCTTTCGGGTGGTGAGGGGCGCAGGCTTTCTCTTGCACGGGCCTACCTTAAAAGTCCGAAGGTATGGATTGCAGACGAGCTGACAGAGGGGCTGGATTCAGCCACCGCAGCGCAAGTGCTTCAGGCTTTTGAGGAAATGACCCGCGATGCTACGGTTTTGATGATTTCGCACCGCTCTATGGAGCTGAAAATGGTGGAACAGGTGTTTGAACTGGAACGGGGCCAGCTGAGCTCCGTTGAAATGCCGCTTGGAGCAAAAGCGCTGGCTCGTTTGAGAGAAGATTAGAGTACGTTCCACACTAGATGTAGAACGGTAGGACTTTTCTGAAAACAAAGAAAAAGCCGAGGGACGCTTCAACAAAGCCCCCTCGGCTTTTCAGTCTTGAGTTCTATTCCGCTGCAAGTGAGGGTGTTGCAGGGGTAGACACCAGACTTTTGGCACCGCTGTAGAATGCGCCGAAGCGGTTTGACAGGAACAGATCCAGCGGAATGTCTTCTTGTCGGACAAAGCCTTTGGACGGGACCTTGCCTTCGCGCATCAGATCCAGTGTGGCGCAAATGCCTGCTGCTGTTGTGATCTGGATTGCGCTCCACATTCTGCCAAACAGCTCCAAAGACTCCGTTTTATTCAGGTAAGAGGCTTCTTCCAATCGCCCGTTCACATAACCGCTGGCGGTGATGAACACGAGGACGATATCCTGCTTGGTTGAGGGAACGGAGGCTTCCATGACTTCTTTAAGAAGATCACGGCGTTTGTGAAGGCCAAGGTCCTTCAAAAGAAGGCCCATGATTTCTTTGTGGCCGGGGTAGCGAATGCTCAAATAGCGCAGCTCGTCCACTTTGCCGTCAAGGGATTGGGTGAGGGAGCCAAGGCCACCGGAGGTGTTGAAGGCTTCATACTCCACGCCCTCAAGGGAGAAGACTTCCAAGCCTTCCAGCGGGGCAACCTTGGTCAGCTTCCCATCTTCAATGGCAAGGCAGGGGTTACAATATTCGTTGATCAAGCCGTCAGTGGACCATGTGAGGTTATATTTCAGGCGATTTGTCGGGAACCGTGGCAGGGCACCAACGCGCAGTGTCAGCTTTTCCAGCTTGTCAAAGCGTTTTGCCAGATCGTGACCGGCAATTGACACGAAACCGGGCGCCAATCCACATTGCGGTGCAAATGCTGTGGCACTTTCTTGTGCCAATGCTTCCACTTGCTCGGTGCAGGCAACATCCTCGGTGAGGTCAAAATAGTGGGTGCCGGAGTTCTTGGCGGCCCTTGCAATAACCGGTGTCAGGAAAAAGGGAGCGGCGGACAGGACCGCATCATAGTCACCAAGTGCTTTGGTGAGCAGCTCCTCATCTGCCACATCCAGTTGCTTGGTGGTGAGCCCTTCCACATTCAGTGCATCCAGCGCTTTCTGGCTCTGGTCGAACACGGTGACGCGATAATCTCCACTTTCTATTAGAAGTGTCGAGATCATGCGGCCGATTTTTCCTGCGCCCACAAGTGCAACTGTCCATTCTTTCATCGTTTCCTCCCCAAAAGTGAACATGGGAAAAGTCTACGGGTTAATACGAACGGAACCTAGCATACAAAATGACAATATATCGGAAATGATCGCTAAAATAACGGCAATATCGTTAATGTGACTACCTTATCGTCAAAATTGCGATTGCTATTAATCAAAGGGATAGGTTTTCACCCGAATCGCCTGGAAAGGCTGGACGAGGGCGATGGAACTTCTGCGACAGTACAATGGAGGAGCGGGAGCGAACCACGCCGGGAACGGCTGTGATGCTGTCCAGTAAATCGTCCAGTTCTTCCAAGCGGCCCGGCTCGATCACAAGAAACATGTCGAACTCACCAGAGATAGTCATGCAAGTTTTGATCTCAGGATAAGATTCCATCTGCTTTACCAGCTCTTTGGACTGTTGCTGATCTACGGAAAGCAGAACGATTGCCTGAACGGGTTGGCGGTTGAGATCTTCCCCTAAAATGGCGGTATAGCCTGAAATGACCCCGGAACGCTCTAGGCGGGTGATGCGTTCTTGAATTGTGGAGCGCGGCACGTTGAGCTTGCGGGAGATTGAGGAAATAGGTTCGCGAGCATTGGCCTGAAGTACAGAAATAAGCTTTCGGTCCAGCTCGTCTTTAATTCTGGGCATATTCTTTTCCTTTTTCCGGCGATATACCAGAGTTGCCGTTATATTGTCAGGTTTCCTTTTGCGTCATCAACAGTAAACTGCTGGAAGCCTTTGCGTTTTCGCTTTTAATTTGTGCAACTTTATCAGTTCTCACTCAGGTTTATGGGGTGTGGCACACTACTTTGGTTGTAAAAACAACAGTCAATGAAACCTCAAAGGGTTATGTTGCCTTTTGAATATGCAATTTGACCGGTGCTCGCCTAAAAACTCAGCGGGCACTGAGTTGCTTCGCTGGCCTGCGGTTGGCATCTTTTGTCCATGGCGATAACGGCACTTTCCATATTGGTTATTGATGAAAATCAGGCCCGTGGCTCGATTATTGAGAGTGGCTTGCGCAGTGCTGGCCAAAGTCAAGTGACCACGGTGAGTGAGTTGCAGGGGATTGCTCGCGTTATCCAGCGTGAGGATCCGGATGTGATCTTGATGGATCTGGGCAGCCCGAACCGAGATATGCTGGAAAGTGTGTTCCAGCTCACCCGTTCTTTAAAACGCCCCATTGCCCTGTTTGTGGACCAGTCCGATCAAGCCTCCATGGAGGCTGCCATCGATGCGGGCGTTTCGGCCTATGTGGTGGACGGCCTGACGAAAGAGCGGGTGCAATCGGTGATGGATCTGGCTATCAGCCGGTTTAATGCCTTTGCCAAGTTGGAGCGGGAGCTGGAGGTGGCACGCTATCAGCTTGAAGAGCGTAAGCTGATTGATCGGGCCAAAGGGATCTTGATGAAAACCAAGGGGATTGATGAGCCACAAGCCTACGCGCTTCTCAGGCGCTCGGCCATGAACCAGAACCGGAAAATTGCCGAAATTGCCCAAAGCCTCATAACCGCCTCCAGCCTTTTGGACATTAGGGAGCCTGAACTTCGATGAAACATCTACAAAGTGTCCATGCAGGTTTCCTTCCCCTGATTGATGCCAGTGTGTTGATTGTGGCCAGCGAGTTGGGGTTTGACCGGCAAGAAGGGGTGCAGTTTGTCCTGCATAAAGAAAGTTCTTGGGCGAATATTCGCGATCGTTTGTCGGTGGGGCATTTTCAAGTGGCCCATTGCCTTGCAGCACTTCCCATTGCGGCGGCTCTTGGCGCCGCACCTTTAAAGCTTGAATTGATTGTGCCCATGTCTTTAGGATTCGGGGGAAATGCAGTTACGTTTTCCAATGATCTGGCGGCGAGTTTACACGCGCAAATGAGCTTTAAGAATGAAGGCTCACTGGAGGCCAGAGGCGTTGGGGAGGCGTTTGCCAGAATTATAAGGCAGCGCAGGGCGCAAGGTCAGCGAAAGCTGGTTCTAGGTGTGGTTCATCCGCATTCAGGGCATAACTACGATTTGCGTTACTGGCTCGCGGCTTTGGGTGTCAATCCCGATGAGGATCTGTCCATTGTTGTAGTGCCTCCACCCTTAATGCCCGATGCGCTGGAGAGTGGACGGGTGGATGGGTTCTGCGTAGGTGAGCCGTGGAACTCGGTTGCTATGGCCAAAGGGCAGGGTGAGATTGTAACCAGTAAGAGTGCGATCTGGAAAACCGGACCTGAAAAAGTTCTGGCTGTTGCCAAAAGTTTGAATGAGGCCGAGCCGGAAACTGTGCGAGCGCTTGTAAGAGCTCTTTTTGTTGCTGCCAGTTGGTGCGCAGACAAAAGGAATACGGAGAAGCTTTCTCATCTTTTGGCAAAAAAACGATATCTGGGGTGGCCTGCTGCGCTTATTAGGAAGGGGTTGGAGGGAAAGTTCCAGACCCCATCTGGCCGAAATATCTCTCAACCAGACTTCTTTGTGCCGTTTGCAGGCGCGGCAACGCAGCCTCGCGCAGCCCATGCATTATGGCTTTATAGTCAGATGGTGCGCTGGGGACAGGCGTCATGGGACAAGGATCGCATGGATACGGTGACGCATGTCTATCGTCCGGATATTTATCAAGACGCCATTTCTAGCATGCAGCATCCTTCTGAGATGGAGGGTGGACAAAATGATGCCATTCTCTCTGGTTTTTTTGATGGTGCCTTCTTTGATCCAGCACGTGTGGAGGATTACCTGCGCGGGCAAATGGCTGGGCGTGTATGGGATGTCGGCGAAGATATCCGCTCTATTTATAGGCATGGTTAAAATTTGTGCACTTTTGACGTGCAGTATGTGCTTCTTTTCAGCAATCCTAATATTCAAGAATTTGCAAGTTCCGGTTAATAGCCTTGAAAAATAAAGGAAAAATCTAAATTTTTGAAAGTGGCACGCTTCGTGCTTTAAGAATAGCAAGGCCATGAGGCCATAAAATTATCGCCCAACGGAGGGCGAAAAGGCAAAGCCGCCAAATCGTGACGCACTACCTGGTTCCGCCGGGCAGAGACGTCCCGTTTTGGCGGCTTTTTTCGTTTTGGCGCCCCCTCCCATGCGCCGCAAAATGCAGGAGAGTGTTTATGAAGTCTGTTTTGACAGCAAATAAGAGATCCAAGTTTTTTATGGCAGCCATGCTTGCCACATCTGCACTGCTTACACCGGCATCGGCGGAAATGCTGGATGTGGAGAAGGACGAGCTGAAGTTCGGGTTTATCAAGCTGACCGATATGGCACCTTTGGCTATTGCCTATGAGAAGGGATACTTTGAGGACGAGGGGTTGTTTGTCACCCTTGAGCCGCAAGCTAACTGGAAGGTGCTTCTGGACCGTGTAATCACGGGTGAGTTGGACGGCGCGCATATGCTGGCGGGGCAACCACTGGCGGCAACCATCGGGTTTGGAACCAAAGCGCACATCGTGACGCCGTTTTCCATGGATTTGAACGGCAACGGTATCACCGTTTCCAACGAAATCTGGGAGATGATGAAGCCCAATATTCCTAAAGGGGAAGATGGTAAGCCGGTTCACCCGATCAAAGCTGATGCCTTGAAGCCGGTGGTGGAGAAATTCAAGGCCGAGGGCAAGCCGTTTAACATGGGAATGGTGTTCCCCGTTTCCACCCATAACTATGAGCTGCGCTACTGGCTGGCCTCCGGCGGTATTCACCCCGGTTATTATTCCAAAACTGATGTCTCTGGCCAATTGCAGGCGGACGCGCTGCTTTCTGTGACGCCGCCGCCGCAAATGCCGTCCACCTTGGAAGCTGGAACCATCTACGGATATTGTGTGGGTGAGCCGTGGAACCAGCAGGCGGTGTTCAAGGGCATCGGCGTGCCGGTTGTGACCGACTATGAGATCTGGAAGAACAACCCTGAAAAGGTCTTTGGTCTGACCAAGGAATTTACTGAGGCCAACCCGAACACAACTCTGGCCCTGATCAAAGCCATGATCCGTGCGGCCAAGTGGCTGGACGAGAACGACAATGCCAATCGTCCCGAGGCCGTGGAAATCCTGTCTCGCTCGGAATACGTGGGCGCGGATTATGAAGTGATCGCCAACTCCATGACAGGCACCTTCGAGTATGAAAAAGGTGACAAGCGCGAAGTTCCCGACTTTAACGTGTTCTACCGCTACTATGCCACCTATCCCTATTACTCTGATGCTGTGTGGTACCTCTCCCAAATGCGTCGCTGGGGGCAGATTAGCGAGCACAAGCCTGACAGCTGGTATGATCAGGTGGCAAAATCTGTTTACCGCCCAGACATTTACCTGAAAGCTGCAAAACTCTTGGTGGACGAGGGGTATGTGGCAGAGACGGACTTCCCATGGGATACGGACGGTTACCGCGAGCCAACGCCAAAGAGCGATATCATCGATGGTGTCGCCTATGACGGTCGCACTCCCAACGCCTACATCGACAGCCTAACGATTGGCCTTAAGAGCGGTCAGGTAGTCGATGGGGATGAGGTGGCGACCCACTAACCTGTCTCAAACACTGGTGAGAGCCACATAGGCTCTCACTTCTCCGCAGATTCATTAATTTACTAGGGGTGGTTCTGGTGACGAACCTTTCACAAACAGAACAGACGAAAACCGCTTTGGGTAAAGAGCGTTTTTCAGCTGCAATCCGTAAGGCCAGTGGTTGGCTGGATATGCTGGCGCTTGGGTGGCTGGTGCCAATTCTCAAATTACTTGCAGGGGAAGAGCCAAAAGAACAACTGGCTGAGTTGAAACGTGTTTTGATAATTCCCCTGCTGGGCATTCTTGTGTTTCTCGTGATTTGGGGGGTAGCTGCCCCGAAAATCCAGACATCCTTGGGGGCTATTCCCGGCCCGGTACAGGTGTGGGAACAGGTGGTCAATCTTTATGATGACCATAAACGCGAGCGGGCCAAGGCTGATGCCTTTTATGAGCGTCAGGACGTGAGGAATGCCAAGCTGACTGCGGCTGGAAAAACGGACAAGGTCAAACACCGCAGCTATACGGGCAAGCCCACGTATTTGGACCAGATTTTGACCTCGCTTGTCACAGTTGGTCTGGGCTTTGTGATTGCGACTGCAATCGCCGTTCCGCTGGGCATTGCCTCGGGGCTTTCAAGAACGGTGAACGGGGCAATCAATCCCTTGATCCAGATTTTTAAACCCGTTTCGCCGCTTGCATGGCTGCCGATCGTTACCATGATTGTCTCGGCCACCTATGCCAACCCTTGGGAGTTTATGCCCAAATCCCTGCTGGTGTCTGCGGTGACAGTGACCCTTTGCTCCTTATGGCCAACGCTTATCAATACGGCCTTAGGGGTGGCGTCCGTTGACAAGGACTTGATGAATGTGGGCCGTGTTCTCAAACTGCCAACACACAAGACAATTACCAAGCTTGTATTGCCATCGTCACTGCCTTTGATTTTCACCGGACTTCGCCTGTCTTTGGGTGTGGGCTGGATGGTGCTGATTGCCGCGGAAATGCTGGCGCAAAACCCCGGCCTTGGAAAATTTGTCTGGGACGAATTCCAGAACGGATCTTCCCAGTCCTTGGCAAAAATCATCGTGGCAGTGCTCACCATCGGTCTCATTGGCTTCATGCTGGACCGTGTGATGTATGCCCTGCAAAGCCTCTTCAGCTTTTCGGCGAACAGGTAAGGGGGTCCCATGAGTATTCTTGAAATCTCAGGTCTTTCCAAAGCGTTTGGTGAAGGTGCACAGCGACGGGAAATATTGTCCAACGTGAACCTGAAAGTGGAGGAGGGCGAGTTTGTCGCTATCCTCGGGTTTTCCGGTTCGGGCAAAACCACCCTGATTTCCGCCATGGCGGGCCTGCTGGATGCAGACGAAGGCGGCGTGATCTTTAAGGGAAAGCAAGTCACTGGGCCAGACCCTGAGCGGGGCGTGGTGTTCCAGTCCTATTCGTTAATGCCGTGGCTCACTGTCTGGCAAAATGTGGCCCTTGCCGTGGACAGTGTTTTTAAAGCCTGCGGGAGAGCAGAGCGCAAGCAAATCATTGCCCGCTACATAGCCATGGTAGGGCTCTCCCATGCGTGTGAACGTAGACCGGAAGAGCTTTCTGGTGGTATGCGCCAGCGCGTGGCGGTGGCACGGGCGCTGGCCATGCAGCCGCAGGTGCTGCTTATGGATGAGCCGCTTTCTGCCCTTGATGCGTTAACCCGCGCCAAGCTTCAGGATGAATTTGCTGAAATTTCGCAGAAAGAGAAAAAGACCATCATTCTCGTGACTAATGACGTGGACGAGGCCATTTTGTTGGCTGACAGAATTATTCCTTTAAAACCGGGTCCCAATGCGTCTTTCGGGCCGGAGTTTAAGGTAGATATTCCCCGCCCGCGTGAGCGCTCTGCCATGAACTCCAGTGATGCGTTTATCCAGTTGCGAGCGTCGATCACTCAATATCTGATGGAGGTGGGCGCGCAGAACGGGGAAGGCTCCACACAGGAGTACAACCTGCCAAATATAATTCCCTTTGCCCAAAAGCAGGCGGAGAAAAAACTTTCAGATGCCATCGAAAGAGCAGCAGGTGACAGCACCAGCGGGAAATATCTGGAATTCAGCCAGCTGAAGAAGGTCTACCCCACTCCCAAAGGGCCTCTCACAGTGGTGGACGGGTTTGATTTGAAAGTAAAGAAAGGGGAATTCCTTTCGCTTATCGGCCATTCGGGCTGTGGCAAGTCCACTGTTTTGTCCATGGTTGCGGGCCTCAACGAGATTACAGAGGGCACCATTATTCTGGATGGGGAGCACATTACCCAAGCAGGGCCGGACAAGGCAGTGGTGTTTCAAGCCCCTTCGCTTCTTCCGTGGCTGACAGCCTATGAGAATGTGGCGCTGGGTGTTGACCGGGTCTACCCCGATGCCAGCAAGGAGGAGCGCAATGATGTCATTGAGTATTACCTATCAAAGGTGGGTCTTGAAGATGCGATGCACACGCTTGCAAGTGATCTTTCCAATGGAATGAAGCAGCGGGTGGGTATTGCCCGTGCCTTTGCTCTCTCTCCCAAAGTGCTGCTTCTGGATGAACCTTTTGGGATGCTGGATTCACTGACCCGTTGGGAACTTCAAGATGTCTTGATGGACGTTTGGAAGAAGACCAAGGTGACCGCGATTTGTGTGACCCATGATGTGGATGAGGCGATCTTACTTGCTGATCGTGTGGTGATGATGTCCAACGGCCCCAATGCCAAAATTGGTAATGTCATGGAGGTGGACCTTGCAAGACCGCGTTCACGCAAGGAGCTTCTGGCTCACCCTGATTACTACGCTTACCGTGAAGAACTTCTTGATTTCCTAGAGGCTTATGAAGGGGGCGCCAACCCGACCCCTGAGCAGCTCCAGTCTATCCAGCAAAAACGTGCAACCCGCCTCCTTCGTCAGAAGGGTGCAGTGGATGCAGCAGAGTAAAGGGGCGTTAAGGTGACCAAACAAAGACTTGTAATTATTGGAAATGGCATGGCTCCGGGCCGTATGCTGGAATACCTGTTTGAGGCAGGGCCAGATGCCTATGATGTGACCATATTCAACGCTGAACCCCGGGTGAATTATAATCGCCTGATGCTTTCTCCGGTCCTGTCCGGCGAGAAGTCCTATGAAGATATCATTACCCATGATGATGAGTGGTATGAAACCCATGGTGTGACCTTGCACAAGGGTGCCAAGGTGACGGATATCGACCGGAAGGCGAAGACTGTTTCTTCCTTGAATGGCATCACGGTCTCCTATGACAAGCTGGTGATCGCTACCGGTTCCAGCCCGTTTATTGTTCCTCTTCCCGGTCATACCCTTGAGGGTGTTCTGGTTTACAGGGACCTTGATGATGTGGAAACGATGCTTGGTGCTGCAAACGGCGGTGGGCGCGCTGTTGTTATCGGCGGCGGCTTGCTTGGGCTGGAAGCGGCTGCGGGCTTGAAGGAGCAGGGTATGGATGTAACGGTTCTGCATCTCATGCCAACGCTTATGGAGCGCCAGCTGGACCCGACTGCAGGATTTTTGTTGGAGAGGGCATTTGAAGAGCGCGGCATTTGCGTCAACACACAGGCCAATACCAAGGAAATCATCGGGACGGATGGGCGTGTCTCCTCTGTTGTGCTGGAAGATGGAACCACCATTGACGCCAGTATTGTAGTGATGGCAGTTGGCATTCGCCCCAGCACCCAGCTTGCCAAGATGGCGGGGCTGCACACGGGACGCGGCATTCTGGTGGGCGATGATATGCGCACATCTGATCCGGATATCTTCTCCCTTGGGGAGTGTGTGGAGCACAGAGGCGAGTGCTACGGCCTTGTGGCACCGCTCTATGAAATGGCAAGGGTTCTTGCCGACAACCTTCTGGGTGGTACCTCTGAATATAATGGCTCTG
The DNA here is from genome assembly GCF_031501865.1 of Pseudovibrio sp. M1P-2-3. Lineage (NCBI taxonomy): Bacteria > Pseudomonadati > Pseudomonadota > Alphaproteobacteria > Hyphomicrobiales > Stappiaceae > Flexibacterium > Flexibacterium corallicola. The sequence goes on from NZ_JARRCW010000001.1 coordinate 1,769,936, forward strand.
TGACAGCAACCAAGCTGAAGGTAACGGGCATTGACCTTTATTCGGCTGGTGATTTTGAAGAGGGGGAAGGCAGAGAAGAGATTGTTCTTCGAGATGCTGCTGCCGGTGTCTACAAGCGCCTTGTCTTGCAGGACAACAAGGTCATTGGCGCTGTGCTTTATGGCGAGACGAGTGATGGCCCCTGGTTCTTTGATCTTTTAAAGAAAGGGCAGGATGTTGAGGAGATGCGTGAAACGCTCATCTTCGGGCAGGCCTATCAAGGAGGGTCCCCCCTGGACCCTACGGAGGCCGTTGCAGCCTTACCAGATGATGCAGAAATCTGTGGTTGTAACGGCATTTCCAAAGGCACAATTGTAGAAGCTATCAAAACCAAAGGCCTGACCAGCCTTGACGAGGTACGGGCGCATACCAAAGCCTCCGCCTCGTGCGGCACGTGTACGGGGCTGGTTGAGCAGCTCATGCATGTGGCGCTGGGCGACAGCTATAACCCGCAGGCGGTACAGCCCATGTGCCCGTGCACAGACCTTGGCCATGATGATGTACGCCGCCTGATCGTTGCCAAGGAGCTGAAAAGCATTCCGGAAGTGATGCAGGAGCTGGAATGGAAAACCTCGTGCGGCTGCGTCAAATGCCGTCCTGCGCTCAATTACTATCTGGTGTGTGACTGGCCGGAAGAATATGCCGACGATTATCAATCTCGTTATATCAATGAGCGCGTGCACGCCAATATTCAAAAAGACGGTACATTTTCCGTTGTTCCGCGCATGTGGGGCGGCATGACGACCTCTAGTGAGCTGCGGGCCATTGCCGATGTGGTGGACAAGTTCGATATCCCTTCCGTCAAATGCACCGGTGGGCAACGCATCGACATGCTGGGGGTGAAAAAGGAAGATCTGCCAGCAGTTTGGGATGATCTTGGTAAAGCCGGGTTTGTTTCCGGCCACGCCTATGCCAAGGGGCTGCGCACTGTGAAAACCTGCGTTGGAACGGACTGGTGCCGTTTTGGAACGCAAGATTCAACGGGCCTTGGCATTCGCCTTGAAAAGTTCATGTGGGGTTCCTGGACACCGGCAAAGCTGAAACTGGCTGTTTCGGGATGTCCGCGCAATTGCTCGGAATCTACCTGTAAGGATATCGGCATTATCTGCGTGGACTCGGGCTATGAACTCCACTTTGGCGGCGCTGCCGGGCTGGAGATTCAAGGCACTGAGATCCTTTGCAACGTCTCCACGGAAGAAGAGGTGCTGGAATACGTTTGTGCGCTCACGCAGATGTACCGCGAACAAGCGCGGTATCTGGAACGCATTTATAAATGGGCAGCCCGCATTGGCCATGACGAGGTGCGGGCGCAAATTGCCGAAAACCCCGAGAAACGGAAGTACTACTTCGACCGGTTTGTGGCCTCGCAGAAGGTTGCGCAGGTGGACCCTTGGTCCGAAAGGGTCAGCGGCAAGGACAAGCATGAGTTTAACCCGATACACATACAGGCAGCGGAGGCAGCAGAATGAACGCACAAAGCACACACTGGATTGAGGTGGGCGTGAGAGATGATATTCCGCTCCGTGGGTCCCGCGTTGTTTATCTCAATGGCGAGAAAATTGCCCTTTTCAAAACCATGGAGGGCAACATCTATGCTCTGGAAGATTCCTGCCCCCACAAGGGCGGCCCTTTGAGCGAGGGGATGGTGCATGACGGCTGTGTCACCTGCCCACTGCATAACTGGGTGATCTCGCTGGAAAATGGAGAAGCGCAGGGCGCTGATGAAGGGACTGTGAAGCGCTATCCTGTCCGGTTGGAGGGGGATATTCTGTTTCTGGGGTTGAATGGGAGAGGGTGAGATGAGCGCGGGAAGCTGCACTGAGACAACCCGAAGCACCTGCCCCTATTGCGGGGTAGGATGCGGTGTTCTCGTGAACAAACAGCAGGACGGGTCGGTCGAGGTGAAAGGGGACCCTGACCATCCCGCCAACTTTGGCAGGCTCTGTTCCAAGGGAATGGCCCTTGGGGAAACCCTTGATATGGAAGGGCGGCTGCTGTTTCCAAAAGTGCACGGGCAGCGCAAGAGCTGGGACGAGGCGCTGGATCTTGTTGCCAATACCTTCGCGCGGACCATTGCGGAGCACGGGCCGGATTCTGTTGCCTTTTACGGCTCCGGCCAGATGCTGACCGAAGACTATTATGTGGCCAATAAACTCATGAAAGGGTTCATGGGTACCGCCAATATTGATAGTAACTCCCGCCTGTGTATGGCCTCATCCGTTGCGGGGCACAAGATTGCGTTTGGGTCGGACACGGTTCCTGGAACCTATGAGGATCTGGAGCAAGCGGACCTAGTGGTTCTGGTGGGATCCAATGCTGCATGGTGTCATCCTGTCCTTTTTCAAAGAATTCTGGCTGCAAAAGCAAGTCGCCCCTCGTTGAAGCTGGTGGTTATTGATCCCAGACAAAGCGCAAGTACTCAGCATGCGGATATGCACCTGCAAGTACGGCCAGATGGGGACAGTGCTCTGTTTGCCGGTTTGCTGGATTACCTATCCAAAAATAATTTTCTGGATCAAGGCTACATCAGCGCCCATACGCAAGATTTTGGTTTGGCACTGACCGCCGCAAAAAGTTGGGGGGCGGAGGCTATCGAAGCCGTCTGCGGTCTGGAAACTGAGGAACTGGAGGGCTTTTACAAACTCTTTGCCCGTACAGAGAAAGTTGTCACGCTTTATTCGCAGGGGGTGAACCAGTCCTCAAGCGGCACTGCTAAAGTGGGCGCGATTTTAAATTGCCATCTTGCCACCGGGCGCATTGGCCGCGTTGGAATGGGGCCGTTTTCACTCACTGGACAACCCAATGCCATGGGCGGACGGGAGGTGGGGGCACTGGCCAATATGCTTGCAGCGCACATGTCTATTGAGGACGAGAGCCACCGACAAACGGTCAGTGATTTTTGGGAAACCGACCGGCTGGCCTTCGAAACCGGCCTGAAAGCGGTAGAGATGTTTGATGCGGTTGCCTCTGGTGAAATCAAGGCAATCTGGATCATGGCCACCAGCCCCGTGGACAGTATGCCCAATGGGGATCTGGTTGAGACTGCTTTGAAAAACTGCGAGTTTGTCGTGACCTCTGATATTCTGGGGGATACTGACACGCTCCGCCATGCCCATGTGGCACTGCCCTCACTGGGGTGGGGAGAAAAAAGCGGGACGGTCACCAATTCGGAGCGGAGAATATCCCGCCAACGTGCATTTCTCAGCGAGCCAGAAGAGGCAAGGGCAGATTGGTGGCAACTGGCCCAAGTTGGACAGCGCATGGGGTTTGAAGATGCATTTTCCTTTGATAATCCAGTCCAGATTTTCCGCGAACATGCTGCGCTTTCCGGCTACCAGAATAATGGTGAACGGGATTTTGATATCAGCGCCTACGACGATGTGAGTGAGGGTGCCTATGAGGCATTGACGCCATTTCAGTGGCCCCGCACGCGCGAGCCTGCGAGAAATAAAGAGCGTTTTTTTTCTGATGGCGGATTTTTCCATAAAAACGGCAGGGCACGTTTTGTTCAAATTGAGCCACAGACTCTAGGGGAGGCAACTCATAATTATGCATTCACGTTAAATACGGGGCGTATCCGCGATCAGTGGCATACCATGACACGTACCGGAAAATCGGCCCGACTGTCCGCCCATCTTGGGGAGCCTTTCGCAGAAATTCATCCTGAAGATGCACTGGCTCTCGGGATACGGCATGCAAACCTTGTGGAAGTGAGTAACGGGCTGGGAAAAATTCTTGTGCGTGCGCTTATCACCTCTCGTCAGAGCAAGGGAGAAGTTTTTGTTCCCATGCATTGGAGTGATCAGTTTGCGTCCAATGCGCGTGTGGACCGTTTGGTGCCGCCTAAAACGGATGGAACCTCCGGCCAGCCTGCATTTAAAAACGTGGGAGTGAAGCTCAGACCTTATGTGGGTGCGCTCTATGGTTTTGTGGTGAGCAGAAAGAAACCAGAGCTAATTGATCTGGATTACTGGGTGGTTTCCAGATGTGAAGGCGGGTGGAGTGCCGAGTTTGCCCATACGCATCGGCCAGCCAATATCACTGAGCGCCTTCAAGACCTGTTTAAAGACAGCGCCCCAAATCAAAGCGGGGCGAGGCCCGAGCTGGTGTCGATGGTCAATGACGGATCTGGCCTTGCAACGCATGCAGGATTTCAGGAAGAAACCCTGTTAGGTGCCGCATTTATGGCGGACCGTCCTGTCGGGGTTTCGCGCGGTTGGGCGAGGGGGCTTCTTGGCTTTCGTTTCCACAACTCAATGTCCCGCCACGGAGTTTTGGCGGGGTTGCCTTCAAATGGAAGTGTGGAGCCCGGTGCGTTGATTTGTTCTTGCATGAATGTTGGAGTGAACCAGATAGCTCTGGCAATTGAACAAGGAGCCTCCAGCTTGGACCAAGTTGCAGCCGCTACAAATGCAGGAACTGGCTGTGGGTCTTGCCGCGGAGATATTCTGCGGATTATCGAGGATTTACAAGTGGTTGCAGCTCAATGATGCCTGTAATAGCTACCAGTGTTTTAACACCCCCAACTTGAAAGGGGCTTATCAGCCCCTTTACTTTTTTCAAAGAACGGGTTCCCTCATCAGGAAGTGCACTCTAGAGCCCGCCCATGCAAACGTACTTCAATTCCTGAAAATCCTCTAAGCCAAACGATGAGCCTTCGCGGCCAAGACCGGATTGCTTGACACCGCCAAAAGGAGCTTCAGCCGCCGAAATTATACCGGTATTGACGCCGACGATGCCGTACTCAAGTGCCTCTGAAACACGCCACACACGGGCAAGATCTCGGGAATAGAAGTAGGAAGCCAGACCGAACTCGGTGTCGTTGGATTGCTCAACCACATCCTCCTCGTCTTCGAACTTGAAGAGCGGGGCAATTGGACCAAAGGTTTCTTCACGAGCGACCTTCATGGACTTTGTAACGCCGGTCAAAATGGTTGGTTCGAAATAGGTGCCACCGAGTGCGTGGCGATTTCCACCCATTGTAACTTCTGCGCCCTTGGACAGTGCATCTGCGATATGCTCTTCCACTTTACCCACGGCAGCATCATCAATCAACGGACCAAAGGTTACCCCCTCTTCAAAGCCACCACCGGTTTTCAGGAGTTTTAATTTTTCGGAGAGCATGCTGGCAAACTGTTCGTAAACGCCGCTTTGCACATAAATCCGGTTTGCGCAGACACATGTCTGCCCATTATTGCGGTATTTGGCAATTAAAGCCCCTTCTACTGCTGCTTCCAGATCCGCATCATCAAACACGATAAAGGGGGCATTTCCTCCAAGCTCTAGTCCCAGTTTCTTGATGGTTGGCGCACACTGACCATAAAGAAGAGCTCCGATTTGAGTTGAGCCTGTGAAGGTAAGCTTGCGCACAATTGAGCTTGATGTCATCACGCCGCCGATTTGGCTGGCTGAACCGGTGACAATGGAAAACAGTCCCTTTGGAATTCCGGCCTCTTCTGCAAGCACTGCTAGAGCGATGGCGGAGAAGGGGGTTTGTGCGGCAGGTTTTAAAACAATGGCACAGCCAGCTGCCAGCGCAGGGGCCACCTTGCGGGTGATCATCGCATTTGGAAAGTTCCAGGGGGTTATGGCGGCAACAACCCCTATGGGCTGCTTGAGAATAACAATGCGCTGACTGGTGTTGTGGGTTGGAACAATCGCTCCATCCGATCTGCGGCACTCCTCGGCAAACCAGCGGATGAACGAGGCTCCATAGGCGATTTCCCCACGGGATTCAGCCAGCGGCTTACCTTGCTCACTGGTGAGGATGATTGCCAGATCCTCTTGATTTTCCATAATAAGATCGTGCCAGCGCATTAAAATATCCGCGCGCTCGCGTGCCAGTTTCGCAGCCCATGGTTTTTGGGCTTCTTGTGCGGCTTCCAAAGCCCCTTGAGTTTGTTCCGCAGTAATTTTGGGAACAAGACCGATTTGCTTTTGTGAGGCAGGGTCGGTGACTTTAATGGCGTTTTCCGGATCAACATCGATCCACTGGCCCGCGACATAGGCCGATTGGCGAAACAAACTGTTGTTTGCGAGTGTTTTTTCTAGCAACTTCTGCTCCTGTCATCCATAGGCCTAACAGCTCAGGGTGAGTGATCGCGGCCAATGCAAATCACTGTTAGTTTTCTTGGTATTTCTTCAGGTATCAAGAGGTTAGTTTGAACTTGCGGCGGTAAACAACCTCTCCTTGTTCAGCAGAATACTGGAAACTGCCATTTACGGGTACTCTGAAAGGAATTCTGGTGAAGACTTCATTCCCATTTGTCAGAGTATAAGAGCACAGAGCACTAGCGGGGGGCAGGTGCACTTTTGTTTCTATCGGAAATGGCAATTATAACAGTTCCTAGTCCAACAATCAGGCCGCCCACGAGGGGAACCCATGAAATTGGTTTACGAAATGTAAAACCCATCCATTCAATTAGTATTTCAACGGGGAACGAGATGAGTGCATAGGATACATAAAAGAGCGTGAAATTGCTGGTCCCTACCATCTGAACAGATTTGAGCGAAAAGAACAGAGTTGGCCCGATAATGAAAATTCCAAGCAGTGCACTGTAAAGCCAGAACCTCCAGTTCTCAAGTGAGGCCATGACGCGGGAATGGTGAGGCAGGTGGATATAGACATTCCATAGGGTTTGATCGATGATCACGATGAGGAAAATGATAAGTGTCAGGAAGACAGCAGACACTGACATAATTACGCCCGTGAGCAGCATTCCTTCTCTCAAAGTTGAAGTTTGATTGGCCGGATGTAGCTCAATTGTGAGGGTAGCGGCAAGGTTGAATACAACGGACAGGAAAATCAGGAAAAGTCCAAAATTCCATTTACCTGAAGTGGTTGCATAAAGGACTACGACCATACCTATAAGAACGATGAGATATCCTAAGGCGGAACGTCCACGGGGCAACGTGGCATACCTCATGTAGTTTAGCAAAGGTAGCAAAAGAACGATTAGAAGACTTGAAAAATTTACGTCGGTCGCATTCATGTGTGAAAGGGCAGCTTGAAAAAGGGACAGTGTGCACACGCGTAAAAAACCATATAGCCAAGTGTGAATGGAGCCAATTCCTTCAAGGGACATGCCCCTGCGATAGGAAAAGACAATCATGGAAATGCCGCCCAATGCCATGGTTGCGGCGGAGAAAATCCACGGTCCCAATGCGGAGTTCGCAAAAATCACTTTGTTGGTAAGGTAGAATACAACCCAAAGAAAATAGGTGAATAGGGTGACGAGGGCACCTTGAAGGGTGAGTTCTTTCACAGGTCTATTCCTAGGGTCTTACTGAGGATTTAGAGCGTATTATTATTGGAGCATACCTTTGTGTTTTTCAGGAGGTAGGCCGGAACCAGCCTCAAGCACAGAAGAGATATGTGAGGGGGCCGTTCCTGTTAGTGTCCACCTGTTACTGTGCATCTCTTTTATTTGGGAATGCTTAATGTTGGGGCATAGGCGCCGGTCAGGCTTCCGCCCTATGAAGTTAGCAGGGATAGAAGACAGCCGTGCGGTCAGGTGAAGATTGAGGCAAGGGCAGGGAGGATGAGGAATTTGAGCTTAAAGCAATGAGACTTTTCGTGGAAACGCCTCATTGCTTCAAATTGTGTTTTATGCGGATCTTTTTCCGAAAACCAGTGCCCACTTTTTGGAGATACGCTTAATGGAAGTACCTCACGCCTTTACCTAATGGCTTACGTGCTCGTCCTGCGAAGAGCGATACCTATGCTTTGCGGGTATGTGAGAAAAGCCCCGATCAGAAATCAGGGCTTTCGTTTTGTTATTCAGCTGCTGTCAGTCTATGTGCGTGTTTGTGTTCCAAAATGCCTTTCAAGAACTGGCCCGTATAGCTTTCCGGTACCTTGATCACGTCTTCCGGGCGGCCTTTGGCGACAACGGTTCCGCCACCATCTCCCCCTTCCGGTCCCATATCCACCAGCCAATCAGCGGTTTTGATCACTTCCAGATTGTGCTCAATCACCAGAACCGTGTTGCCCTGATCCACCAGCTCATGGAGAACTTCCAGAAGCTTGGCCACATCGTGGTAGTGGAGGCCGGTTGTGGGTTCATCAAGAATATAGAGTGTTCGGCCCGTTGAACGTTTTGATAGCTCTTTTGCCAGCTTAACTCGCTGCGCCTCACCGCCTGACAGGGTTGTAGCTTGCTGTCCAACCTTGATGTAGCCAAGGCCCACCCGTGCCAGCGTCTCCATTTTATCGCGGATATTGGGAACGGCAGAAAAGAATTCGGCGGCCTCTTCCACGGTCATATCCAGCACATCGGCTATGGACTTGCCCTTGAACTGGACCTCCAGAGTTTCCCGGTTATAGCGCTTTCCCTGACATACATCACAGGTCACATAAACATCGGGCAGAAAGTGCATCTCGATCTTGATAACACCATCACCCTGACAGGCCTCGCAACGGCCGCCTTTCACGTTGAATGAAAACCGCCCCGGTGCGTAGCCACGGGTTTTGGCCTCCGGCATGCCGGCAAACCATTCGCGAATGGGTGTGAAAGCACCTGTATATGTTGCGGGGTTAGAACGGGGGGTTCGGCCAATAGGGGATTGGTCGATATCAATCACCTTGTCCAGATGCTCCAGTCCTTCAATTTTGTCATGAGGGGCTGGATTGTCTCGTGCACCGTTTAGATGACGAGCGGCGGACTTGTAAACAGTATCAATGAGGAACGTGGATTTTCCGCCGCCCGATACTCCTGTGACGCAAGTGAACGTTCCTAGAGGCAGTTCGGTAGTGACAGACTTCAGGTTATTGGCCCGCGCACCAATGACTTTGAGAGACCGCTTTTTATCAACTTTGCGCCGTTTGGCGGGAATTGGAATTTCCATTTTGCCAGAAATATACTGGCCCGTTAGGGACGCCGGGTCTGCAATGATCTGTTCGGGGCTGCCGCGAGAGACAATCTGTCCCCCGTGAACACCGGCCCCCGGTCCCACGTCAAGTACATAGTCAGCTGCCAGAATGGCATCTTCGTCATGCTCCACCACAATCACGGTGTTTCCAAGGTCGCGCAGGTGTTTGAGGGTTTCAAGCAGACGCTCATTGTCCCGTTGGTGAAGGCCGATGGAGGGCTCGTCCAGTACGTAAAGAACGCCTGTCAGGCCCGAACCGATTTGTGAGGCAAGGCGGATACGCTGGCTTTCACCACCGGAAAGGGTTCCGGAGGAGCGGGACATGGACAGGTATTCAAGCCCCACATCGTTGAGGAACTTCAGGCGCTCGCGAATTTCCTTGAGGATGCGGTAGGCAATTTCCTTCTGCTTTTCAGAAAGGTCTGTCTCGATGGTGCTGAACCACTCCAAAGCCTGCCGAATGGAAAGGGTGGTTATCTCGCCAATGTGCTGGCCGTCGATTTTAACGGCAAGAGCCTCCGGTTTCAGCCTGTATCCTGAACAGGCTTCACAGGCGTGGTCTGACTGGAACCTTGAAAGTTCATCGCGCACCCACTGCGAATCGGTCTCGCGCCAGCGTCGCTCGATATTGCCGATAACCCCTTCAAAAGTTTTCTCGGTTTTATAAGAGCGGTTTCCGTCATTGTATTCAAACTGGACTTTTGTGCGGCCCGTTCCAAACAGAAGGGCTTTCTTGAATTTTTCGGGAAGATCGCGCCATGGCATAGTCATGGACACGTCATAGTGGTTGGCCAGCGCTTCCAGAGTTTGATTGTAATAGGGCGAGGTTGAACCGGTTTTTGCCCACGGTACAACGGCACCGCCGCGCAGGGTGAGGGTTTGGTCCGGAACTACAAGGTCCGGTTCAAAAGCCAGTTTGGTGCCAAGGCCATCACATGTGGGGCAGGCACCGAAAGGGTTGTTGAACGAGAACAGGCGCGGTTCCACTTCCGCAATAGTGAAACCGGAGACCGGGCAGGCAAACTTTTCCGAAAATGTTATTTTTTCAGGAGTATCTGCGCCCTCTTTTAAATCGGCATATTCTGCAACGGCAATTCCCTCAGCCAGTTGCAGGGCGGTTTCGAGAGAATCTGCAAGGCGGCCCGCAATGTCCGAACGAATAACGATACGGTCAACAACCACATCAATATCGTGCTTGAATTTTTTGTCGAGGACAGGCGCATCTGCGATTTCATAGAAGGTTCCATCAATCTTGACGCGCTGGAACCCCTTTTTCATAAGCTCGGCCAGCTCTTTACGGTATTCTCCCTTGCGCCCGCGCACAATAGGGGCAAGCAGGTAGAGCCGGGTGCCTTCTTCCAGATCCAGCAGGCGGTCAACCATCTGGCTGACAGTCTGGCTTTCGATGGGAAGACCTGTTGCAGGCGAGTAGGGAATTCCCACACGGGCAAACAACAGGCGCATATAGTCGTAGATCTCGGTCACCGTACCAACAGTAGAGCGCGGGTTTTTTGATGTGGTTTTCTGTTCAATAGAAATGGCCGGAGACAGGCCGTCGATCTGGTCTACATCTGGCTTCTGCATCATTTCAAGGAATTGGCGGGCGTAAGCGCTCAGGCTTTCCACGTAGCGGCGCTGCCCCTCGGCATAAATCGTATCAAAAGCCAGTGAGGATTTGCCTGATCCGGACAGTCCAGTGATGACGATGAGCTGGTCTCTTGGCAAGTCCACATCGACATTCTTCAAATTATGTTCGCGTGCGCCGCGTACCGAGATCGTCTTCAAAGTTTCACGGGGCGCAGAGCTTTGGAGATTGGGGGCATCAGATGCCTTGGTCATCCGGAATTTCCTTGATTGAGGCAGTCATTCAACACAGGCGTAAGCCACTTTACGGGAAAGGGGCAGGCTGTGAATGCTATGTGAGTCTAAAACCATCTGGAACATATATGGAACATGTTCCGCATTGCAAGCGTAAATAAATGGATTTGCAAGTCCGGAAGTTCTCAGGGTATCGGAAAAGATGTATTGAGAACAAAAAAAGAACATTGTAGGGTGGAACTCGTGCGACCCACTCTCTTATGTGGACAAGATTTGCTCAAAGCGGACGGTGATTTGCCTGTATGCTCCACAATGTTTAGGTTGCCTTTAGTTTTTTAAAGAAGACGTCGAGAGGCGGCCTTCTCACTTCCTAGGAGTTCACGATGGCGGGTAGCGTCAATAAGGTAATATTAGTCGGTAATTTGGGCGCCGACCCCGAAGTTCGCAGAACACAGGACGGCCGTCCGATCGTGAATCTGCGTATTGCAACTTCAGAGAGCTGGAGAGACCGTAACTCAGGTGAACGCCGTGAGCGGACGGAATGGCACCGTGTTGTTGTGTTCAACGAAGGGATTGCAAAGGTTGCCGAGCAATACCTGCGCAAAGGCTCCAAGGTCTATCTGGAAGGGCAGCTTCAAACACGTAAGTGGCAAGACCAGTCCGGTCAGGACAAGTACTCAACAGAGATCGTCTTACAGGGCTTCAACTCCACTTTGACCATGCTGGATGGCCGTAGTGAAGGCGGCACTGCTGGCGGTGGCGGCGGCTTTGGCGGTGGCCAGTCTGGTGGCGACTTCGGCGGTGGTCAGTCTTCCGGCGGCTTTGGCGGCGGTAGTCAAGGCGGCGGTGGCAACTTTGGCGGCGGTAACCAAGGCGGTGGCGGTGCTCCAAGTGGCGGCGGCTTCGGCGGCGGCATGGACGACGAAATTCCGTTCTAGAGAGTATCTTTTTAGTGTGAATTCCGGTTTGATGTATCGGATTGAGAGCACTGCCCTTTTGTAAAGGGCAGTGCTTTTTCTTGTCTTTATATGTGCTTGCCCGTTGGGAGGCAGGTTAATACGCCAACGCTTACCAGGTCCCTTGATTTTCCATGGAAGTCCATGGCTCCTGTTTGGGCAAAGCATTGCCTTTTTGAAGCAGTTCGATGGAAATTCCGTCTGGTGATTTGATAAAAGCCATACGCCCACAACGAGGCGGACGGTTGATGATCACGCCTTTTGACTGCAAATCACTGCAGACTTTGTAGATATCGTCTACCTCATAGGCCAGATGCCCGAAGTTGCGGCCTCCATGATAGTCCTCGCTGTCCCAGTTATATGTGAGCTCAAGAGCGGGGGCAGGCATTTCGTTGGCTGGCATGTCGTCACCGGGTGCTGCAAGGAAGACCAGCGTAAACCGTCCCGCTTCGTGTTCAACGCGGCGCACTTCATACAGTCCGAGTTTGTTGCAGTAAAAATCCAAAGAATCCTCCAGATCCTTTACACGGACCATCGTATGTAAAAAGCGCATATTAATTTTCCTCATGCCTATTTAAATGGCCCCCTGTTGGGGGGGGAGTTGCGACCTGTTGGTGTCACGTGAAGAGGTGCATCGTCACCTGCCAAAAGATAATATCCGTATATGTTGCATGCAGATGTACTGGGAAGCCAATAAATTGAAGCCCACTGATTGCACCCAGTTAAAAGATATTGGTTCGATTACCGTATTTAGTTGTATGATTTACATGATACATACTGGATATAGATATTTAATAGAGGGTAATCGTAAAAATGAGTCGGGGATGACTTAAGTTTTTTCTAATTTTACCCTGTAGCCCAACCTAGCCGATGCTATCCTTTTTTAACTGGAATCAACCAGAGGTGTGCGGCGTAAATCGCCTTTGGTCGAGACTTGATGCGGCGAGAGTATGTGAGGCTTATCCTATGGTCAAAACAACACCTGGGCTGGATTCTATCGATGTGCCGACGGATGAAGTATCCGTAGATGTTCTTGAGGTTGCTGGCACTATTAAATGGTTTGATATTGGAAAGGGATTCGGTTTTATCGAGCCAGAAAACGGAATGTCGGATGTTCTGCTTCATGTGACCTGTTTAAGGCGGGATGGATTTCAGACAGCCTATGAAGGTGCACGTGTTGTTTGCGAAGTTTTAAACCGGCCTCGCGGCTTGCAGGCCATGCGCATACTCTCTATGGACGAAACTACCGCTACACACCCCTCTCAGCTTCCTCCCTCGCGAACGCATGTTCAAGTTATCCCTGAGGGAGATTTTGTTGAGGCCGAGGTTAAATGGTTCAACCGCGTTAAGGGATTCGGTTTTCTCGTTTTGGACGGGGAAGATGAGGATATCTTTATCCATATGGAAACCTTACGCCGCTATGGAATAACAGAGCTTCGCCCCAAGCAAAAAGTACTTGTTCGCTTTGGGAAGGGGCCAAAAGGAAAAATGGCTGCGGAAGTCAAACCGATTGGGAGCGGGAGCCATATTCCTGCATCCCATTAAGAGCGGGCTTCTGCTGTGTGCCAAAAAAATGGCTATGAAGATAATCGTGAAGTCCCTGTTGGTTTTGTGTCTGGCTTTTGTTTGTGTTCCCACACGCGCTGAGAAGACCCCTGAACTTGAGAAACTTGAAATTGAGACGGCACAAGGCACCATTGCCTTTCTTGTGGAAGTTGCCGCGACACCTGAGGCCCGCACACAGGGGCTGATGTTTAGGGAGCATATTCCCGCTGATCAGGGTATGCTTTTCGTATTCCCCAATTCCAGGGAACGAATTTTCTGGATGAAAAATACGCCCACGTCTTTAGATATCCTTTTTATCAATAAGCAAAAGAGGATTGTCTCTATCGCTCGTGATACCATTCCCTATTCAGAGCGACCCATTCTTTCCAACGGAGATGCGCTTTATGTTCTTGAAGTGATTGCCGGGACCAGTCAACTTCGAGGTATTGGCGTGGGAGATCAGGTTATCTTTAATTTCTAAAGGTAATGGGCCAATTCCATTTAAGCCAAGAGTTTGTGGGGAGTGCGCAGGCTTGCCCTGAATTGCTTTTTACGGTTTGATCCAAGTTCTGCTCCCTCAGGTTTGAGAGGTCCCTCATGCTAGTAAATTATCCACGTGATCTAAAGGGGTATGGGCGGGCGACGCCCGATCCAAAATGGCCGAATGATGCAAAAATTGCTCTGCAATTTGTCATAAACTACGAAGAGGGCGGGGAGAATAATATCCTTCACGGGGACCCTGCCTCTGAAGCGTATCTCTCTGAACTTATTGGAGCGGAGCCGTGGCCCAATAAAAGGCATATGAACATGGAGTCCATCTACGAGTATGGCTCACGTGCCGGGTTCTGGCGTCTGTGGCATGTGTTTACCAAACGGCAGCTGTGTCCCACTGTTTTTGGAGTGACGACGGCATTGCAAAAAAATCCAGAAGTTGTTGCGGCTATGAAAGAGGCGGGATGGGAAATTGCTTCCCACGGGTACAAGTGGATTGAGTACAAAGACTTTGCAGTTACCGAAGAGCGGTATCACCTTACTGAGGCAATCCGTTTGCATAAGGAGATCACCGGGGAGCGACCGACCGGATGGTATTTGGGGCGCACTTCGGAAAACACCCGTGACCTTATTATGGAGGAAGGTGGTTTCCTATATGATTCTGATAGCTATGCAGATGATCTACCCTATTGGGTGGAGGGGGCTCAAAAGCCACATCTCGTCATTCCATATACGCTGGACAGCAACGATATGCGCTTTGTAACAGCGCAGGGCTTTAATTCTGGTGACCAATTTTTCACATACCTGAAAGATAGTTTTGATGTGCTCTATGCGGAAGGTTGTGAGGGGCGTGCCAAAATGCTGTCTGTCGGGCTTCATTGCCGTTTAACCGGCAGACCGGGCAGAACAGCGGCATTGCAGCGTTTTCTGGACTATGCGCAGTCCCATGAGGATGTCTGGATTGCGCGACGTGTCGACATTGCCAGACATTGGCACCAGCACCACGCGCCTGATTAAACAAAATAACGCTGGGCGATGCCTAAAGCAGCGAGACGTTCTATTGAATCAGCTCACTGCTTTCAAAGGGGCTTTGAGAGGGCGTTTAGGCGCTCTAAATGGAGTTACGAAGCGAAAGCTTCCTTTCCCAATTCAGGGCGTGTTCGACGATCTGGTGCAGGTCATCGTGCTTGGGCTCCCAGTTCAGCTCACTCAGGATCTTGGTGTTTTTGGCAACAACTTTTGGAGAGTCACCGGCGCGGCGGGGTTTTTCTTGAACAGTGAAGTCAACTTTGGAAACCGACTTTACGGCATCAATCACCTGACGGACTGAATAACCATCCCCGTAACCGCAATTCATGACAATGCTTTTGCCGCCATCGCGAAGGCGCTTCAAGGCGAGGTAATGGGCGCTGGCCAGATCGCTCACGTGGATATAGTCGCGCACACCTGTGCCATCGGGCGTGTCAAAGTCGGTTCCGAAAACGCCTAAATGATCGCGTTTGCCCAGTGAGGCTTCGCAGGCAACTTTGATGAGGTGAGTTGCATTTTTCGTAGACTGACCCGTGCGCCCTTTGGGATCAGCACCCGCCACGTTGAAATAGCGCAGGGCTGTATATCGGAAATCGTGGGCCAGTGAGACATCCCTGAGCATTAGCTCTGTCATGAGCTTGGATGTGCCATAGGGAGACAGCGGAGCGAGTGGCGCATCTTCGTCAACCGGAACTATCTCCGGGTCGCCATACACGGCGGCGGTGGAAGAGAAGATAAACTTGTCAATGCCATTGGAAACGCAGGCTTCGATGAGATTGCGGGATTTGGCTGTGTTGTTGTTGTAGTACTTCAACGGGTCCGATACGGATTCGGGCACGATGATGGAGCCGGCGAAGTGGATCACAGCTTCAACTGTATTTTCAGTGAAAATTTGGTTTAGAAGAGGAATGTCTCCCACATCACCCGTATAGATTTTTGCTTGCGAAGGCAGAGCCCACTCAAAGCCGGTGCTGAAATCGTCCAGAACGATGAGGTTTTCGCCCGCATCTGCCAGAAGCCAGCTCATATGGCTGCCTATATACCCTGCACCACCTGTAACCAATATGGCCATTGTTATATCTCTCTTGGATTATCTTATTTGCTCGTTTTACCCATTTACCTAGTCACAAGCGAACTGTGCAAGGCGAAGTGTGGATGGGTACACGCTGTGCTAGAGAATGCTCAGCTTTTGAAGCGGATACTATCCTGAAAATTGGTTTTTCAACGAGTGTTAAGGCTTTTGGCCATATCCGCTCCAAGTCCTCGTTTAAAAGCTGATATATTCTGGATTTGGGATGGACAAAAGAAAAGGGGCGAAAACCGCCCCTTCCTCAATTTAATTGTTCGCCATCAGACCAGATTAACTGGCGGGTTGCATCTCGATCAGCTGGAAAATACCGTCGGCGACAAACTGGACGGACAGAGCGGCCAGAAGAACACCAAACAGGCGGGTGATGATCATTTGCGCTGTAGGGCCCAGAATGCGTTCCAGCTTGGATGCGGCAAGGAACATAACAAACACTGACAAAAGAACGAGGAACAAAACTGCGACCAATGCAAGCAGGCCCGTCATTCCATCGGCCTGTTGTTCCAGCAAAATAACCGCACTGATGGAAGCCGGGCCAGAAATAAGCGGAATGGCAAGGGGGAAGACCGCCACATGAGACAGGTCATGTGTGTCTGCAACCTTCTCGGCGCTTTCTGCTTTTCGTTTTTGACGTAGTTCAAAAACCATCTCAACGGCAATAATGAACAACAGCAGGCCACCGGCGACACGGAAGGCTGGCTGGGAAATGCCCATAACGCTGAGAACCGAGCTTCCTGCAAAGATGAAAACGATAAGTAGGAAGGCTGAAAGGCCAACAGACTTTATGGCAATAGAGCGCTTTTGAGCAGCTGAAGCCCCCGCAGTAATTGCCAGATACAGCGGAGCAAGCCCTATTGGGTCAATAGTGACAAAGAGCATGGCAAAAGCGTTCGCCACGAATTCGGTCAGCATTATGGTGTTCCGTTCTAATTATATTGTTCGTTAAATGGGGGCTATCAGAACGGCTTTTCCCACACAAGTCTAGTGAAAAAAAGCGCTTGGTATTTGCCCGTCTATTCCCATTTTACCTGTATAAAGGAGTGGATAAACCGCTCCAATAAAAAGTCATTGTGATTTTAAGGGCATAGCGGCCCCGCAGAATTTGGAGTTCCCCTTTGAATCGTATATAACGGTTTGAATTATAAACGAGATTAACGAGAATAAGTTCTTGACAGATCAGGATACAGGCGCACCAAACGGTGGGCTCCCAAGTGACATCCGTCCAGTTTCCATAACCGATGAGATGAAGCGCAGCTACCTTGATTACGCCATGAGCGTGATCGTGAGCCGTGCGTTGCCCGACGTTCGAGACGGATTGAAACCTGTTCATCGTCGCATTTTGTATTCCATGCACGAGAATGGGTATGAATGGAACAAACCCTATCGTAAGTCTGCACGCGTTGTCGGCGATGTGATGGGTAAATACCACCCGCATGGTGACAGCGCGATTTATGATGCGCTTGTGCGTATGGCACAGGATTTCTCCATGCGCCTTCCACTGGTGGACGGGCAGGGGAACTTCGGTTCTGTTGACGGTGATCCGGCAGCGGCAATGCGTTACACCGAGTGTCGTTTGGAAAAAGTAGCTCATACGCAACTTTCCGACATCGACAAGGATACGGTGGACTTTCAGGAAAACTATGATGGCTCCGAGAGTGAGCCTATTGTTTTACCTGCAAAGTATCCAAACCTTCTGGTCAATGGTGCTGGCGGTATTGCTGTTGGCATGGCCACTAATATTCCGCCGCATAATCTGGGGGAAGTGATTGACGGTACGATCGCGATGATCGAGCGCCCGGAGATTAGTCTTCCAGAAATGATGGAGATTATTCCCGGTCCTGATTTCCCCACGGGGGGGCTTATTCTTGGCCGCGCAGGAATTAAGAGTGCCTATGAAAGTGGGCGCGGTTCTGTTGTCATGCGCGGTAAGGTGGATGTTGAAGAAATCCGCGCTGGCCGTGAAGCCCTTATCATCACTGAAATTCCTTATCAGGTAAACAAGGCTTCCATGATCGAGAAGATTGCGGAGCTGGTACGTGAAAAGAGAATTGAAGGCATTTCCGATATCCGCGACGAATCTGATCGCCGTGGTATGCGCGTTGTTATTGAGTTGAAAAGGGACAGTGTTCCGGATGTAATCCTGAACCAGCTCTACCGCTTCTCCCAGTTGCAACAGTCCTTCGGGGCAAACATTGTTGCGCTCAATGGTGGGCGTCCTGAACAGATGCAGCTTATGGACATGCTGCGTGCGTTTATTGCCTTCCGTGAGGAAGTCGTAAACCGCCGCACCAAGTTCTTGCTGAATAAGGCGCGTGACCGTGCCCACGTTCTGGTTGGTCTGGCTGTTGCTGTCGCCAATATCGATGAGGTTATCCACCTTATCCGCTCTGCTCCGGACCCTGCAACAGCCCGCGCGCGCTTGATGGAGCGTAACTGGCCTGCAGACGATATTCTGCCTCTTTTGCAGCTCATTGATGATCCGCGTTACGCAGTTCAGGACGATGGTACCTTCAAGCTCTCTGAAGAGCAGGCCCGTGCAATTCTGGAATTACGTCTGCAGCGTTTGACCGCGATGGGTGCGGAAGAGATTGCAGAAGAACTGGACAAGCTTTCCAAGGAAATCAACGAATACCTTGATATCCTGCGTTCGCGTGAGCGTGTGCTTCAGATCGTTCGTGAAGAACTTGAAGGCGTAAAGTCCGAATTTGCCACACCGCGCCGTACGGAAATCACCGAAGGCGGCGGAGATCTGGATGATGAAGACCTGATTCAGCGTGAAGACATGGTCGTCACATTCTCTCACACCGGTTACATCAAGCGCGTGCCGCTGGACACTTATCGGGCGCAGCGCCGTGGTGGTAAGGGCCGCTCTGGCATGCAAACGAAGGACGAGGATTTCGTTACTCGCTTGATCGTGGCCAACACCCATACGCCGGTTCTGTTCTTCTCCTCTCGTGGTATCGCCTATAAAATGAAGGTGTGGCGTTTGCCACTGTCTAGCCCGCAAGCGCGTGGTAAGGCCTTGATTAATATGCTGCCGCTGGAGCCGGGTGAACAAATCACCAGTATCCTGCCACTTCCTGAGGATGAGGAAACTTGGGCAGATCTGGACGTGATGTTTGCCACAACACGGGGAACCGTGCGCCGGAATAAGCTTTCCGATTTTGCCCAAATCAACAAGAACGGTAAAATCGCCATGAAGCTTGAAGAAGGCGATGGCATCGTGAACGTGATGACCTGTACCGAGGATGACGATGTCTTGCTGACATCTCAGCACGGTCAGTGTATCCGCTTCCAAACCACCGACGTTCGTGTCTTCTCAGGCCGCAATTCTGTTGGTGTGCGCGGTATTAATCTGGCGGAAGGAGATAGCGTGATTTCCATGTCTATCCTGAGCCACTTCGATTGTACTGCGGATGAGCGTACCGCCTATATTAAGCAGTCCCGCTTGATGCGCGGTGAAGCTGATGAGGTGACGGAAAACGGCGATCTGGAATCTGTTGGAGACTTTGAACAGCGCTATATTGAAATGAGCGCCGCAGAGCAGACTATTTTGACGGTTTCCGAAAACGGTTACGGGAAGCGGACGTCATCCTTTGAATACCGCACTACCGGCCGTGGCGGTAAGGGTATCACCGCAATGGCGGTGAACAACCGTAACGGCCAATTGGTTGCCTCGTTCCAGTGTGAAGAAACTGACCAGATCATGCTGGTGACAGACGGCGGTAAACTGATCCGTTGTCCTGTGACTGGCATCCGTGTGGCGGGCCGCTCTACTCAAGGCGTGATTGTGTTCAAAACGGCAGAAGACGAGAAGGTTGTCGGTGTTGAGCGCATTAGTGACCCTGAGGATGAGGCTGAAGACGAGATCGCGGTTGATGAAAACGGTGAAGCTCCTGAAGGTGCTGAGGGAAATGACGAGAGCGAAAGCTAACGTTTGCCGATGATTTAAAAGAAATGCCAGTCTTGAGAGACTGGCATTTTTTATAGGGGGCGAGCTATGCTCTGCCTCAATTGATTAAAGGAAAGACGAAACCTTCTCCTTTAAAAGTAATTGGTCAATACGCTGTGAGGATCTTTGATGAAACGTACTGCAATCTATGCTGGCTCATTTGACCCTATTACAAACGGGCATATTGATATTCTTGAACAGTCGCTGGTATTGGCTGATGAAGTAATTGTGGCTATTGGCGTTCATCCTGGTAAGCAGCCTTTATTCAGTTTTGACGAGCGGGCGCAGCTTATCGAGCAGTCGGTGCATGAAGTCCTTGGACTTGATCTGGTTGCGCGAGTAAAGACCGTTAGCTTTGATAGTTTAGTGGTGGATGCAGCAAAGGAGCGGGGGAGTCATATCCTTATTCGCGGTTTGCGTGACAGCACCGATTTGAACTATGAAATGCAGATGGCGGGCATGAACGGGGCAATGGCCCCTGACATCAAGACCGTATTTTTGCCAGCTTCTCCTGAAACAAGGCCGATTACTGCAACGCTGGTGCGGCAAATTGCAAAAATGGGGGGAGATTACTCCAAGTTTGTGCCCAACTGCGTTGCAAAGCAACTTGCTGCTAAAGTTTCTAAATAAGAGAAATTTCGTCCTTTGCTGCAAAAGGACAGTTTAAAATGAAGGGATATTCACGTGTTTCGTAGTTTTGCTGCTGCGCTGGCCATTGTTGGCGGTGTGTTATTTTCGTTCTCCGCTCAAGCTCAAGATGCGGACAATACACTCTATATTGACTTGAAAGACGGGCGCGTCGAAATTGAATTGCTGCCCGATGTTGCTCCCAAGCATGTGGAGCGCATTAAGACGCTTGCAAATCAGGGCTTTTATGACGGGATTGTTTTTCACCGTGTAATTGATGGCTTCATGGCACAAACTGGAGACCCAACGGGTACGGGGCGTGGTGGTTCAGACCTTCCAGACCTTCCTGCTGAATTCAGCAAGGTGCCTTTCGAACGCGGAACATTGGGCATGGCCCGTTCTGCAAGCCCGGATAGTGCCAATTCCCAGTTCTTCATTATGTTTGACAATGGTTCGTTCTTGAACGGCAAATACACCGTTTTTGGTCAGGTAACTTCTGGAATGGAGTTTGTTGACAAGATTAAACGTGGAGAACCGGTACGCAATCCCGATAAAATTATCAAGATGCGGGTTGCTAGTCACGACGACTAGGGGCTAATGCTTGCACCTGAAGATTTACCACAAATGCAAAGGAAAGCCCGTGGCTGATTATAAGGACCCAGAAAACACACTCGTGATGGAAACAACACAGGGTGAAGTGGTTATTGAAATGCGCCCGGACCTGGCTCCAAACCATGTTGCTCGCATTAAAGAGCTGGTTCGCGAAGGTTTTTACAACGGTATCGTATTCCACCGTGTGATTGACGGCTTCATGGCGCAAACCGGTTGCCCGCAAGGCACAGGTACAGGCGGCTCCGGCAAGAAACTCAAAGCTGAGTTCAACAACGAGAAGCACGTGCGCGGCACATGTTCTATGGCACGTGCTATGGACCCGAACTCCGGTGACAGCCAGTTCTTCATCTGCTTTGAAGATTCTTCCTGGCTCGATGGTCAGTACACTGTTTGGGGTCTGGTGACTTCCGGCATGGACAATGTTGACAAGATCAAGCGCGGCGAGCCTGTGGCAGACCCAGACAAGATCGTTTCCGTAAAAGTTGCTGCAGACGCTTAAGTCCGTAAATACGACGGTACATTACGAAAGAGGGCGATGTTTCGTCCTCTTTTTTTATTGGGAAGGCTCTAATGGTTGACGTAACAAAGCGACAAAGTTAATAGGCTCTGTTGCCACAAGGCATGCGCATTGACGCGCCGGTGGCTTCCATAGGGACAAGAATAAAAAATTTGGGCAGCATCCTCAACGACGAGGCGGAAAAGCTGCTTTGAGTAGAAGGCCGTTTTATGCGCGTTGATGAGTTTGATTTTGACCTTCCCAATGACAATATCGCGTTAAGACCTGCAAGCCCCCGTGATAGCGCCCGTATGTTGGTGGTTATGCCAAATGGGGAACAGTTATTGCAGGATAGCGGTGTGAAGGATCTTGCCAGCTATCTGGAACCCGGCGATGCACTGGTGTTTAACGATACGAAGGTGATCCCTGCGCAGTTGCTCGGGTTTCGTGAGCGTGATGGTGTGATTGCTAAAGTGGGCGTAACACTGCACCAAAGAGCAGGAGCCGATGGATGGCGGGCGTTTGTGCGCCCTGCCAAGAAGCTTAAGGTTGGAGATACGGTCAAATTCTGCTTTAGCGCGGAGGAACTGGAAAGTGCCTACCTGAGCGCTCGTGTGGAAGAAAAGTCAGAGGCGGGGGATATCCTGTTTCGCTTTAACCTGACTGCAAATGAACTGGATACTGCTATTGCGGAAGTGGGACATATCCCGCTTCCTCCTTATATTGCGTCAAAACGGGCAGAAGACGAGCAGGACCGCTCCGACTATCAAACCATGTATGCAAAGCACAAAGGCGCGGTTGCTGCCCCGACTGCTGGCTTGCACTTTACGGATGCTCTGTTTCAAAGCCTTGAGGAGCGCGGTGTTGAAAAGCACTTTGTGACGCTGCATGTGGGGGCGGGGACCTTCTTGCCGGTGAAAGTGGATAACACTGATGACCACCAGATGCATGATGAATGGGGGGAGATTTCTGCGCAGACTGCCGAAAAGCTGAATGCCGTGAAGGCGCGAGGCAACAAGGTGGTGTGTGTGGGCACTACATCCCTGCGCATTCTGGAGTCTGCCACCCGTGATGACGGTGTTATTCAGGCAATCTCCGATTCAACAGATATCTTCATCACTCCGGGCTACCGGTTCCGTGCTGTGGATGCTTTGATGACCAATTTCCACTTGCCCAAGTCCACATTGTTTATGCTTGTGAGCGCATTTTCCGGCCTTGATGAAATGCGCCAAGCCTATGAGCACGCCATTCAAACCAACTACCGTTTCTACAGTTACGGAGACAGCTCCCTTCTGTTTCCAAAAGGAATGCCATCTCAATGACAAATCAAAAACCGTTCTCTTTTAAACTGCTGAAAAAAGACGGCATGGCCCGTCGCGGTGAGATTTCTACCCCGCACGGTACTGTTGCAACGCCAGCCTTTATGCCGGTCGGTACACAGGCCACCGTTAAAGCCATGTACCCTGAGCAAATTCGCGAACTTGGAGCAGATGTTGTTCTTGGCAACACCTACCACTTGATGCTGCGCCCAACGGCAGAGCGGATCAATAAGCTGGGCGGCCTGCATAAATTTATGAACTGGCCGCACACCATCTTGACTGACTCAGGTGGTTTTCAGGTTATGTCTCTTGCGCAGCTTCGCAAGTTGAATGAGGAAGGTGTGACGTTTTCCTCGCATCATGATGGTTCCAAACACTTCATGAGCCCTGAACGTTCCGTTGAAATTCAGGGGCTTTTGGGCTCTGATATTCAGATGCAGCTGGACCAGTGCATTGGTTTGCCTGCTGAGCGGGGGGACATCCAGCAGGCTATGGAACTTTCGTTGCGGTGGGCCGAACGGTCTCGCAATCAGTTCGAAAAAATGGGTGGACCTGAAAAAGGCCAGGGCCTCTATGGTATCGTGCAGGGGGGGGATGACCCTGAGCTGCGCATTGAATCTGCAATGAAACTGGGTGATATGCCGTTTGAGGGGTATTCTGTGGGTGGTCTTGCTGTGGGTGAGCCGCAGGCTGTGATGCTGAAAATGCTGGAAGTGACAACGCCAGCCATGCCGGAAAACAAGCCACGCTATTTGATGGGTGTTGGAACACCGGAAGACCTTCTTGAAAGTGTGGCCCGCGGTATTGACCAGTTTGATTGTGTGATGCCGACCCGCGCTGGTCGTCATGGCCTCGCTTACACCCGCTACGGTAAGGTGAACCTGAAAAACGCCCGTCATGCGGAAGACCCGCGCCCGTTGGACGAGCAGGCTGCATGCCCGGCAACAAACAACTATTCTCGTGCTTACCTACACCACTTGGTGCGCGTGAACGAGGGGCTGGCTGGTATGCTTCTTACATGGAACAATCTGGCTTATTACCAGACTTTGATGCGCGAAATTCGCGAAGCCATTGACGAAAGCCGCTTTGAAGACTTCCGTGCTAAAACCAAAGAAGATTGGGCACGCGGGGATATTGAACCCTATGTTTGGTCATAGAGCTTAAGAGCTAAACACTGTTTGCTACAAGCGCCAGAGTTCAATGGACTCTGGCGCTTGTTTTCGTTCCAGAAGGTTGTGAAGGTCCGCTACAAAGGTGCTTCCATTGCCTAAAAAGTCCATCACGAGCTCCCATTTATTCTGCTTTTTTTCAAAAAAAACAGAATGGGGGACTGCAAGAACAACGGCATCGTGCACAGCTGATGGTGGGGCTGTTTCCAACTGTAGGCCGTGATCTTTTTGCAGTGTTTTTGCATCTGCAAGGGGGTCGTAAATACTGAGGGATGCGCCGAACTTCACCAGCTCTTGCGCAAGGCTGATAGTCTTTGAGTTACGCGTATCCGGCACATTTTCCTTATAGGTAATTCCGAGGATAGCCACCTTGGGCGGCATTGGCCTTGCCAACTTAATACAAGCTTGAATGATTTGGGTGGCAATGAACACGCTCATGTTTTCATTGGTGCTGCGGCCCGCCAGAATAACCTGCGGGGACAGCCCCAACTGGTGGGCCTTGTGGGTGAGGTAGTAAGGATCAACACCAATGCAGTGACCTCCTACAAGCCCCGGTTTGAAAGGCAAAAAATTCCATTTGGTTTGGGCGGCTTCCAGAACATCGCGTGTATCAATGCCTATGTGATGAAACAGCACGGCCAGTTCGTTCATGAGAGCGATATTTAAATCTCTCTGGGTATTTTCGATAGCTTTGGCCGCTTCTGCCACGCGGATACTGGGGGCAAGGTATAACCCGCCTTTGATGATTGAGCCATAAAGGCCCTGCATTTGTTCCAGTGCTTGCGTTGAGCCTGCGGAAATTATTTTAATGACGCTTTCCAAAGAGTGCTGGGCATCGCCGGGATTGATGCGCTCGGGGGAATATCCCACTTGAAAATGGTGACCGCAGGACAGGCTGGATGCTTGTTCCAAAATAGGTACCGCAATTTCCTCTGTGGCTCCGGGAAAGACCGTTGATTCCAAAATGACCAGATCCCCTTGACTTAATGCGGTGCCAACCGTTGTACAGGCGTCTTTCAAGGCCGAAAGATCGGGTGCCTTGGCTCTGTCAATGGGGGTGGGAACGGTAATGATATGAATGCTGGCGGAACCCAAATCTTCAGGATGACAGGTGAATTGCAAATTGGGATCAGCAAGATGCTCTGCCTCCACACTGTGGGTTCTGTCTTTAAGTTCTTTGAGTTGGCGGATGCGATGGATATCCCTGTCATAGGCAATTGTGGTGTAGCCTGCCTGTGCAAATGCGCAGGCAACAGGAAGGCCAACATAGCCAAGACCTATTATTGAAAGCCTCTGCCTGATACTCATGGGTTGCCGGTGGGTCCTTGTCAAAAGCGCACTTTGTGATCCTATCTGAAGTGGGAGGAGAGGCGCCATCCCGATAAATAGAGTGGCGCAAAAGTCATGAATTGCCCCTAAAAAGTGAGAGAATTTAATCTCGAATAAACATTAGAAAAATACTTTAAGTTATTGAAAAATATAATCTATCAATAATATTGATAGTGTAGGAATTGCGTGAGTTTTGTTATTTAAGGTGTTGAAATATCGCGATAATTCAACCGAAAGAGAGTTATCTGCAAAACCGGATGTGCCGGCAAGCCGAGCGAGTGGCTTTGTGGCGTCCGTTACTCCTGCGCCGTCTCCTCCTGCGAGACTGAATAGTGAGCGGCCTCAGCTTTTAGCCATTCCAAAAATACATAGAGCTCCTGCGGTATGCTACGTGATCTTGGGTAGACGGCATAATGGGCGAAATCTATTGGGAAGCGCATTTTGAAAGGGATGGTTAGAGAGCCCTGTGTAAGTTCACGCTGAACGAGGCTGGCACGGGCCAGTGCCACGCCATGTCCTTCGATGGCAGACTGGATTTTAAGTGCATCGTAATTGAAGCGTGGCCCGTTACCTGCATTTGGAAGGTCTATATCAATAGCCCGGACAAGTAGTTCCCAATCTTTCGCAGCTGCATTGTGCAAGAGTGTGTGACCCGCTAAATCTTCTGGGCAGGTTAATGGGAAGGGGCCATTAATGAGACTTGGGCTGCAAACAGGAATGAGGTCTTCACAAAAAAGGCGTTCCACTTTTAATTTCGGGTAGGTGCCAAGCCCGTGGCGGATCGCCAGATCAATATCATCAATTTCAAAGTCTACCAGATCATTGCTGGCGTGAATGTTGATGGTGATGCCCGGATGATCCCGATAAAACCCCTCTAGCCGTGGCACAAGCCAGTGGAGTGCAAATGAGGGGGTGATGCTGAGCGTTAAGACTGATTTCTGTTTCGGGCTGAAAATGTTGTGTGTCGCGTTGGTGATGGTCATAACCGCAGGATAGACTTCATTGAAATAGGTCTCCCCCTTGGCCGTAAATGTAACTCTCCGACTATTTCTTATGAGAAGTTTGTGACCCAGCTGGTCCTCCAGATTTTTGATTTTCTGGCTGACGGCACCGGGTGTGAGGAGAAGTTCTTCCGCAGCTTTGGTGAAGCTCTTCATTTTTCCGACTGCGATAAAGGCCTGCAGGTTGGCAAGAGGGGGGTACTTGAGTGTGCTCATTTTTTAAAAATCCTAAACCTTGACCCTCAATTTTTGGTTTTTCTTAGGCATAGTCAACACCTAAGAGTTTTAGTGATTAGAAAAACTAAAAATTGAAGTGGGGTTTGACGGGGTGATAAGCACAATTAATGGGCGTTGGCTTTTGGTTTTATTGGGATTCGTGGCCTTGGCGATGGCGTTTTCAACGCGCTCTTTGCTTGGGTTGGCCATGCCCGCATGGGAGGCCGAATTCGGCTGGACAAAGAGCGCAATTTCGGGGGCAGGTGCTATTGGCCTGATAGTAATGGCCGTTGTTGCGCCGTTTGTGGGGCATTCGATCGATCGCTATGGGGCAAGGCCTGTGATTGTAAGTGGTATGGTCATGATCGGACTAGGATCCCTGCTCATAGCTACAATGCAATCTCAAGGGGTCTTTTTCCTAGGTTTTGCTGGAATTTCTGCTGTCGGATTCGGGATTGTCTCCATGCATGCGGTCGCCACTGCCATAGCGCCGCATTTTAATGAGAGACGCGGGCTTGCCACAGGAATTACCTCTAGTGGGGCCACAGGCGGACAGCTGCTCTTCGTGCCCCTGTTTTCAATTGTGGCGAGTGTATATAGCTGGCGTGAAGGCTATTGGATGGTCGGTGGGGGCACTTTGGCTCTAGCGTTGATTTGCTGGATTTCCCTAAAAACTAGAAGTGCCAGTGCGACGACGAAAGGCGAGAGCCAATCCGATAATCAAACTTTGCGAGGTGTAACAAATTCACTTGTAAAAAGCCCTGTCTTTCACGGGTTGTTTTGGAGCTTTGCACTGTGCGGCTTCACCACAGCGGGCGTTATTGAAACCCATTTACTCCCTTATGCGTCCATATGCGGTTACGGCTCTGTAACAAGCGCGTCCGCCTATGGAATTTTGTCGGCCTTCAACCTTGTGGGAATGATTGTTGCGGGGTATTTGAGTGACCGGATGAATGGGGTTGTATTGTTGAGTGGCATCTATCTGATGCGGGCGGCCAGTTTTATTCTGCTGATGTTTATTGCGGTAGATGTGCAGTTTCTGTTTCTGTTTGCCATTGTCTTTGGCTTATTTGATTACTCTACGGTTCCAGTTACCGCCAACCTTACTGCCAAGCATCTTGGCTTGAGAGTTATGGGGCTTACCATGGGCGTGCTTGCAGCGGGGCATGCGCTGGGGGCAGCTAGCGGAGCTTATCTGGGCGGCGTTGTCTATGATTACTACGGAAGCTATTCCAATGTCTGGCTTATGTTAGTTGGGCTTGCAGCCCTTTCCGGTTTTCTTGTGGTAGCGCTTTGTGCGGGCAGGGAAGAAGAGGAAGTCGCGATCCAGACTTCCGGCCACTAAACGAGGGGAGGCACGGGTTACAGTTCAATTTTTGCGGTTAGTACCTGCTCGATAGCCTCCCAGTCCCATTCGATACCGTGCCCTGCGACGGCTGAAGGGTACGCGTGCCCTTCCTTTATGGAAACCGAACTCTTAGTTATGGGGGTAAGCTGGGGGATATATTCCAGCCACCGCCCATTGGGCACGGCGCAAACCAAAGGCAGGTGCAGCTCCATGAGAAAGTGGGGGGAGACAGGCACATTAAACGCTTGCGCCAAGTGTGCGACTTTGAGCCACGGAGTAATTCCGCCGATACGCGCCACGTCCACCTGCACAATGGAGCAGGCTTGTGAGTGAAGGTAGTCTTTAAATTGGGAAAGGGAATAAAGGCTTTCCCCAATGGCAATTGGAGTACTGGTGTGGGCTGCCAGCTGTTTGTGCTGGAGCACATCATCTGCAGGCAGTGGCTCTTCTATCCACGTGAGATTAAGGGCCTCAAACGCTCTGGCACGGCGCAAAGCGTCGGGAAGTGTAAGGCCTTGGTTGGCATCAATCATGATTTGAAAATCCGGCCCCACAGCCTGACGAATTGCCGAGAGGCGGCAAACATCCTCATAAATAGATGGCTTGCCCACTTTAATTTTTGTCGCAGTAAACCCCCTTTTTATGTCCTGTTTGGCCTCATGGACCAACTCTTTTTCACTCATATTGAGCCAGCCACTTTCAGTGGAGTAGACGGGGATGCTGCCGTGGGCACCGCCTGCAGCCAAATGCAGGGGAATCCCATTTCTCCGACAATTCAAATCCCAAAGCGCCACATCTATGGCGGCAAGGGCGAGGGTCGTAATGGGGCCGACAGTTGTTGCATGGGTTCCAAAGTAAAGGTCATGCCAGATTTGCTCGACCCTGCGTGTGTCTCGCCCTAAAAGGTCGGGCAGAAGGTGGTCTTCCAAGAGGGCCATAACAGAGGAGCCGCCGGTGCCGATGGTGTAACTGTAGCCAGTCCCGCTCACGCCCTCATCATCATAAATGGTCAGGATCGGGGTTTCCTGAGCCACAAAGGATTGAATGGCGTCCGATCTTGTCTTTAGTGGGGGGATTGTGACAAGTCTTGCTTCGATGCGGCTTATTTTTGCCATGGCTGGCCTTTGGTGTTCACAATGACGGTTTTGTCTTCAGCTCTCAGTATAGGGGCTTCCTTTATGGGAGGGGCACATATGTGCCGGTTTTCTCCGTTTGCGTTACTGGAGTCATAACTGTTTCGTGTAGTCTTGCTGCAAGCAGGCCCATAGACGGAGGTTTGACGCCATGAGACTGGATGCCCATCAACATTTCTGGAAAGTTTCCCGGGGTGACTACTACTGGATGACACCAGAGTACGCTTCCTTAAAACGTGACTTTCTTCCTGATGACCTTCAATGCCACCTCAAGGCCTGTCAAATGGATGGCACCATCGTTGTACAAGCTGCAAATACTACCGAGGAGACCCAGTTCATTCTCGGGCTGAGCGAAGAGCATGAATGGATCAAAGGTGTGGTTGGCTGGGTTCCGCTGCATGATGCAAGTAGTATGGAAGCCCTAAAGACCTTTTCAAAACACCCGAAATTTGTGGGCGTTCGGGCAATGTTGCACGATCTTGAACCCACGGATTGGATCAATACCCATGCTTTGCAAGGGGCAATCGATACTATAATTGACCTGGAGCTTTCTCTGGATGTTCTTGTGCGCCCCGAGCATCTCAAGCCGGTGCATGGTTTTCTGACACGCAACCCCGACTTACGCTGTGTGATCGACCATATGGCAAAACCTGATCTGGATACGGGGAGGGTTCTTCACTGGGATCATGACTTGGGCCAGCTGGCAACGGAGACGGGGGCCTACATCAAACTCTCGGGGCTTGCCACACAAACCCAACATGCTTGGACCGCCCGAAAATTCGAACCCTATATCGAGGACGTTCTGGCACTGTTCGGGGCAGGGCGCTGCATGTTTGGCAGTGACTGGCCCGTTCTCACGGTAAACGGTAGTTATGAAAGCTGGGTTAGAGCCTTGGACAATATCACAGGTGAACTGTCTTTAAAGGATAAGAAAGGGATCTGGGGCGAGAGCGCCGCGCACTTTTATCGCATTCAGACTTAAGGTGTTGCTGATCAAGTTTCTCAGCAAATTCCGAATGAATTAATAATGATTATATATTCCATAATAATATTTTGAAGGTGAGACTCAGTTCATTGCTGGAGAGGGTAAACTCTGTTTCATCTCAGAGTTACTGTGAAAAGAGTGGGCTGGATTCACAGGGTGTTCCATCAATCATCTCGTTTGAGTTGAGGTTGGAATTTACTGCAATTCATTGAATCTGTTTGTAATTTTGTGGTGCCGATTTGCAGGTTAGGGAGCCAGGTTAAAAGTTTGTTTACCTTAAATTATAAGGAATTTATCTTTGGGCTTGCAAAAATAGAACAAATAATGAACAAAAAGGAACATAAAGAGATCAAATGGGATTTTTGCTATGTTTGTCTTCGCTAAGGACCTTCTCGCGTTTACCTCTGTCGCCCTGTTTAGCGGCTCTTTGCTGGTTTGGGGACAGGCGCTGGCACAGGGGATGTAGTGCCCTTATTGTGGATGCCTCATAAAGGCCTCCTTTGAAAACTCGACAAACTCTGGCTCTTGATAGAAACTGCGCGAAATTCTCTCGCTCTTTCAATCAGGTTTTCTAGGAGTTCTCAATAAAATGGCAGGTCCCGGTTTCGTTCATCT
Source organism: Pseudovibrio sp. M1P-2-3 (assembly GCF_031501865.1). NCBI lineage: Bacteria > Pseudomonadati > Pseudomonadota > Alphaproteobacteria > Hyphomicrobiales > Stappiaceae > Flexibacterium > Flexibacterium corallicola. Next base: position 1,800,575 of record NZ_JARRCW010000001.1, read on the forward strand.
TCGGGTTCATTCGGCCTACTCACTCCTTGAAGGGGCTCTGCCGCTTGCAAAGCTCATTGATCTTGCCAAGGCAGACGATCAACCGGCGCTGGCGATTACCGATACCGGGAATCTGTTTGGCGCATTGGAGTTTTCAGAAAAAGCGTACGGGGCAGGTCTGCAACCGATCATTGGTTGTCAGATCGCGGTTGATTTTTCGGATGTGGAAGACACAGGGCAAGAAGAGCCCCTTTGTGATCTGGTTCTGCTGGCTACCAATGAAACAGGCTATGAGAACCTGATGGATCTAGTGTCGAGAGCGTTTCTTGACACGGAGCCGGGAAACCGCGCCAATGTTTCCATCGAGCGTCTTGCATTGAAATCAGAGGGGGTGATTGCCCTATCCGGCGGGATGAGAGGCCCGCTGAATAAAGCAATTACTGGAGGTTTGCAGAGCAGGGCTAAAGAACGGCTTTTGTTCTTGAAACAAACCTATGGTGACCGCTTTTATATAGAACTGCAGCGCCATGGAATGCCGCAGGAGCGGGATACGGAAACGCAGCTTCTGGAGCTGGCCTATGAAAACGGTGTTCCCCTTGTTGCAACGAATGAGGCCTTCTTTCCTTCATCGGGTGACTATGAGGCTCATGATGCGCTTTTGGCAATTTCTGAAGGTCGTGTCATTATCGAATCTGACCGCAGGCAGCTGACGCCAGAGCATCGGTTCAAGACTCGTGAAGATATGATGTATCTGTTTAAAGATCTTCCAGAAGCTCTTGAAAATACAGTTAATATTTCACAAAGATGTCATTATAGAACTCCAACGCGCGCCCCGATTTTGCCCCGATTTGCCGGCGCTGATGCGGATGGAGAAGAAGCTGAGAAGGCGGAGGCTGAAGAGCTGAAGCGGCAGTCTCAGGAGGGGCTAAGACAGCGTCTGGATTTCCATGGTCTGGCACCCGGTCTTGAGGAAAAAGACTACTGGGACAGGCTGGACTACGAACTCTCCATTATTACCCGAATGAAATTCCCCGGGTACTTCCTGATCGTTGCCGACTTTATCAAATGGGCAAAAGAGCAGGATATTCCGGTTGGCCCGGGACGTGGGTCCGGTGCGGGTTCGCTGGTGGCGTGGGTTCTTACGATCACAGATCTGGACCCCATGCGGTTCTCGCTACTTTTCGAACGCTTCCTCAATCCTGAGCGTGTTTCCATGCCGGATTTTGATATCGACTTTTGCCAGAACAGGCGAGAGGAAGTGATCCGCTATGTTCAGCGCAAGTATGGCCGGGAGCAGGTGGCCCAGATTATCACCTTCGGAACGCTGCAGGCCAAGGCGGTTTTGCGTGATGTGGGGCGTGTATTGCAGATGCCCTACGGGCAGGTGGATAGGCTTAGTAAATTAGTACCGGGCAACCCTGCAAATCCGGTTACACTTGCGCAGGCAATCGAGGAAGAGCCGCGCCTTCGTGAGGCTGCAAAGCAAGAAGCCGTTGTCGATAAGCTGCTTAAGATGGCTCAGAAGCTGGAAGGACTTTATCGTCACGCATCCACCCACGCGGCGGGTGTGGTGATCGGCGATCGTCCGCTGGAGCAGCTGGTTCCCCTCTACCGCGATCCGCGCTCGGATATGCCGGTTGCCCAGTTCAACATGAAATGGGTGGAGCAGGCGGGGCTGGTCAAGTTTGATTTCCTTGGCCTTAAAACCCTGACGGTGATTGATACGGCCATCTCCCTAATCAAGCGCCGCAGTATTGAGGTGGATATTGCCGCCGTGCCACTGGATGATCCTGCGACTTATAAGCTGCTGGCCGCCGGTGAAACGGTTGGCGTGTTTCAGCTGGAAAGTCAGGGCATGCGCCGGGCGATTGCCGGTATGCGGCCAGATGCCTTTGAAGATATCATTGCGCTGGTGGCCCTTTACCGTCCAGGCCCAATGGACAACATTCCCATTTATAACGCGGTAAAGCACGGAGAGCAGGAACCGGACTATCTGCATCCTCTATTGGAGCCGATCCTGAAAGAGACGAACGGTATTATCGTCTATCAGGAACAAGTGATGCAGATTGCGCAGGTTCTTTCGGGGTACTCCCTTGGTGAAGCGGATTTGCTGCGCCGCGCCATGGGTAAGAAAATTGCCTCGGAAATGGAGATCCAGCGCGCCCGTTTCGTGGACGGTGCTGCGGAGAAGGGGATTGATAAAGCGCAGTCCGGGATGATTTATGACCTTGTGGCCAAGTTCGCCAATTACGGCTTTAACAAATCCCACGCGGCCGCCTATGCGCTTGTGGCCTACCATACGGCATGGCTCAAGGCCAATTATCCGGTAGAATTCCTTGCCGGAATTATGACGCTGGATCTTGGTAATACGGACAAGCTGAGTGATTTTCGGCAAGAGGCCCTTCGTATGGGCATTGATGTTGTGGCGCCGTCTATTAATCGCTCCATGGTTCACTTTGATGTGCAGGATGGAAAGATCATCTATGCCATGGGGGCGATTAAAGGAGTTGGTGAGCAGGCGGTTGAGCACATTGTTGAAATGCGCGGTGATCAGCCATTCTCCGATCTAGCGGACTTTGCAACACGCGTGAGCGCGCGCGTGGTAAATAAGCGAACCTTTGAAAATCTTATTGCAGCAGGTGCTTTTGACGAATTAAATCCCAATCGCGCCCAGCTCCTTTCGGGTTTGGACCGCATCGTTGCCCGGTCTCAACGGGCGGCGGACAACTCATCTTCCGGACAGGATGAATTGTTTGGCGGAGCCAATGCACCGGAGCCTCTGATTTTGCCCGATACGGACCCGTGGCTGCCGGCGGAACGGCTTCAACGAGAACATGCGGCTGTGGGGTTTTATATATCTGCGCATCCACTTGATGAGTATCGGGATCTTTTGGAAAAATTGCGGGTTCAGCTTTGGAAGAGTTTTGAAAAATCCGTGAAATCGGGCGCTGCGGCTGGCAGGCTGGCGGGAACTGTGACCGGACGACAGGAACGTAAAACCCGTACGGGCAACCAGATGGGGATCGTACGTATATCTGATCCCACTGGACAGTATGAGGCTGTTCTGTTTTCTGAGGCCTTGAATCAGTATCGGGACTTGTTGGAGCCTGGCAATTCTGTCGTGCTTCTGGTGCAGGCTGATGTGCGTGAAGATGAGGTAAGTACCCGCATTCAGCAAGTGGAGCCCTTAGAGGCAGTCGCCTCTCGCATTCACAAGACCATGCGCATCTTTATAGACAGTGCCGCACCTGTCACATCCCTTGCGCGCCAGTTGAGGAAAGGGGGCGATGGAGAAGTGAGCTGCATCGTCATTCTGGAGCAGGGGCAAAGGGAGGTGGAAGTGCGTCTTCCCGGTCGATACATTCTCTCCCCCCAGCTGGGCGGTGCATTGAAAGCAGTGCCCGGTATTATCGATGTCCAGATGACCTGAGTTTTATACGTGCTCAGCAACGTTCTTTCGTTTTTAAACACAGTTTTTGGCGGAGAGCACCAAAAGGGTGTGACGTGCATGTTAATTGCAGTTCCTCAGAACTTGATCTTGACCCAAAGGCGCTCTATAAGGCGCACATCCCACACGCAGGGTCGGAGTTGTGTCTGACACAATATCCATCCGGTGAAACCGCAGCATCTGCTGTCGCCCTGCGGAGGAATGAACCGGAAAACTATAGGAGTTTAAGGCATGGCATTGCCTGATTTTACAATGCGTCAGCTGTTAGAAGCTGGTGTGCATTTTGGTCACCAGAAGCACCGCTGGAACCCGAAGATGAGCAACTACATCTTTGGTGTTCGCAATAACGTTCACATTCTTGACCTTGGTCAGACTGTTCCGTTGCTGCACCAGGCGCTGAAAACTGTTTCTGATACAGTAGCAGCTGGTGGTCGTGTTCTTCTCGTTGGTACAAAGCGTCAGGCACAGGAAGCTGTTGCTGATGCGGCACGTCGCAGTGCGCAGTACTACGTGAATGCACGCTGGCTCGGCGGTATGCTGACAAACTGGAAAACTATTTCCCAGTCCATCCAGCGTTTGCGCAAGGTTGACGAACTTCTTTCTGGTGATGCAAACCGCATGACTAAAAAAGAGCGTCTGTTCTTGAGCCGTGAGCGTGAAAAGCTTGAGCGTAACCTCGGTGGTATCAAAGATATGGGCGGTATTCCTGACCTTATCTTCGTTATCGATACAAACCGTGAAGCGATTGCTATTCAGGAAGCACGTCGTCTGGGTATTCCAGTTGCTGCAATTCTGGACTCCAATTGTGATCCGAAGGGTATTACTTTCCCTGTGCCAGGTAACGATGATGCAGGCCGCGCAATCACACTTTACTGTGACCTGATTGCCCGCGCTGCCATTGATGGTATTGCACGTGCTCAAGGTTCCATGGGTATCGATCTTGGTGAAGCCGAGGTTGTTATGGAAGAACCAGCACTTGCACAAGAAGCTGCTGCTGAAGAAGGCGGTGAAGCCGCTCAGGCCTAAGGCTTGGTGATGCAGAAGGGGCAGCGTGCTGCTCCCAAGTAAATTGAGGTGGCGGCCTGTGCTTTTTGCATGGTCGTCACAACTTTATGTGACAGGCCGTTTGCTCTGCATAGGGAAGTCAGAGATCCGGCTTTAGATATTCAAATTCCCATTCATGAGGCATTCGATGAGCATTACTGCTGCTATGGTGAAAGAGCTCCGTGAAACCAGCGGCGCTGGCATGATGGACTGTAAAGCTGCCCTGAAAGAAACAGCTGGAGACATGGAAGCGGCTATCGACTGGCTGCGCACCAAAGGTCTTGCAAAGGCTGCTAAAAAAGCTGGCCGTGTTGCCGCTGATGGCCTTGTTGCTGTTTCTGCTGGCGACAAGCAGGCTGTTGTTGTTGAAGTTAACTCCGAAACTGACTTTGTTGCCCGTAATGAGGGCTTCCAGAAGCTTGTTTCCGAAGTTGCGACAACAGCACTTTCTGTTGACGGTGAGTTCGAGAAGCTTTCTTCTGCCGCTTACCCGGGAACTGGTCGTACAGTTGAGGAAGAAATCAAGGAAGCTGTTGGCACAATCGGCGAGAACATGACACTGCGTCGTTCTGCTGGTCTTTCCGTTTCCGACGGTGTTGTTGCAACTTACATGCACAACTCCATCGCTGATGGCCTCGGCAAAATCGGTGTTCTTGTTGCGCTTGAGTCTGCGGGTGACAAAGACAAACTGGCAGCTCTTGGCCGTCAGATTGCAATGCACGTTGCAGCAACAAACCCAATGGCATTGAGCACAGACGAACTGGACCCTGCTGCTGTTGAGCGTGAGCGCACAGTTTACATGGAACAGGCCCGCGAATCTGGCAAGCCAGAAAGCATCATCGAAAAGATGGTTGAAGGCCGCCTGCGCAAGTTCTACGAGGAAGTGACTCTCGTAAAACAGTCTTTTGTTATCAATCCTGACCTGACTGTTGAAGGCGCTGTTGAAGAAGCTGCTAAAGAACTGGGCTCTCCAGTTAAGCTGGTTGGCTTCGTGCGCTTTGCACTTGGTGAAGGCATTGAAAAAGAAGAAACAGACTTTGCTGCTGAAGTAGCTGCTGCTGCCGGTAACTAAGTTTTTTGGGCGCTGATTATTTATAGTCAGCGCCCTTAGTGCATCTAAACGAACGAAAGAGGTCGAAAATGGTTGAAGATCTGCGTTGGAAGCGCGTCCTTCTGAAGCTTTCCGGTGAAGCTTTGATGGGTGACCAGAGTTTCGGTATTGACCCCAAAGTGGTGGAGCGGGTCGCAAGCGAAATTGCAGAGGCTGTTCGCCTTGGTGCACAATTTGGTATTGTTGTTGGCGGTGGTAACATTTTCCGCGGCGTCGCGCTGGCGGCAAAGGGCGGAAACCGTGTAACCGGCGACCATATGGGTATGCTGGCAACTATTATGAATAGTTTGACATTGGCCGATGCTCTGCGCGGGCTGGGGATTCAAGCTCGTGTTCTTTCCGCTGTTCCTGTACCTTCAATTTGCGAATCCTTTACCCAGCGTGGGGCGGACCGTTACATGGAAGACGGTGATGTTCTGCTGTTTGCTGGTGGCACGGGCAACCCGTTCTTTACAACGGATTCGGGAGCCGCACTGCGCGCCGCTGAGATGCGTTGTGATGCGTTCTTGAAGGGAACACAGGTTGATGGTGTTTATGATGCCGACCCCAAGCTGGTGCCTGATGCGAAGCGGTTTGAAACGCTGACGCCGGGTGAAGTTCTTGAAAAAGGGCTGAAAGTCATGGATGCAACGGCAATTGCACTTGCTCGTGATAACCAAATTCCTGTAGTTGTCTTTTCCATCCATACTTCAGGCGCTTTGGTGAATGTGTTGCGTGGAAATGGGCTGTATACGGTTGTGTCAGACTGACTTTGCCCCGAATACGGAATTCAATATTAATTAAATGCCGTCTTGGATAATTGGAAAATCTCTCAAGGTGGCAGATTAAATATAAGTGAGGATAGGATGTCGGAGCTGGACTATAACGATCTACGTCGGCGCATGAACGGTGCAATTACTGCGCTTAAGCAAGAGTTTTCTGGATTGCGGACCGGACGCGCCTCTGCTTCCATGCTTGATACGATTACCGTGGATGCCTACGGCTCACCGATGCCGATTAACCAGGTGGCAACTGTGAGTGTGCCTGAGCCTCGTATGCTCTCAGTTCAGGTTTGGGACCGTTCAATGGTAGCCGCAACTGAAAAAGCGATTCGCGAATCCAGTCTTGGTCTGAACCCTGTTGTTGACGGGACGACCCTGCGTCTGCCAATTCCTGAGCTGAATGAAGAGCGCCGCCTGGAGCTGGCAAAAGTGGCTCACAAGCACGCGGAAAGCGCTCGTATTGCTATTCGTCACGTGCGCCGTGATGGAATGGATCTGGCTAAGAAGCTGGAAAAAGCTGGTGATATGAGCGAGGACGAAAGTCACGTCGCTCAGGACAAGGTTCAGAAAATGACCGATGAGATCATCAGTGAAGTTGAAACAGTACTTGCGAAAAAAGAAGAAGAAATCAAGCAGGTCTGATTTAGCTTTGGGCTACTATATTGGTTGTGGGGGAAATGATGGCGATTAACGTCGACTTTAAAGCTGATACCAAGAACCTTTCAGCAGAGATGCCTCGACATGTTGCCATTATTATGGACGGGAACGGTCGTTGGGCCAAATCACGGGGTCTGCCAAGAACCGAAGGCCACCGGCAGGGCGTAAAGACCGTTCGCAATACTGTTCGTTTAGCTCATGGCCTTGGCATAGAATATCTGACCCTTTTCAGTTTTTCCTCTGAAAACTGGAATCGTCCGGCTTCAGAAGTCGAGTTTATTCTTGGGCTGTTAAAGCGATATATCGAAACCGATCTTGAAGACCTTTATCGCCAGAATGTGCGCATTCAGGTAATCGGATCGCGCTCTGACCTTGCCAGCGGACTTCGTAAGCTGCTGACCAAAGCAGAGACCCGTACTCAAAACTGTTCGGGGCTGACCCTTGTGATCGCGTTCAACTATGGCGCCCGGGATGAATTGGCCCGCGCGGTGACCAAGTTGGCGCACGATGTTGCGGCCGGAGACTTGCTGCCCAAAGATATCACCTCCGATCGCATCGAAGGGTATTTGGATACAAGTACGGTTCCTGACCCGGATTTGATAATTCGCACCAGCGGCGAGCAGCGGCTTTCAAATTTTCTCTTGTGGCAAGCAGCCTATTCCGAGTTTTTCTTTTCACCCGTGCACTGGCCTGATTTTGATGATAAGGCATTTGAACAAGCCATTTATGCCTTTCAAAACCGTGACAGGCGTTATGGCGGACTCTCTGCAAAGGCTGCACAATGAGTTCTGAACCAACACATATGAATAAAAAGACTTCACCTTTGGCGCGCTTGTTGCATGCAAATCCAGATCTTTTGATGCGCTTTGGATCTGCCGTTATATTGGGTCCGGCAACGCTTGCTTTGACATGGGCTGGCGGTCTTTATTTTGCCGTTTTGGTTGCAATTGGTATGGTTCTCTTGATCCGGGAATGGGTCAACATAATCAGCATGGATAAGCGCAAGCGTAGTATGAGCGTTGCATTTGTGGCGCTGGCGACCGTCGGAGTGCTCTTGTATCATACTGATACAACGTTGGCGCTGGCGGGTGCCTTTGCCGGAGCTTTACTGCTGTATCTAGTTTGTGGGCTTGGCCAGCGTGCCCGTTGGATGGCCGAAGGGTTTATCTATATTTCGCTGGCAGGGATTGCCCTGATTACCCTTCGTCAGGGGACCGAGGGACTTTATATCCTGATTTATCTTTACTTCGTTGTCTGGGGTTCAGATATTGCGGCTTATTTTTGTGGTAGATCTTTTGGCGGGCCCAAGCTGTGGCCGGCAGTATCGCCGAACAAGACATGGAGCGGTTCCATTGGCGGTGTTGTGTTCGCGTCAATCGCTGGTGGTGGTATTGCCTGGGCCTTCAATGTACAAACGCTTATTTTTCCCGTATTAATGGCGGCAATCCTTGCTGCGGCTTCGCAGTTGGGTGACCTTTATGAATCTGCTTTGAAACGACGTTTTAAGGTGAAGGACTCTAGTGGTCTTATACCCGGGCACGGTGGCCTGCTTGACAGAGTTGATGGACTTGTTTTCGCAGCAGTGCTGGCCATGATTATGGGGGCTGTCGTCGGTGGCAGTATATCCGACCCCGGACTGGGCTTGGTTTATGATAAAGTAATTGGTTTTTAAGGCCGTTCACTAATGAAAAAAACAAGCCTTTCTATTTTAGGCGCCACCGGGTCCGTTGGAACGAGTGCCTTGAATATCGTTCGCGATGCACCTGAAGACTTTGAGGTTTATACACTTGCCGCGCATTCCAATGTAGAGAAACTTGCTCAGGCGGCAATTGAGGTGAATGCGAGGCGTGCGGTTATTGGGGACGAGCGTCTGTTTGATGCGCTGAAGCAGGCCCTGTCCGGTTCGAATATCGAAGTTGCTGCGGGTCGGCGTGCGGTCATTGAAAGTGCGGCTATTCCCGTGGATGTGGTTCTTTCGGCTGTTGTGGGGGCGGCTGGACTGGAGCCGACCTTGGCTGCAATTGAGGCTGGAACTAAAGTTGCTTTAGCGAACAAGGAATCTCTTGTATGCGCCGGTCGCTTGGTGAATGCAGCTGTAAAGCGCAACGGTACCGAGCTTCTTTCTGTCGATTCTGAGCATAATGCGGTTTTTCAAGTTTTTGAAAAAGAAAACAGCCGCAATGTTGAGAAGGTAATTATTACTGCCTCCGGTGGTCCGTTTAGAACATGGACCTATGAACAGATGCGGGATGTGACACCTGAAATGGCACTCAAGCATCCCAACTGGTCCATGGGGAGGCGTATCACAATTAACAGCGCCACCTTGATGAATAAGGGCTTTGAAGTTATCGAAGCGTTTCATCTGTTTCCCATTGAACCCCACCAGCTGGATGTTCTGGTTCACCCCCAGTCGCTTGTGCATGGGTTGGTGCAATACGATGATGGCTCGCTGCTGGCGCACTTATCAACTCCGGACATGCGCACGCCCATTGCCCATTGCCTTGGCTACCCAAAGCGCAGGAAAGTTGAGCTGGAGAGGCTGGACCTTGGGTCTATCGGCGCCTTGAGTTTTGAGAAACCGGATGTGAAGCGCTTTCCCATGCTGGGTCTTGCTTTTGAAGCCATGAAGCACGGGGACGGGGCAGGGGCGGCTGTGAATGCGGCGGACGAGATTGCTGTCGGCGCGTTTTTGGATAAAACAATTGGCTTTTTGGATATGGCCGTTATTGTAGACAATGTTTTAAATACAATGCTGCAACGTCATGGGCTCAAACAACCTTCTTCAGTTGAAGAGGTGCTTGAAATTGACAGTCTTGCAAGACGTCTCGCGCATGAACAGGTTATGACCAAAGCGGCTTAATAGAATACCAAAATTTGAAGTAGAAAGGTATATTCAATGGACTTTTTGAGTTCGTTTCTAGGAGGTTCATTAGGGTATTTATTGCCTTTTCTTTTCGTACTGACCTTGGTTGTCTTTGTGCATGAAATGGGACATTTTCTGGTTGCAAGGTGGTGCGGCGTCAAGGTACTGGCCTTTTCAGTTGGATTTGGACCGGAACTTTTAGGTCGAAATGACAAGAAAGGTACACGGTGGAAGCTCTGCGCAATTCCATTGGGGGGCTATGTGAAGTTCTCCGGTGATGAAAATGCGGCAAGCCTTCCTGACAGAAACGCCCTCCAGAACCTTTCTCCAGAAGAAACATCTGGTGCTTTTCACCTTAAGAATGTTTGGCAGCGCGCAGCGGTTGTTGCAGCAGGCCCCTTTGCCAATTTCATCCTCGCTATTGCTATTTTTGCAATGCTTCTGGGTATTTTTGGCAAGGTTGAAACCTTACCACAGGTGGACGCTGTCGCGCCCGATAGTCCGGCGCAGGTTGCGGGTATTCAGCCCGGTGATATCGTGCTTTCCATTGACGGTAAACAGATCGATAGCTTCTCTGATTTGCAGCGTATTGTGTCTGCCAGTGCCGATATTTCACTCAATCTTGAGCTGGAACGGGGCGCGCAAACTGTTGATATTGTCGTTACTCCCCAGAAAAAAGAAGTGGAAGACCGGTTTGGCAATAAGCAGAAAATCGGACTGCTGGGTATTTCCAGAAACATGAATGCAGATGAACGCATCATCAAAACTTATGGGCCGGTTGAGGCTTTGCAAGCTGGTGTGCAGGAGACATGGTTCGTCGTATCGCGCACTGGTAGTTATATTGGTGATTTGTTTATGGGCCGAGAGGATGTAGACCAGCTGGGCGGACCCATTCGGGTCGCGCAGATTTCGGGGCAAGTGGCTGAATATGGTATTGTTCCACTCCTTAATCTGGCAGCTGTGCTTTCCGTTAGTATCGGGTTGCTCAACCTACTTCCAATCCCTATGCTGGATGGTGGACACTTACTTTATTACTTCGCAGAGATGGTGCGAGGAAAGCCATTGAGCGAGCGGATACAGGAGTATGGATTTAGGGTTGGTGTGACACTTGTTTTACTGCTTATGGTGTTTGCCACATGGAATGATCTGCGACACTTATTCAACTCATAACGTGTATAATTGTAATCTAAATGAATAAATTTGCATGGGAATCTCATGCCAAGCGGTTGCTTTGAAGTGAGAATCTTGTAAAAAGTTTCAAGGTATTTCAGATTCTATCCATAACCCTTTATGGTTGCGCTGCTACCATCGGGGCTAGAAATAAAGGCATAGCATATCTATGCAACGTATTAAAAGCTTGTCACGTGTATCACTTATGGCGCTTGCTATTTCGGGGGCTGGCGCTGTTGTTCCCACTGGTACACCCGGTCTGGGTGCCTCTTCCGCTCAAGCAGCGGTGGTGAGCCGCATTGAAGTCAGAGGTACAACCCGCATCGAGGAAGAGACCGTACGGAGCTACCTTACGATTCGTCCGGGGCGTTCTTTTTCTGCCGTTGATATCGATGAAAGTCTAACGACGCTCTATGCGACAGGTCTTTTTGCCGATGTAACCATCGACCAGCGTGGAAGCACGCTGATTGTGGATGTGGTCGAAAATCCGGTAATTGGGCAGGTTTCTTTTGAGGGTAACAAAAAGCTGAATGATGAAGCTTTGAAAAGCGTTGTTCGTTCCACAGAACGTTCCATGCTGACCAGAGCACGTGTTCAAAGCGATGTTCAGAACCTGCTTGAAGCCTACCGTCGCTCCGGCCGCTATCGCGCGTCTGTGGAGCCGAAAATTATCGAACGTTCTAATAATCGCGTCGATCTGGTGTTTGAGATCGATGAAGACGAGAAAACCGGCGTTGCCCGTATCAGCTTCATTGGTAACAAGGCCTTTAGTGACGGGCGTTTGCGTGACCAGATTAAAACCCGTGAAAGCGGATTGCTGAGCTGGCTGCGTTCGACGGATGTTTACGATCCGGATCGTCTTGATGTAGATCAGGAGCTGCTTCGCCAGTATTACTACCAGCATGGCTATGCGGATTTCCGCATTGTTTCCGCTGTCGCTGACCTGGATCGTGAGCAGAACATTTTCTACGTAACCATTACGGTTGATGAAGGTGAGAAGTACACTTACGGCGATATCAATGTCGACACGTCGTTGTCTGCTGTTGACCCAGAGGCGATGCGCAAGTTTGTACGCACCGATTCTGGAGATACCTACAACTCTCTGGAAGTCGAGAAGACTCTTGAAGACCTGACGATTGAGGTCTCCAAAGCCGGATATGCGTTCGCGCAGATTCGTCCACGCGGTGAACGTGATTACGAAAACAAAACCATTTCGCTGACCTACTTCATTGAAGAAGGCCCACGTGTTTACGTGGAGCGGATCAATGTTCGCGGTAACGACCGGACCCGTGGTTTTGTTATTCGCCGTGAGTTTGATATTGCGGAAGGCGATGCATATAACCGCGTCCTTCTGGATAAGGCTGAGCGCCGTCTCAAAAATACACGTTATTTTGAATCCGTTCGCATCTCCCGTCAGCAGGGCAGTGCGCCTGATAAAGTGATCATCAACGTGGATGTGGTTGAACAGTCCACAGGTGAGATCGGCTTTGGTCTGGGTTATTCCACATCCGACGGTGTGATAGGTGATTTGTCTATTACCGAGAAGAACTTCCTCGGTCGTGGCCAGTTTGTGAGAGCAGCCATCGGCGGCGGTAGCAGCACCCAGAGTTACGAGTTCAAGTTTGTTGAGCCGTTCTTTATGGGACGCCGTATCTCCGCAGGTGTGGATGCCTACCGCAAAGTGTATGATGAGAATGATACACGGGCCTATGAAGAAGTGACAACGGGTGGTGGTGTTAACTTTGGTCTTCCTCTGCGCGAGGACGAGCTGACCCTAAACCTCTTCTACAAGATCTACGATACGGATCTGACACGCGAAGATAGCTCTAGCGTGAATGATTGTGATCCAGATGTGTCCTTCGCTGTGTGTGACTCGCTTGGTAACTATTTGACATCGCTTGCTGGTTACTCGTTGGTTTACAATCAGCTGGACAATACGCTTAACCCGCGTGACGGTTTCTATGCCAAGTGGGATCAGCAGATTGCCGGTATTGCAGGTGATTCTCAGTACATTAAGACCGTTGCCGAAGGGCGTGCCTTTAAAGAACTGGTACCATCAATCGGCTTGCTGGGTCTGGCGAAGATTAAAGGTGGTAACATCACCTCCATTGGTAACCGCCTGCGTGTTTCTGACCAGTTCCAAGGTAGCCAAAGCCTGATTCGCGGCTTTGAGACCAATGGTTACGGTCCACGTGATGCAGATGGGGACGCTCTGGGTGGTACTTCCTTCGTTGCGGCGACTGCTGAATTGCAGGCTCCATTCCCGCTGGTTCCACAGGAACTGGGTTTGACTGCGGCTGCTTTTGCTGATGTAGGCTCCCTCTGGGGTCTTGATAGTGAACTTCGCGATGTAATTGAAAATAACGGTGGTATCATCGAGTCGGAAGACTTCGAACTACGTGCTTCTGTAGGTGTGGGTGTCCTGTGGCAGTCGCCATTTGGTCCACTACGTGCCGACTTTGCGTGGCCACTGTTAAAAGACGACGCAGATCGTACCCAAGTGTTTAAGCTGAGTGGCGGTACGAACTTCTGATCTTGAAGAAATACGGTTATAATAGGTCGCCGATTACCTCGGCGACCTTTTTTTATGTAGGGACCTATGAGCGAACATAATTTTTACGATGATGTGCAATCGGTGACGATTTCCCAGATCGCACAGTGGGCTGATGCGCAGGTCATTCGTGGTGATAGCGAACTGTGTATTTCTGGAGTGGCTCCACTCGATGAGGGCGGTGAGGGGAAACTTGTTTTTATTGATAACCCCAAGTACCTGCCTCAGCTGAAAAGTGTTGAGGCAACAGCCTGCCTTGTCGCCCAGAAATATCTGGACAAGGTTCCTGATAATGTTATTCCGTTACTGTCCAAGGAACCTTACCGTGCCCTAGCAAAAGTGATGGCCCATTTATACCCGCAGGCTATGCAGCCAATGGTGAGTGTGGCTGGTGAGGGAATTCACCCGAAAGCAACAGTTGCCAGCACTGCCAAGATCGCAGGCGATGTTCTAGTGGAAGCGGGAGCTGTCATCGGAGACGGCGCTGTGATTGCTTCTGGATGTCACATTGCAGCCAATGCGGTGATTGGGGCCAACTCTATGATAGGTGAAGGTAGCCGAATTGGAGCCAATTCGGTTATTCAGCACTCGATTATTGGGGAGCGGGTCATTATTCACCCTAACGCCTCCATTGGTCAGGACGGCTTTGGCTTTGCCATGGGAGCCGGAGGCCATTTGAAGGTACCCCAGATTGGCAGTGTTGTTATCAGTGATGATGTGGAGATTGGTGCGGGTACCACGATTGACCGGGGTGCCAACCGAGATACCATCATTGGCCAGGGAACGAAGATTGATAATCAGGTTCAAATAGGCCACAACGTAAATATCGGCAAACATTGCATTATTGTTTCGCAGGTCGGTATTTCAGGCAGCACGACTCTTCAAGATTATGTTGCCATTGGCGGACAGACTGGTGTTGGCGGCCATGTAACCATTGGTATGGGAGCACAGGTTGCGGCTGTCAGTTCCGTTAATGATGATTTGCCAGCCGGTGGGCGCTATGGTGGGACACCTGCCAAGCCAGTGCGACAGTGGTTTAGAGAGCTTGCTGCCATTAAGCGTTTGGTAGAAAAGAACGAGGATAAAAAATCCTAGGGGGTCACCTAGGTGATCTTTTGAAGTATTGAGCATTCCAATAGAAATAATGGATCGTTCTACGGGTTCTGCTGGTAGTGCTAGCCCAATTCAATCTTTGTAGGACAGAACTTTGAGGCATTTGATATGAGTACCGCTGAAAAGACGACACTAGATGCAGCCGATATCATGAAGGTTATGGAGCTGCTGCCCCATCGCTATCCTTTCTTGATGATCGACCGGATTATCGACATGGATGGAGATAACTCCGGTATTGGTATTAAAAATGTGACGATAAACGAACCCCACTTTCAAGGTCACTTCCCCCAGCAGCCGGTTATGCCAGGTGTGTTGCTGATTGAGGCAATGGCCCAGACTGCAGGGGCGCTGTGCGTGCACGCACGAGATAGCGATAAAAATCCATCACTCGTCTATTTTATGACAATTGACAAGTGTAAGTTCCGCAAACCAGTTGTTCCAGGTGATCAGGTTCACTTCCACCTTAAAAAAGTTAAGAACCGCGCGACCATCTGGAAGTTTGAGGGCGTTGCAATGGTTGACGGAAATAAAGTTGCAGAAGCTGAAATCAGCGCAATGCTCGTAGATTCCTGAGGTTTATAGATGCATCAAGTTCATCCCACTGCCATCATCGAGGGTGGGGCAACCCTTGGTAACAATGTTAAGGTTGGCCCATATTGTGTAGTCGGCGCAAAAGTAACTCTTGGTGACGATGTGGAGCTAATTTCCCATGTTTCTGTTGCAGGGCGGACGATAATTGGCGATCGTACCCAGGTTTTCCCCTTTGCAAGTATTGGGCATCAGCCGCAGGATCTAAAATATGCTGGTGAAGATACGCTTCTGGAAATTGGATCTGACAATACCATCCGTGAACATGTGACTATGAGCCCGGGCACCGTCGGGGGCGGTGGTGTGACTCGTATCGGGAATAACTGTCTGTTCATGGCAAGTTCTCACGTTGGGCATGACTGTACCGTGGGTAGCCACGTAATCCTTGCCAATAATGCGACCCTTGCGGGGCATGTGGAAGTACAGGACTATGTAATTTTCGGTGGCCTTTCGGCTGTTCGGCAGTGGGCCCGCGTGGGTGCGCATTCCATTGTTGGCGGTATGACCGGTGTGGAGTTTGATGTGATTCCCTTTGGTTCTGTTCTTGGAGACAGGGCCCGCTTACATGGTCTCAATCTGGTTGGATTGAGGCGGCGAAATTTCTCTCGCGACGAAATACATGCACTGCGTGGTGCCTATAAGGAGATCTTCAGTTCTGAAGAGGGAACCTTGAGAGAGCGCGCGGAAGCTGCAAAGCAAAAATACAGCGAGTTTGCCAGTGTGCAGACTATGACAGAGTTTCTCTTGGTGTCTGAGGACCGGCGGTTCTGTACACCTCGCAAGAAAGCGGGATAATCAGGGACTCTCCCATGCATAAGGATAGACCAATTGCGGTGATTGCTGGTGGCGGATCGCTTCCGGCGCAAGTGATTGAAGCCATCTTGAATACTGGTCGGCATGTTATCACAATTGCAATCAAAGGGGAGGCGGATGCCTCCCTTTCCTCTTATGATCCCGTAGAGTTGGGATGGGGTCAAATTGGCAAGCTCTTTGATACGGTTCACAAAGCCGGAGCGCAGGAGATTGTTTTAATCGGCTCGGTTCAGCGGCGTCCTGACTTTACATCCGTTTTAGGTGACTGGGGAACCATGCGCCGCTTACCTCGCATTCTTGCGGCACTGGTTGGCGGGGATGACAGCCTTTTGGTGAAGGTGATGGGTATTTTCGAGCAGGAGGGCTTGAAGATCGTAGGAGCTCATGAAGTTGCTCCAGCTTTACTGGCAAAGCCGGGTCTTATGGCCGGCCCAAAACTAAAAGAACAAGATCTGGCCGATATCAGGCAATGCGCGGAAGCTATTGAAAAGCTGGGCGCTTTGGATATTGGGCAGGGCTGTGTTGCGGTGAATGGCCGTATTATTGCAGTTGAGGGGGCGGAAGGTACGGATGCCATGCTGCTTCGCTGCGTGGAACTTCGCCAGAACGGGCGCGTGCGGACCAAAGGGAATGCTGGTGTTCTGGTGAAGTGTGCCAAGCCCGGACAGGATTTAAGGGTGGACCTGCCAACTGTGGGGCCGCAGACTATTCGCAATGCGGTCAGTGCAAGGCTAAATGGAATTGCTGTGGAGGAGGGGAACGTGCTTATCGCGGAGCGTGGGCTCACTGAAGCTTTGTGCATTGAGCATGGAATTTTCTTCTACGGATTACCCAAGGGTAGCGGGAGTTAGTCGTTTGACACGCAAAAAGTCGCCTTCAATCTACTTTGTCGTTGGTGAGGAGTCTGGTGACCAGCTAGGTGCCGAGCTAATAAAGGCTTTGAAAGAGCAACTCGGTGCCTCTCTCACGGTATATGGAGTTGGCGGGGAGCGGATGGCGGCCCAAGGTGTTTCCAGCCTGTTTCCTCTTGAAGACATTTCTGTAATGGGAATTTCTGCTGTGCTGGCGCGTTTACCCAAAATTGTGCGGCGGGTCTATCAGTGCGTTGATGACGTGATTGCCAAGGATCCTGATCTTCTGGTGATTATTGATAGCCCCGATTTCACGCATAGCGTGGCCAAGCGTGTTAGAAAAAAAGCTCCCCATATTAAGGTTGTCGATTATGTCTCCCCCAGTGTGTGGGCATGGAGACCGGGGCGGGCTAAGAAAATGGCAGCCTATGTGGATCAATTGCTAGCCTTATTGCCCTTTGAGCCGAATGTTCACAGGAAGCTTGGCGGACCGGCAACCACTTATGTTGGGCACCCGCTTATAGAACGATTGCACAATTTGCGTCCGAAGGAAGGGGAAAGGGCACCTTTAGAAGAGGGGGCACGTAAACTCCTGATATTGCCTGGAAGCCGGGGGAGTGAAGTCTCGCGCCTATTGCAGCCGTTTGGTGAAATCGCCGCAAATGTTGTAAGGGCATATCCGGATGTTGAGCTTATTATAC
Organism: Pseudovibrio sp. M1P-2-3; assembly: GCF_031501865.1. Taxonomy (NCBI): domain Bacteria; kingdom Pseudomonadati; phylum Pseudomonadota; class Alphaproteobacteria; order Hyphomicrobiales; family Stappiaceae; genus Flexibacterium; species Flexibacterium corallicola. Next base: position 1,818,225 of record NZ_JARRCW010000001.1, read on the forward strand.
CGGCTGTTCCCCATCAACGGGAACGAATTTTGGAAGGGGTCAGCAAATGGAAAATCAAGCCGGTTATTGTTGAAGGCGAACAGGCCAAGTTTAAGGCTTTTCGAGAGGCCCATGCAGCATTGGCCGCAAGTGGAACGGTGACGCTGGAGCTGGCTATCGCAGGAGTACCGACAATTGTTGCCTATAAACTGGACTGGTTCTTTAGAAGGCTGAAAGACATTCACCGCTTTATTCCGATTGCCTCAATAGATTCCATGGTGCTGCCAAACATTATTCTGGCGAGCAAGGTCATGCCGGAGTTTTTGGATGATGATGTGAACGCCAACACCCTAGCGCCTTTGGTTGTCGAGCTTTTGGCAGATAGCGGTTCCCGGCAAGATCAGCTTCAGGGCTTTTCGAAGCTTGATGAGGCCATGCGACTTGCTGATGGTCAGAGTCAGGCGGGTAAAGCCGCTGAAGTTGTGATGGGACTTATTGAAAGTTGATGACCTCTATAAGGGTTTCAGGCTGGTCATAGGCGGCTGGAAATAGTTTGAAGCAGTTGGTATATCCAGCGAGCTTTCCGTAGCTTAGTGCGGGAATGGAAAAGCTTGTGAGGCGGTTCACAATTGGGTCCGGTTCCATTTTCGCTGTTTCAACAACCAGAAAATCGCAGGAGCTGGGGTGTGGCAGGAGAGGGGACTGGGTACCTATCATCTGAGCTGTCGCCTCCCTCATTGCAGTAAGGGTTTTTGTTAGTTTCTCCAGTTTCGCATAGTTTTCAAAAAGTGATAGGGCAGCGCATGCTTGCAGCGTACTTATGGATTCCGAAATGCGACTATCCAGATAATCCTCCTTTTGGTCTTTATGCAAGATTGCGTAGGCAAAACCCAGACCCGGCAACCCCTGCTTGGATGTGCCGCGTAATAAGATTAGGTTGGGATACCTACTGATTAGTTCAATGCGCTTATCAGGGTTTTTAGCGAAGAGCGCATAGGATTCGTCCATTATTACCGGAGTATCACTTGCCTCAAGAAGTTCTGTGAGCTCGGCGTCTTCAAGATCTTTTGAAGTGGGGTTGTTCGGCGCACTTAATATAGCACAGGTACAGGCTTTCTTAGGTTTTCGCAGGGCCGTACTCATGCCTGTCAGCGCCGTATACTGCTGGAAGTTGGCATCTAGCTTTTGGGAAATAAGTCCATAGAGAAAGAACTCGTTGTGCAATGTGTGGATGGACAGATTGGAGCCGAATGATAAAAAGAACTGTTCGGCCAGTTGTGTAACACTGTGTCCAAAGACTAAATCGCAATGGGGCGGTAAGCCGTGGACGGTTCTTGCCGCTTCTCTGGCCTGTTCCTTCGCCTCACAGGCGTGCAGCCTCAGATCACAGGTCAGCATATTGTTAAGAATGGTTGTTTGCAGGCTTTGCAGATTCTGTTGCAGGGAGGCTGGCCAAGCAAACAAGTGCTGAGAATCGCGTAGGAAAGCATCTACTCTGAAAGGCGACTTGGAAGCTGAAATCATATAAACGGATACCCTTATTCAGGGGAAATAGGCTCGTGGTGCAAATAATGACCGAAAATGCGATCACAATCCCCCATGTATTTTCGGGTGAAGAGAATATGGGTATGCCAGAGGATATCTACCTCTCTTGAAGGAGGGGCGAGAGAGGGGCGATCCTGTGATCCGCACTTCCTTAGGTATGCGCGGGCGTCAAAGAGGTACGATCGATAGACTTCGATCAACTCTTGAGTTTCATCAACCGGCCAATCATAGCCGCCATCTTCGAAGGAAGCGGTGACCTTTTTAAGAATGGGACTTAAGTCCAGAGTTGCAATTGGGTCATCGCAACTCTCACCATTACTTTGATTTTCAAACATTAACTCGCCTGATCCGCTTTTATGACCTTTAGCGTTTTCTATGAGCCTTTTGGAAGACGGGGGGCAGGTCCTATCAGACAAAACTTCTTGGTTGAAGCACTCTTACAAGCTTTCAGGCTGTGACTCTTCAGATGCTTTTGGAGAAGATTGGACATCCTTTTGTTTCCTTTTTGTTTAGTTTTTGAAGTTCACTTTGCCGCGGCACGTTCCATCAGAAAACACACCAACACTATCGTCCATGCCGGTTAGCCCAATTGCCCACATCTGTGCGACAACTTGTGCTTCGCCCTCATTTGCAAAGACGATTTCATAGGTATTGTGAACTGCGAAGACCCCACCGTCTTCTTCTGTTTCGGATTCGGCTATTACAAAGTTATGGCCCTTGTCAGTTGTCCTGTGATTGGGCTTATTGTTGGGGTGCGGCGTTGTTGTGTAGCCCCCTCCATACCTTTTTTGGCAAATGCTTGCATCTCCCCCTGGTTTCACAGTTGTCAGGTCTGAGAAGGAGAACGTGCGTTCTTTGGAAGCCGCGTCAGTTGCGGTGTCCGCAAACGCAACGAGCCCGCTTGGCACGATTAGGGCAGAGGAAAGTGCAATTGTGGTGAAGATCTTGCCAATCATATTATACCAGCCTGTTGATACAGTGAAACGAAGAGAATGAGCGACTATGGAACTACTAACTCTCCTGATAGGACACATCTCCCCCTATTTTTCATGGATTAAAGAGTATGATTGCTGGTTATATTCGATAGTTTCTAAAGTATTCTAGTTATTGTAACTAGTTTATTTTGGTGTTGTTAGTAGTCATAAACTGAGTAGTATTAAATAATTACTTCAAGTGAAGTATAATTTATTTAATCGTGGTTTGGGAGTGTTTAATTGTCAGTTAAATACCCAATAATTTGGACAGTGAGGTGTTATACCAACGGCACTTATAATTGACCTGTATGCGCCCAATTTCGTCTACCGATTGATGTGATTGTGTGGGGTTGTTGAATAAGCTTATTCCAAGCGGAACAGGCGGCATCGACAATTTCCTGGTAGTCTTGAAAGGTTCGGTTAGAGAGCCAGTTTTGCCGTAAGTACTGCCAAACATTTTCAACCGGGTTGAACTCCGGAGAACGGGGTGGGAGCAGCAAGATGGTTATATTATCAGGCAACTTCAGTTTTGCTGTTGTATGCCAACCCGCTTGATCCATCAGGACCACTGCGTGCGCCCCTTTGGCGACGGTTCGGCTGATTTCTTTAAGGTGAAGCTGCATGGAATTGGTATTGGCTTTGGGCAAAACAAGTGCTGCCCCTTTGCCGAGGGCGGGGCAGATGGCCCCGAATACATAAGTTGATTGATAGCGCCCGTCGCTGGGAGCCCGTGGTCTCGTTCCTTTTTTTGCCCACCTTCTGGTGAGCCCATTTTTTTGACCAATGCGGGCTTCGTCCTGCCACCAGATTTCCATGGATGTTTGTGAGGGCAAGTGCACTTTTATTTCTTTAAGCCGGGCATGGAAGTTTTTTTATATGTCTCCATAACTTGCTCGTCCTGTGCCGGGTGCTGTGGCCGAACGCTGACCCGAGAAAATCCCAGAACTCTGAGGAGGCTTGAAATAGCCCTTTCGCTATAGCTGACCCCAAACTTCTGCTCGATCACACCTTGCAGATCCCGCCGACGCCAGCGAATTACGCCGTGTTGTTGTAAATCAGGCCCAGCCTCAACCAGATCTGCAAATTCAGCCATTTGCTCTTTATTTAACCACCGGACACGGCCCGGGCTCTTACGATTGTACAGGCCGTGCGGCCCTTCTGCGTTAAACCGATGCACCCAGTCTCGCAGTGTTTGGCGGTCCATGCCGCCCATGCGTGCCGCCTCCAAGCGCGACAACCCATCATAAACAGCAGCAAGAGCAAGAAGGCGGCGGCTCTGCCTGACATCCTTACTTTGACAAGCAAGAGTTCGTAACGAAGAAGCATCATAGTCTCGGCGCAATGGGATCGCTGACATTGGGAATCTCCTTTCCCAATGTTGAATCACAATTCAAGTGATTTGGGAATCCTCATCCCGAGTCAAAAACAGGTGCCGTTGGTATTAGTAGCTGTAGCCGATCAAACGGAACGCGCTTTAATGATGCGAGAAAGTAAAAAAGGGAGCCGAGGCTCCCCTTTTCCATATTTGGGTGCAACGCTTAAATTAGCGGCGCTGGTCGATTGGCATATAGTCGCGGGAAGGAGCGCCAGTATAGAGCTGACGTGGGCGACCGATGCGCTGGGATGGATCCTCAACCATTTCTTTCCACTGTGCAATCCAGCCGACAGTACGTGCCAGAGCGAACAGAACGGTAAACATTGTCGTCGGGAAGCCGAGCGCACGCAGTGTGATACCGGAATAGAAGTCAATGTTTGGATAGAGCTTTTTCTCCACGAAATATGGATCGGAAAGAGCGATGCGCTCCAGCTCCATTGCAACGTGAAGAAGTGGATCATCTGGATGACCAAGTTCTGCAAGAACTTCATGCGTTGTTTTTTGCATGATACGAGCGCGTGGATCGTAGTTCTTGTAGACGCGGTGACCAAAGCCCATGAGGCGGAAAGGGTCGTTCTTGTCTTTTGCGCGGGCAATGAACTCTGGAATGCGATCAACAGTGCCGATCTCTGCCAGCATGTTCAGTGCAGCTTCATTGGCACCGCCGTGGGCAGGGCCCCAAAGACATGCAATACCAGCAGCAATACATGCAAATGGATTTGCACCTGAAGAACCAGCCAAACGCACTGTGGATGTAGATGCATTCTGCTCGTGGTCGGCATGCAGAATGAAAATACGATCCATTGCGCGGGCCAGAACCGGATTCACTTTGTACTCTTCACAAGGCACTGCAAAACACATGTGCAGGAAGTTGGAAGCGTAATCCAAGTCGTTGCGCGGGTAAACGAATGGCTGACCAACGTGGTACTTGTAGGCCATCGCAGCGATTGTCGGCATTTTTGCGATCATGCGCAAGGATGCAACCATACGCTGGTGTGGATCGGAAATATCCGTGGAATCGTGATAGAATGCAGAAAGAGCACCTACTGTTCCAGTCATAACCGCCATTGGGTGGGCGTCACGACGGAAGCCTTTGAAGAAGCTGGCCATCTGTTCGTGGATCATAGTGTGGTATGTCACACGATGGACAAAATCGTCCTTTTGGGCACGTGTTGGAAGCTCTCCATAAAGAAGCAGGTAGCAGCTTTCAAGGAAATCACCCTGTTCAGCAAGCTGTTCAATTGGGTACCCGCGATACAAAAGCGTACCTTGGTCCCCGTCAATATAAGTAATTTTAGATTCACAGGATGCGGTGGATGTGAAACCCGGGTCATAAGTAAAGCAACCCGTTTCCTTGTAAAGCGCGGCAATGTCAATAACGTCTGGACCGACGGATCCTGAGCGGACGTTCAGGTCGATTGTATCACTTCCAATCGTCAGTTTTGATTTTTTTTCGCTCATAAAGGCAACCCCCTAGTTGTAGGTCCCCAGACCAGGTGAAAGAACTAAATCGTATACCAGTGGATACACAGAAAGTTGATAGGCCACCCTATGTGGGGAGTGGTGTCGTGAGAGTGCGTACCTTATTTGTCGCAGTACCGCAAGCGTAAGGAACCTATCAATTTTGGCTATTGGGAGAATACCGCAGCGTCGGGAAGACCTCAACCGCGGTATTTGGTTAACTTTTTGTGTTTATTTTGCGCAATCGCCAATGCGGGCGAGAGATTCTTGCTTACCAAGAACTTCCAGAACATCAAAGATACCCGGGGATGTGCCGCGCCCTGTGAGAGCAGCACGCAAAGGTTGGGCAACTTTTCCAAGCTTTAGTTCTTCTTGCTCGGCAAACGCGCGTACGGCGGCTTCGGTGTTTTCCCCGCTCCAGTCGGTTACCGCTTCAAAATGGGGAAGAAGACGTGCCAGAACAGCGCGGGCATCTTCTGACAGAAGCTTCTCGGCCTTTTCGTCAAAGTCCAAAGGACGCTCTACCCACAGATACCTTGCAGATTCTTGCAGCTCTACGAGTGTCTTTGCACGTTCTTTGAGACCGGGAAGGGCTGCAAGGAATTTTGCTTCGTTTTGTGCATTTGAGAGCCATTCCAGTACCTGAACACCGCCCTCAACATCTGGCAGGTAAACCTTGAAGGCTTCAAGCAGCTCAGAATCTGGGGTGGAGCGCATGTAATGGGCGTTCAGGTTTTCCAGTTTCTTGAAATCAAAACGAGAAGGTGATTTGCCAATTGCGTCAAAATCGAACCACTCGATCATCTGGTCAGTGGAGAAAATTTCATCATCTCCGTGGGACCATCCCAAGCGTGCAAGGTAGTTGCGCATGGCTGCTGGCAAGTAGCCCATTGCCCGGTAAGCTTCTGCGCCAATGGCCCCGTGACGTTTGGAGAGCTTTGCGCCATCTGGTCCATAAATCAAAGGAATATGGGAGACAACCGGAAGATCCCAGCCAAGGGCTTTGTAGATGAGGGCTTGACGAGCGGCGTTTGTCAGGTGGTCATCACCGCGCACAATGTGGGTTACACCCATGTCATGATCATCAACAACTACAGCAAGCATATAGGTTGGGTTGCCGTCTGAGCGGACCAGAACCAGATCGTCCAGATCTTTGTTCGGGAACTTTACAGTGCCCTGAACTTTGTCTTCAATAATGGTATCGCCTTCAAGGGGCGCCTTCAGGCGAATAGCGGGAGAAATACCTTCGGGGGCTTCAGAGGGGGCCCGGTCACGCCATGTGCCGTCGTAGCGCGGTGGGCGGTTTTCAGCACGCGCTTTCTCGCGCATGGCGTTCACTTCTTCCGGCGTGCAATAGCAATAGTAGGCCGTGCCGTCTTTCACCATCTGTTCTGCCACAGCTCTGTGACGCTCGGCATTGCCGTATTGGGAAACAGGCTCTCCATCCCATTGAATGCCAAGCCATGAAAGACCGTCTTTCAGGGCAAGAACAGCGTCATCTGTTGAACGGGCGCGATCAGTGTCCTCAATACGAAGAAGCATTTTACCGCCCCGTCCTTTGGCATATAGCCAGTTGAACAGAGCTGTGCGAGCCCCGCCAATGTGCAGGTAGCCAGTGGGTGAGGGGGCAAAGCGCGTAACAACACTCTCAGTCATGGTGCTCTTAAATCTCTTAGGTTAGTCCATCATTTACGGCGGTCGCCGAAGTCTTGTGCGCTGTGTACCATAGTGTTTCCCACCACCCAAGGGGGAGAAAACAAGGTAAGTGCGTTGACAGTTATATCATCCTCAAACAACACGGAAAAACTTGAGGGAGTAGCCAAATCTTCGCGTAGGTGGCCCCTGTCGTTTTTTCGGGATAAGAGGGAGAGGGAGGCTCCGCACAGTGTTGTGAGAGAGGACTTTAGCTCTCAAAGCTCCTTGTTCTCAAAATTTTCAGCTGCGCTTTCTAGGGCAATAGAGCAGGAAGCGGATCTTGGCAAAAAGCCATTATGGGCGTTTCTTTTCTTCCTAAGCGGGCTAATTTGCTATTTTGCTTTGCCCGCCGAGCCATATCTAATCATTGGACCATGCCTTTTTCTTGGGGGGCTGATTTCGTACTGTCTGGCTCGTCAGCGGACACGGCGTTGGGTCCTGTTTGTTTTTCTTTTTGTCAGCTTTGGGTTTGCAGCGGGGCAGGTGAGGGTCTTTTTAGTCAAAGCGCCGGTTGTAAGTAGGCCAGTTACTAGGGTCGTGGAAGGTGTGATACAATCTATTTCCGTATCCATAAAAGGGCGCACGCGCTTGCTTATTCAGCCATCCCATATTTCTGGTTGGAAACAGGAGGTCCTGCCAAAAAGGGTGCGATTGTCTTCAAACTCTGATCTCTCCCAGATACGCTTGGGCGACAAAATTCGCGTGCGGGCCCGTTTGATGGCGCCACAAGGGGCTATTGTGCCGGGCGGTTATGATTTTGCGCGGACTGCATACTTCCAACAAATCGGGGGTATTGGCTATACACTTGGCAAGCCGGAGGTCTTGCAGCCCACTAACGGTTGGCACTTTTTTCTTAGTTTGGAACGCACGCGAAGCGCGCTCAAAGACCGTTTTCTGAGCAGTCTTCCAGCCTCATCTGGAGGCGGTTTGGCTGTCGCTTTACTGATTGGAGACAGAACTTACTTAAAAGAGGCGGATAAAGAAGCTCTGCGCCGCGCGGGCCTTGCGCATATTCTTGCGATCTCCGGGTTGCATCTGACGCTATTTTCTGGCGTGGCGTTTTTGGTTGTGCGCATACTCCTTTCGGTAAATAGGGCGCTGGCCCTAAGTGGTCATGTCTCCGCTATTGCATCAGCTTTTGCCCTTATGGCCGCATGTTTTTATCTGGCAATTTCCGGAGGGGCCATCGCAACGCAGCGGGCGTTCATCATGGTTCTGGTTGTCCTTATTGCCCAAATAGTTGGGAGAAAAGGCCTGACACTACGTTCTCTTGCCCTATCAGGTTTTATCGTGCTCTTGCTGGAACCCGAATCCGTGCTCTCCCCAGGGTTTCAAATGTCATACATTGCAGTTTTGGCTTTGCTTTCTGCCTATCAAATGAAACTAAGAAGAAAAGGGGGGGGATTGCCTGCTGGTAGCCGGACGCCAGCACGTGGATTGTTGTTGGTACCGTTATTCTGGCTTTCAGGAATCGCGGCAACATCAGTTATTGCTGGTATCGCCACCGCGCCGGTATCCCTTATGTACTTTGGTGAAATGTCCCCCCTTGGACTTTTGGGAAACCTGCTGGCCATGCCTGTCTTTACACTGGTTGTTATGCCTGCCGGTGTCGCCGTTTTTTTATTCAGCACAGTAGGGCTGGACCCGTTTGCCCTCTATGTGATGGGGAAAGGGCTGGAGCTTATCCTTTTTTTTGCCTATTGGGTTTCCTCAATTTCCGGTGCCAGTGGTTTACTGGGGCATCAAAGCCAAACTGCGCTGCTGTTGATATTACTGGGAATTGTTCTGGTCTGCTGCGTGCCGGGCAAGTTCAAACTGGTGTGCGTTATTCCGGCCTGTCTCGCGCTTTATGCTCAACTTCAATTTACACCGCCCTCACTCATTATTGCCGGTAATGGCAAGGACTTCGCCTTTTTTGGGGATGGTGGAGGGTTGAAAATCTCCTCCAAGCGTAAGAGTTTTACCTCTCAGACTTTGTTGAGGTTCTATGGTATTTCGCAGGAGGAGTTTCCTCATCATAAACTTGATGCCAAAGACGTAAACTGTGATGAGCAGGGCTGTCTTTATTATCTAAAGAGTCTTGAGGGGGAAAAAGCTGAGAGGTCATGGGAGGTGACAGACTCTCGAAAAATGATATTGGCCCACTCTAAAGCGGCAAGTGCGTTAGAGCAGGATTGTCGTCTGGCCCATATTTTAGTGACCACGTTTCAGGCTCCCAAAAACTGCGGGGCTTTGTACGTTGCAGACGCCCCAGCCTTAAAAAGAAGTGGGGCTGTTGCGTTGTGGCTTACAAATGAGGAAGGGCAGGTAAATATAGCAAAAATAAAAAAGGCCTACGGAGAAACTCGCAGGCCTTGGTATCCGGTTGTTTCCGAATAAGTCTTTGACTTAGATGTTAAGTCCCGGGAGGAGATGGTGTGGTTGTTTTATAAATCTGTCCGGCTCTTGTGTCCATTGTCTGGTAATATAGTCGAAGGGTGTTAGGCCCCGAAGAGCCTTGAGGCGCTTGGCGAAGTTATAGGCCTGAATAAATGTGTCCAGATGGGCTCTTAGTTCGTTGTGTGTGCGGTAATAGTAGCGCCGAACGGTTGCTTCTTTAAGGGTTCTGTTCATGCGCTCGACCTGGCCATTTGTCCACGGATGGGCTGGTTTGGTAAGCCGGTGGTCAATGTCATTTTGGGCACAAGCCAGAACAAATGCATGAGCACGAAACAACTGGCCTGTTGTGAGCAAATGTTGAACCTCACTGGCGTTCCAGCTGTACCCTTTGGGGTCAGTGAACTGGGTGCCGTTATCGGTCAGCACGGTATGGATCTTGTAGGGAACCGCTTCAATAAGGGCCCGCAGAAAGGTACTGGCAATCCTTCTGGTGGCTTTTTCAAAGAGTTTGACAAAGGCGAACTTTGAGGTTCGGTCAATGGCAACGAACAAATAGAGCTTGCCTTCTTGCGTACGAACCTCAGCAATATCAAGATGAAAGTAACCAATTGGATAGGCTTTGAAGCGTTTCTTGTTCGCTTTCATATCCGGTGGTGGCAGGCGCGAAATCCCATGGCGCTGGAATAAGCGATGCAGGGACGAGCGGGTCAGACGCGGGATCGTTTCCTGCAGGGCGTAAAGGCAGTCATCGAGTGGCAATAAAGAGTGCTTGCGAAAAGCGACACACGCCGCTTCTTCCGCCACGCTCAGGACTGTGGAGCGGGGATTCTTCCGCCCCATAGGTTGATCTTCCACGCTATTGCGATGTTTCCACTTCATCACCGTTTTGGGATTGATGTTATAACGCCGGCTCAACTCTTTGATGGTTGCATCCGATTTTTGTATGGCTGATCGAACCGCGTGAGTAGTCGTGGCGCTGCCGTGTAATACCTGTCCCATAAGTCCTCCCGAAATGATGAAGTCAATGTTAAACCGATTCCATCTGCTCGCGGGACTAAACATCTAATAACGTCGAAATAAGGCCACCAGCTTTCCTTGGATATGAACCCGGTCAGGTCCAAAAATACGGGTCTCATAAGCAGGGTTGGCAGCTTCAAGGGCAATGGAAGCCCCTTTTTTTCGAAGTTTTTTAAGAGTAGCCTCTTCATTGTCGACCAGTGCAACAATAATATCGCCAGTATCGGCACTATCGCCCTGCTGTATTAAAACTGTATCGCCATCCAAAATTCCAGCATCGATCATGGAATCACCACGCACTTCCAAAGCATAGTGCTCTCCGAGGCCAAGCATGTCCGCAGGCATCGCGATAGCGTGGCTTTGGTGTTGAATAGCCTCAATGGGGACGCCCGCAGCAATGCGGCCCATGACCGGAACTTCTATGGTCGGAACCCTATCCTCACTTACATTGTAACTTGAGGTGTGAGGATTTGGCTTGGTGCGGGTCCCTTCGATAACGTCCGGAGAAAAGCCGCTGTGATTTGCTTTCGTGTTTCGGGGTGCCTCTGCATTGTCAGGTAGCTTTAAGACCTCCAATGCACGGGCCCTGTTTGGGAGACGTCGTATGAAGCCTCTCTCCTCCAGTGCTGTTATAAGTCGATGAATGCCCGACTTACTGCGCAGGTTTAAAGCAACCTTCATTTCATCAAAGGAAGGAGGAATTCCGGTGCTGGTAAGGCGCTCGTTGATAAATAACAACAGCTCACGTTGTTTTTGCGTTAGCATATCAGGAGCTCCCCACTCACTTAGGTTATGTTCATGTTTGTTTCCCCAATTGGGGAAAGTACAAAAGGCGAACATAGATTACCTGTTCCTATTGTGTTCTGCAACCTAAAACTACGCAAACACGAGGCTACAAGAGTGGTAGCTATGAAATTTTGTGAATTGTGCGGGGTTCCTGTTAGGAAGCGCCCCTTGCGCCTCTCAGTGGAATTATTAAATCCGGTTGATGATTAGAGTACATCGTGTTCATTCGCATTCACGCTGTGCACTCTAACTTATTTATTTTGATTGAATTCTTGTCGTTTGACTGAACCCAATCAAACGGAACGCGCTTGTCTTATGCTTTTTTAGTGCCTTCAGTAATTATGGAGCACGGCCCACCCTACTGAGTCGGGTGGGCCGTGGCGGTGGTCGGATCGGGGGGAAGGCGAATGGCTTGTTTATCTGAGGAGACTACGAAGAAAGAAAAATGTAGTGTTCTGCCCGCCAGTCTTACCCGGTTCAATGTGAGTAGGTTTGTCTGGCAGGCGGTGATATTGATGACGTTCTCTTATTTATTGAGAAGGTCTTGAAGGAACGGCTTTAACACCGGTGCTATTTCGTCTCTTTCTAGCCCAAATGCGATATTTGCAGAAAGAAAGCCGGTTTTTGAGCCACAATCATATGTAGTGCCTTTAAACTCGATACCATGAAAAGCTTGCTGTCCCATTAAAGTCAACATGGCATCTGTGAGCTGAATTTCGCCTCCAGCGCCTGTTGCCTGTGTTTCCAGCAAATCAAAAATTTCCGGCTGCAAAATGTAGCGGCCGTTGATATATAAATTGGAAGGGGCCGTTCCAGGTGCTGGTTTTTCTACCATGCCGGTGATGGGGAAACTTGTCTCACTCTCAGGTGAGCCGCGCTCGACAACGCCATATTGGTGGGTCTGCTCCCACGGAACTTCTTCAACCGAAATTACATTACCACCATGAGAATTGTAGGCGTTTACCATTTGGGTAAGGCAGCCTACCTCACTTTTCATAATCATGTCTGGGAGGAGAACCGCAAAGGGCTCATTTCCAATAAGTTCGCGCGCGCACCACACCGCATGCCCCAAACCTAAAGGCTCCTGCTGGCGGGTAAAGCTGGTGGATCCTGCAATCGGTCGCTGCTCTTCCAGTAACTTTAGAGCTTTTAGCTTCTCACGGTTTTGCAGCGTCTCTTCAAGCTCGTAGGCCATATCAAAGTGATCTTCGATGACATGTTTGTTACGGCCAGTTACAAATACAATATGCTCAATACCAGCAGCGCGGGCTTCATCTACAACATATTGAATGACTGGCTTGTCCACTACTGTGAGCATTTCTTTGGGTACGGCTTTTGTCGCAGGTAAAAATCTGGTTCCCAATCCAGCTACAGGCAAAACGGCCTTTCGTATGGGTTTGTGTGCCATGGTTCCTCGTTTATACTTACATAGATCAGAGTGGACTAAATTGTGTTAACTGTCTGAGTAATGCATTGTTAATATTGGAAGAAAATTATTTTTCAATTCAATTTGACTATTAATCCCAAGATCCACTTTTTTTCAAGTTTTGTAATGCACTTCCGATCTCATTAAGGTACTACATTGAACGAGTATTGAACACCAAGGCAAATAATGATTGAAATCTTTAAGAGTGCCTCCCTTAAGGCTGGCGAAGTTATCATGAAATTCTATCAGGATAATGTGGAGTTTTCTGAAAAAACTGATGGCTCTCCTGTGACAAAAGCAGATCAAGCGGCTGAGGATGTGATTTTGTCGATTTTGGCAAGTCAGCTGCCCCAAACTCCTGTCGTAGCTGAAGAGGCCGTCGCGTCTGGCTCTATTCCCGACTATGCCGATGAATTCATTTTAGTTGACCCCCTCGATGGAACTAAGGAATTCATTAACCGCAACGGGGAGTTTACCGTCAATATAGCACTCATTCAAAATGGCAGGCCTGTAGCTGGTGTAATTTTTGCGCCAGCCTTGAGCGAGCTTTATTGGGGGAGTGAAGAACACGGTGCCTTCTTTGCTAGGGTTGAGGCAGGAAATATTGTTGATCCACTTCCAATGAAGTCTCGCCGCGGCGTTGATGCGATTATTGGTTTAGGCAGCAGGTCCCATATGACCAAAGAAACTCAGGCTCTTGTTGAACGGTGCGGTGTGGATGAAATGATTGCCGCCGGCTCTTCCCTTAAGTTTTGTCGGGTAGCTAAAGGTGATGCCGACCTTTATCCTCGGTTGGGACGAACCATGGAATGGGATACAGCAGCAGGGCATGCGATTTTGCTTGCCGCGGGCGGTAAAGTAATTGATCAGGGCGGAGAGGAGCTTGCTTATGGCAAGCGTGAACAAGCCCATGATAGCGATTTTGCAAACCCCTTCTTTATTGCTGTGGGTGATGAGAAAATTATTTCCAAATATGACCTGAGTTCAGGCTGGTAATCGTCGGCATAAGACCTTGAACCGACTATACCGTTCATAAAGTATATATTATTCAATCTGATGCTATTGGGAGACCTGTATGGGGACCGATCAGATGTCGCATTTGAAGCGGCTGGAAAACGAGAGTATTCATATAATTCGGGAAGTTGCTGCAGAATTTAAAAATCCTGTAATGCTATACTCGATCGGCAAGGACTCCGCAGTTATGCTGCATCTTGCTTTGAAGGCCTTCTATCCTTCCAAGTTGCCGTTTCCTCTTTTGCATGTGGATACCACATGGAAATTCAAGGAAATGATCACTTTTAGGGACATGACCGCTAAAAAGTATGGTTTGGAGTTGCTGATTCACACCAATCAAGAAGGTGTGGAGCAAAACATCAACCCGTTTGATCATGGCTCTTCCAACTATACACACATCATGAAAACTGAGGCCCTGAAGCAGGCGCTGACCAAGTATGGTTTTGACGCAGCTTTTGGTGGGGCGCGCCGAGATGAGGAAAAATCCCGGGCCAAGGAACGGGTGTTCTCTTTCAGGAGTGCCGCACATAGCTGGGACCCGAAGAAGCAACGTCCGGAGCTTTGGAATCTTTATAACGCACGGGTTGCCCCGGGTGAATCTATTCGGGCGTTCCCGCTGTCAAACTGGACGGAACTTGATATTTGGCAATATATTCTTGCCGAGAACATTGATATCGTTCCCCTTTACCTTGCTGCTAAGCGCCCGGTCGTGGAACGCGACGGCACGTTGATTATGGTGGATGATGAACGTCTGCCACTTCGTGATGGTGAGGTGATTGAAGAAAAATTGGTTCGTTTCCGTACACTGGGTTGCTACCCACTGACAGGTGCAATTGAATCTGATGCGGATACGCTCCCTGATGTGGTGAGGGAGATGTTGATTGCTCGAACCTCAGAGCGGCAGGGCCGCCTTATCGATCATGACGATTCGGCGAGTATGGAGAAGAAGAAACGAGAGGGGTATTTCTAATGAACAAGCATGAAGAATTTATCTCCTCCGAAGCGTTTACTGACTATATCAGTGGTCAGGAAAACAAAAGCCTTCTCAGGTTTTTGACTTGCGGCAGTGTTGATGATGGTAAGTCGACGCTTATCGGTCGTTTACTTTATGATACAAAGCTGATTTTTGAGGATCAGCTGTCCGCGCTGGAAAAGGACAGTAAAAAGCACGGCACTGTTGGTGAAGATATTGACCTTGCTTTGCTCGTCGATGGGCTGGAAGCCGAACGCGAGCAGGGTATTACGATTGATGTTGCCTATCGTTTCTTTGCAACTGAGAAACGAAAATTCATTGTTGCAGATACTCCGGGCCACGAACAGTATACCCGTAATATGGCAACCGGTGCTTCCACCGCCGATCTTGCTGTTCTTCTGGTTGATGCGCGCCAAGGTATATTGACCCAGACACGGCGACACGCCTTTATTGCCTCGCTGCTGGGTGTGCGCCATGTTGTCCTTGCTGTGAACAAGATTGACCTTGTGGATTATGATCAATCTCGTTTTGAGGAAATCAAGGCCGAGTTTGAAACCTTTGTGTCATCGTTCGAGTTTGAGACATCTGTTGCTATTCCCATATCCGCGCGTTTTGGAGACAATGTCTCTGGTGCCAGCGACAAATTGGGGTGGTACCAAGGGCCGACACTCTTAGAGCATCTGGAAACTGTTGAAACGGAAACCTCGTTTAGTGATGGACCGTTCCGTCTTCCTGTGCAGTGGGTAAACCGGCCGGATCATACATTCCGCGGATATTCGGGAACTGTAACCGGTGGCACTGTCCATGTTGGGGATGAGATTGTTGTCGCAGCATCCGGGAAAACCTCAAAGGTTGAACGGCTGGTGACCCATGATGGGGACATTCAGGAGGCCACGTCAGGACAGGCAGTCACGCTTACACTTGAAGATGAAATTGATATTTCTCGTGGTGATGTGATTGCTGTTGCCAATCATCGGCCTGAGGTTTCTGATCAGTTTGCAAGCCATGTTATCTGGATGTCGGAGGCACCGCTCTATCCCGGTCGCCCTTACCTTTTGAAGATTGGTGGGCAGACGGTCAGCGCAACTGTGACAGAAATCAAGCATAAGATTGATGTAAACACCTTTGAGCATCTTGCCGGAAAGCAGCTTGATCTCAATGAAATCGCGTTTGTTAACATCTCCTTATCCAAGCCGGTTGCCTTTGACCCCTATGAGGTTAATAGGGACACTGGTAGCTTTATTCTCATTGACCGGTTAACGAACGAGACGGCTGCAGCGGGACTTGTCTGGTTTGGGCTAAGACGCGCTACGAATGTTCACCGTCAAGCATTGAGTGTTGACAAACAGGCGCGTGCACAACTTATGCACCAGAAGCCGGCTGTTCTTTGGTTTACTGGGCTCTCTGGATCAGGCAAGTCCACTATTGCAAATGCACTTGAGCAGAAACTGTATGATCTAGGTAAAAATACCTACGCTCTTGATGGTGACAATGTTCGTCACGGCTTGAACAGGGATCTTGGGTTTACAGAGGTTGACCGAGTTGAGAACATTCGCCGCGTGGCCGAAACTGCCAAGCTGTTTGTGGATGCTGGGCTGATCACTTTGGTCTCGTTCATTTCTCCGTTCCGCTCCGAACGTAGAATGGCACGTGGACTTCTGGAAGAAGGTGAATTCTATGAGATCTACGTAGACACACCATTCGAAGATTGTGCTAATCGCGATCCTAAAGGTCTATATGCTCGGGCAAAGGCTGGTGAGATCAAGAACTTTACAGGGTGGGATAGTCCCTATGAAGCTCCTGAGCTCCCTGAAATGAAGCTAAGTACTGCTGAGCGGACTCCCGAGCAGATTGCCGATGAAGTTCTTGAACGGCTCCGTGCAGATGGAATCATTTAGGTGTTTCTGCTTTAGGCTTTGTGAACATTTCGAGTAAAAAGAGAAAGGGCGGCATTTGCTGCCCTTGTCTTTTAAGAGGTATCGTCCTATTGCCTATTTGTGTTTTCAAATAAAGGGCAGGCCATGTCTCATCCCAACGCAGAAGTCTCTGTTGGAAAAGCTCTATTTTCTAATAGTAAACCATTTTCACTTATCGCTGGCCCTTGTCAGATGGAATCTCGCGCCCATGCCTTGGAAATGGCTCAGGCAGTGAAAGAAATCACTGACGAGCTTGGTATAGGTTACGTTTTTAAAGCTTCCTATGATAAAGCCAACCGGACAAGTTTGAGTGGTAGCCGGGGTATTGGCTTTAGCGAAGCAATGCCAATTTTTTCCGAAATCAAGGAAACACTTGGCCTACCTGTAATCACTGACGTCCATGAACCCGGGCACTGTGCGCCAGTTGCTGAGACCTGTGACGTGTTGCAAATCCCTGCGTACTTATGTCGCCAGACAGACCTGTTGGTTGCCGCAGCAAAAACCGGGCGTGTGATTAATGTTAAAAAAGGGCAATTCCTTGCGCCTTGGGACATGAAAAACGTAATGAACAAAATTGTTCAAAGTGGTAACCCCAACGTGCTCCTGTGTGAAAGAGGAACAACTTTTGGTTACAACACGTTGATCACTGATATGCGCGGCTTACCAACAATGGCTGCTATGGGTGCGCCTGTTGTCTTTGATGCGACGCATTCGGTTCAGCAGCCAGGGGGGCAGGGCGGCTCATCTGGAGGTCAGAGGGAGTTTGTTGCAACGTTGGCGCGCGCTGCCGTGTCTGTCGGTATTGCTGGTTTGTTTATCGAAACTCACGATGATCCAGACAATACAGCCTCCTCTGATGGTCCCAACATGATCCCGCTGGACCGCCTGAAGGAGCTTCTTGCATGGCTCAAGGAATTTGATGCCGTTGCTAAGTCTAAAACATTCGAGATTTGATAGTTTTACGGAAATGCCTCTCTCACTTGCCAAGTGGGGGAGGTGAATAGGGACAGCTTAAAGAAACTTATCCCTAAGGAGTATTGACCTCTTCCCTATTTATTGAACCTAAGGTAGAAGCAGCGTTGAACCAAACCCTTGACGCTATTGGTAATCTGGAGAATAAGATGACAGCAATCATCGATATTGTCGGCCGCGAGATCCTCGACAGCCGTGGTAACCCTACAGTTGAAGTCGACGTCCTATTGGAAGATGGTTCCTTTGGTCGTGCTGCTGTTCCGTCTGGTGCGTCCACAGGTGCGTTTGAAGCTGTTGAACGCCGTGATGGCGGCGAGCGCTATCTGGGTAAAGGTGTTGAGGGCGCCGTAGAAGCTGTAAATAGTGAAATATTTGATGCCATTGGCGGTATGGATGCCGAAGATCAAGTTAAAGTTGATCGGGCAATGATTGATCTGGACGGTACCGAGAACAAAGGGCGCTTGGGCGCAAATGCTATTCTTGGTGTGTCCCTTGCTGTTGCAAAAGCTGCGGCTGAGGCGTCTGCTCTCCCGCTTTACCGTTATGTTGGTGGCGTTGGCGCGCGTACCCTACCTGTTCCAATGATGAATATCATCAATGGCGGTGAGCATGCCGATAACCCGATTGACTTTCAAGAGTTCATGATTACGCCGGTTGGTGCTTCGTCCCTGCGTGAAGCTGTTCGTATGGGGTCTGAGGTTTTTCATAATTTGAAAAAAGGCCTGTCAGCTGCTGGTCACAACACAAATGTTGGTGATGAGGGCGGGTTTGCGCCAGGTATTGGCTCCACTGATGAAGCTATCGGTTTTATATTAAATGCCATTGAAAAAGCTGGGTATACGCCTGGTGATGACGTTATGCTGGCGTTGGATCCCGCATCGACTGAGTTTTTTGCTGATGGAAAGTATAACCTGAAAGGCGAAAGTAAAGTTCTGGGTCCGCAGGAAATGGCCCGCTACTACGAAGACTTGGTCTCCAAATACCCGATCTTCTCTATTGAAGATGGTATGGCGGAAGAAGATTGGGAAGGCTGGAAAGCTCTGACTGATGCAATTGGTGACAAGTGCCAGCTTGTTGGGGATGATTTGTTTGTGACAAATACACAGCGTCTTTCCCGCGGCATTCAAGGCGGTATCGCGAACTCCATTCTTGTTAAAGTGAACCAGATCGGCTCTTTGACTGAAACGATGGAAGCCGTTGAAATGGCTCACAAAGCTGCCTACACCTCCGTTATGTCGCACCGTTCTGGTGAAACAGAGGATAATACAATTGCTGACCTTGCTGTGGCTTTTAATTGCGGTCAGATTAAAACAGGTTCGCTGTCCCGTTCCGATCGTATTGCGAAATACAATCAACTCATTCGCATTGAAGAAGAGCTTGGACCGCAAGGTCACTTTGCAGGTCGTTCAATTCTGCGTGGCTAGAGCGTGTTCCGTTTGATTGAAAGCAATCAAACGACAAGAATTCGCTCAATATAAATCAGTTGGAGCACGAGGCGTGAGTGAAATGAACGTAACGTGCTCTAATCTCTCCATATTTGGAGAGAGTTGGTATAAGGGTTCTGCTGCTTGGGAGGACCCTTTTTCTTTTAGGTTAAAAAGTAAAGGCAGTGGTGACGATGGAAGTGTCCGTCTTGCCAAATTGAATCAATGAGGAGGCTCTACGAGAAGTGATTTTTGGCGAAAGCAATCAAAAAAACGCCTGCAACCAGTTCTAAAGGTTACTTACGTAAAGAATATTAATTATAGATTGGGAAAGCTATTGGCTGGGGATCCTGGACTCGAACCAGGACCGACGGAGTCAGAGTCCGCTGTTCTACCATTAAACTAATCCCCAGCAGAACCAATAGGTTAGCAGCGTTCATTACAAATATTTGTAAAGTGTTTTGCAAATGCGCCGTTGGGTGGTTCTATATATGTCCCGATTCTCCGGGTCAATACTAGCCCTGAAAAAAATGCCATTGGTTGTTCTTTTTTTAAAGTTTTCCCACAGAGCTGTTGAGGTGAGTGTTGTCCCATCCCTTCTCTTTGGCTAGCCAAAGAGAAGGGATGGGACATTGCCGCTCTTAAGCTATTTTTTTATTCCGATCCCGGATCAGGCTGAACATCGCCCTTACAATGTAACAGGAGAGCGTAAGCCTATGTGAAGTAGCGGATCGAGTGTGGGAGGCAGTCAAGGCATGCAGGGCATTATTGGTTGGTTCTGCCCTCTTGAAACGTGATTGGATTCAACCCAACGACATGAATTCGACAAAAATATAAAAGTTAGAGTGCTAGGTGTGAATGGGAATGAGCGTGAGGCGCTCTAATTGAATTGTCTGAAGTTAGGGGCGAACTTCAAACTGGAGAGTTGGGATAGCATCCGCTATCCCAACTGGATTGTTTGTTTAAGCGCGTATCTTTAACCGAAAAACAGTGTTCACTTTTCAGAGGTGCGCTTTTAAGCGAAGAGGAAGTCGCCTGCACTTATAAGGCTGGCGTCTACACCTTGTAGCAGGACCGAACCGCCATCATAGGCAATAAGGGTATCTGTGCTTTCGCTTGTAATCGTCAGGTCATCGAAAGAAGAAGCGCCGGAAACAAACTCAATGTAGTCAAGTTCAACTGTGAAGTCGGTGATAACGTCTTCGCCGTCGCCGCTACCGAAGACGAACAGGTCTTCGCCTTCACCGCCGGTTAAGGTGTCGTTTCCTTCGCCGCCAACAAGGATGTCAGAGCCGGCATTTGCGATCAGAACGTTATCAACGCCGTTGCCCAGCAGAATATCATCACCTGAACCGGAAATCGCATTTTCGATAACTGTATCACGCATGATGATCATGTTACCGATTTCACCCATGACACTTGAGATGCTCTCGGAAGCTAGGTTGATCACCTGATCTTCTTCACGGCTTTCGAAGTTAACGGTGTCAATACCGCCGTTATCGATGATTGTGAATGCTGGGCCATAAGCACGATCAGAGTTCACGATGTCGTCATAGAACCCACCAGCGGTCGAATTGTCGCCATAGACAGTATCTTCAAGGCGGAGGTCAGTTGGGGCACCGTAGAGATTCTGAATTGCTATAATATCCGCAATCATCGGAGTTACAGGCTGGGCCCATGTTGCATCAATCTGCGTATTCTCTTTCTGTGAGAAGTACGACATGACGCTCATCTGGTAGGAGTCATTAGCGTAATTGGCATGAACGTCGTAGGAAGCGCCGCCATTGTACAGGCCTGCATGAGACAAGCCCAATGCGTGGCCGATTTCATGAATATAGGTCTTCATCGTCAAACCATCCAGATCCATACCACCGGACCAAACCCAAGTCGCTTGAATATTAATGTTAGCAGATTTAATTACGTGACCTGAGTGATTAACAGTAATCGACCCACCGATATTGTGGTCAGTAAAATTGATCTGTGCTTCTTCGTCAATTTCTTTGAAATTGATACCTGTAACGCTAGCCCAAGATTCAAGAGCCAGGCGCGCCATGTAGATACTATCCTCTTCCATCTCACCGAAGTTGACGGTAATTTCTCCACCCGGCTCAACATCGAATGCCCGATAGTTATCCTGATAGTAGCCGTGGGTTAGCCAGTTTGCGATCTCATCATGTGACCACCACTCCGTATGGGTTGGGTTATACGGATCAATGACATCCGGCTCGCTCTTTTCTACGCTCAGGGTATAGTCGCCAGTAAACCAGCTGAAATCGGATCCAACTTCAAGATGATAAGTTCCAGCTTCTTCAACAGTGAATTTGAAGGAAGTCGGAGCCCGTTCAATCTCAATAGGCTGCCCATCAGGGCCCAAAAGCTTCAAAGTGCCGTTGGTGAAGTCGCTATTTTCAGAAGCCACCAGATCAAATGCGTAGGTTTCACCGGCCTCTAATGTAACTGCAACGTAGTCCGCATCGCCTTTTTCGTCTAATGAACCGTAGAATACAGGCTGAACATCTGGGTCCATTTCATAGGGCGAATCGAAAGATGCTGGCGCGTCCTCTTCCTCGATCACGAATGGATCGATAGGATCGACCGGAGGCTCTGGCTGCTCGTCAGAAAGAACGGCAGTCACAATGTAGTCACCGGTGTACGTATGCCAGCTGGCCACTGCTTTAATATAATATGTGCCAGATTCCTGTGCTATAAAACGCAGGTGAGCATTGGTACCTTGCCCCCCATCATCATCAGCAAGCGGGAGAGATTCTCCGTTTATTCCCATAATATAGAACTTCGGATCGGAAAGAGCGTTTCCATTACCTGCATACGCATCCATGGAAACTTCATAGGCTTTGCCAGCCTCCAGAGTTACAGCAATGTAGTCAACATCTTTATAAGCACCGATACTTCCTTGGAAAGTATCACCCAGCTCTATTTCATAGTCGGTTGTCTTATTTTCCGCTGCGTCAGAGCCTTCAATGATATAGGTATCGGAAGGGTCAACCGGCAAAGCCTCTGCCAGATTCACATTGATG
Organism: Pseudovibrio sp. M1P-2-3; assembly: GCF_031501865.1. NCBI lineage: Bacteria > Pseudomonadati > Pseudomonadota > Alphaproteobacteria > Hyphomicrobiales > Stappiaceae > Flexibacterium > Flexibacterium corallicola. The sequence goes on from NZ_JARRCW010000001.1 coordinate 1,840,196, forward strand.
GCGTAGTCACCTTTTTTGTCATTGGCAGAAGATGCCTCAATATAAAAAGTGCCAGACGCAGGCGCAGTGAAGCGGAGGCTTGAATACAGCGCATCACCGCCATCCTTATCCTCCGCGATGAGATTTCCATCTTCATCATATACTTTTAAATAGGAATCTTGCAGTCCATCGAAGAGGTCAGCAGTGCCAGACAAGTCAATGTCATAGGTCAGTCCAGCTTCCAGCGTAATGGCAACGCGGTCCACATCACTTCCTTGGCTAAGCTTACCTTCAAAGGTGTCGCCCACATTTATCTCGTAGGTCGTATCGGAAGTTGCCGCCGCATCGTCCGCCTCCACTACGGTTTTAGGTTCTACATCCTCATGCCCAGTGTGCACCACACTTGTTTTTAAGGTGTAATCACCGAAATAACTACTACTGTAAGGTGCTGCAGCAATGTAGTAGGTGCCGGAGATGGTAGGGACATACTGCAGGCTGGCAAAATACCCTTCCCCGCTATCATCATCCATTGCCACTTCATTGCCCTCAACGTCATAGAGGCGCAGAAGAGTATCCCCTAGAGGTTGCCCTTTGTTACCTTCCATATCGAAGGTATAAATGTTGCCAGCTTCCAGCGTAATGGCGATGTAATCTGCTTCGTCTTCCAATCCCACGAAGCCTGTAAAAGTGTCCCCCGCAGAGATTTCGTAGGGAGTCTCTATGGAATCTGGCGCGTCCACGTTCCCCGCTTCAGTATATTCGGAAGCGGTAATACTATTTGTATTTTGTAATGAGTTATCATTCGTATTAATATTAGATGTATTCTCATTTGTAGAGTTCATTACAAGTAACCTTATCGTTATTATAATACACTTATTTTATTTTTATGATAAATACTTGCATTAAAATACAATTTTAATTAAATTAATTGCAGTGTATATATCATAGATGACCTTTATCAACTAAAATATACTTATTGAATAGTGCTTTGGTATTATGTTTGTGTATCAGTTGTTCACGGCTAAACTTGGAAAAAGGGCTCAGGTTGCTATGCTCAGTTCCTTAAGAAGTGACATTTACCTCAAGGTTTTTGTCGTGGTGAGGCTGAAATTTTCATAGGACCTAGGGAGAAAAATGCACGGGGCAATGCGGTATACCCGCTGTGCTCAGTCGTTCTTTTCGACCAACTGCATTTTAGAGATGGTTATTCTCTATCTCAAATGCTGGGTCATGACCCAAGTTTCGTATCCACGTATTTGTCATTAATGAAAGGCGGATATGGCGATGCTTGATCTTAGGAAACTGATATTTAAATTCTGCTTACAGGCCATCTCACTTGGTGGAGTAGTGGGTGTTCATGCCCATGAAGTACACTTCACAGCAGAAACCGAAATTCCTATCAAGGTCACATTACCAGATGATACAACTGCTCTAAGCGATGGTTTGCATGTTTTAGGGTTTGGTGTCCCGTTCACCAAAGGCATGATCCAAGAAAAGTCTTTGGATGGTATGTGTTAAGTCCCGCGAGGAGATGGTTAGGCTGTTTTATGAACCTGTCCGGCTCGTTTGTCCATTGTTTGGTAATGTATTCAAAGGGTGTTTGTCCTTTGAGAGCCTTGAGGCGTTTGGCGAAGTTATAAGCCTGTATGAACGTTTCCAGATGAGTGCGCAGCAGGTTGTGTGTCTGGTAATAATAGCGTCGAACCGTGGCCTCTTTGATGGTGCGGTTCATACGTTCGACCTGACCGTTGGTCCAGGGATGGGCCGGTTTCGTTAGCCGGTGGTCAATATCATTTTGAGCGCAGGCCAGAACAAAAGCATGGCATCGAAACCGCTGACCGGTCGCGAGCATACGCTTCACGTCCTGAGCATTCCAACTGTCGCCTTTGGGATCGGTGAAATGGGTCCCGTTGTCAGTCAGCACGGTGTGGACTTTATAAGGTACAGTCATGATGAGGTTGCGAAGAAAGTTGCCAGCAATCCTTCTGGTGGCTTTCTCATGCAGTTCCACAAAGGCAAACTTCGACGTTCTATCAATGGCAACGAACAAATAAAGCTTGCCTTCCGCAGTTCGCACCTCCGCGATATCGATGTGAAAGTAACCGATCGGATAGGCTTTGAAAGGTTTTTTGGTCTTGTTCTTATCTGGGGCTGGCAGACGCGAAATCCCGTGGCGCTGGAATAGACGGTGGAGGGATGAGCGGGTCAACTTCGGGATCGTTTCCTGCAGAGCATAAAGGCAGTCATCCAGCGCGAGTAAAGAGTGCTTGCGAAAAGCAATACACGCAGCCTCTTCAGCCACAGTAAGAACGGTAGAGCGAGGATTTTTCCGGCCCATAGGTTGATCTTCTACGCTGCTACGTTTTTTCCACTTCATAACCGTTTTGGGATTGATGTTATATCGGGTACTCAGCTCTTTGATTGTTGCATCCGATTTTTGGATGGCCGATCGAACCGCGTGAGTAGTCGTGGCGCTGCCGTGTAATACCTGTCCCATAGCCCCTCCTTACAAGATGGTGTCAACGATAAACTGATTCCATCTTCTCGCGGGACTAAACAGGTATGATGTTGACGTGTACGGGTTCAAGCGCCGATCAACTTGAAAGCCAACTGGTTGATATGGCTGTTTTGAAAAAAGCTGTTTGGGTGAATATATCCACGCAATCAGATGGCGATGACGATCCCGAAAATTCAGATGTTCGTTGGGCATGGGTGGACTTTCTTTGGGATAGCGCCAAACCAAACTGCACCCTTTCGCTACCCGAATACGGATCTGTAGTCAGCGCTCAGCCTATCAGTGGCGTTTTGAAAATAGCTGGTGGTAGCGAAGCGGGGGCGTTTACTATTAATAACGGCAGGTATCAGATCACGTTTTCAAACCACTCCCTGTTTCCAAGTAGGATCGGATTGATCGATTTAGACGGAGCTGCCGTAACCGCGACAAATGAAGGCTCCGATTTTTATCTTATTGATGACTTTTTTTGCGATGGAACGGAGGGAGTGAGCTGCACTGCGCACCCTACAGGGTCTGTCATATGGACAATAGAGCGTGAAAGCTCTCTGCGCTATGTGATCAAAGGGGAGGCGAGCTATATCGCTGAGGAGCAAGACGGTCTCAAGGAAGTTGCCAAGGCCGTTGTGCGCTACACTATCCTCAAAGATACCTCGTACTTTGACATTGAGCATCAAGTGGTGAGTACACGCCAAGCGGTGAAATATACAGGGCTTGGTCTTGAGATCAAACCCGTTGACGATGTTGATGTTTGGGCTGTCAGCGAAGAAGAGGTGGGTAAGGCGGGCTCGTTCAATGAAGATGGTAGCATCTATACGCTCAAGCTCTGGGAACCTACTGCACTCTACGCCCACATAGACTACAAACCGGAAACCGTTTTCGGCGTTATGAGCGATGCTTATAAGGATGCTCTGCAATGGATGATAGAGACCCATGCCAGCGCAAAAGAGACAGTTGCGAAGGAAGTTGATAGACTGGAGAAGGTAAGTAACCCTTGGGGTGTCGGCCGTACCCATAAAATCAGGCTGGCAATGGCCTTGGGTAGTCAGGTGGGCAACAAGGAACAGCTTTCTGGAACGTTAATTCAGCCCTATCTGGCAAGAGCTGATGAGAAATATATCACCCATCTGGATGACGCGGTATTTCCTAAAATGGCCTACATGGGTGAAGGGGGAACCGCCGCGCTTGATGAAAACAGTGGCGAGACTTCGGAAGCCTTGAGTTTTTCAGATCTGGAGGCGCTTCATTCCCAATGGTTCAAGGATTACATGGCCCAAGCAAGATGGGTTCCCTTGGAAGGGTGGTATAACTACGGTAGGGCCCCCTACAACCGTTATATGAAAGATCCGGAACCAAATTCTGACGGCTCACATACCCTATATCCTCAGTGGTACCGCCAAAGCATTTCCCCGTACAATATCGTTCGCAACAGCATATATAGTTGGGTGCGTTCTGGAGAGCGCTCATACATGGACTTCGCGCGCAAGGTGAACCGATTTGTCCGTGATTTTCATTATGTCCATGATGGTGGAGATGACTGGAGCTGTGAGAATGACGCTGGAGCCACATTTGCCGGCGAATATTGCGCAGGAAAAATAACAGGTCAATATGTTAGTGGAGCAGATGACTGGTATCCCATTTACTGGGCAAAGGCAGGTGTGCCGATCATCCAGCAAGTCAATGATGGGGAAGATTTAACGGCTATATCTTTAGAGTATTTCCTGTTCGATGACCTTGCTAGCTATGATGTTATAACGCGTTATAACGGTGCGCTTGTAAGGGCCTTTTGTGGGGCAAGGCCCAGTGAGAATAAGCAATGTGCTTATGATGTGCAGATGAATAAAACTGAAAAACTCCAGAAAGTGAAACAGGACCTTTTCGGAGTAACCCCGTTCCCGTCCATGTCTGCCATGTTGGCCACCTATAAAGTCACTGAGGATGAAAAACTCGGCATCTGGCTTGGTGATATCCTGCCTCTGTTCTTTAACAGCGGCGACCAGTTGGGGTTGGATGATGACTACTGGAATCAGGCTCCCTCCAATTGCTACATCACGGCGACCTATAAGTTAGATCGTAAACTCTCCGATTTTCTGGATATTTATCGCTATCTAAAAGCTGATAGATATCCAGAGATGGACTTGGAGTATGTTCTGGAAAAAATGGCGATGGTGTACCCGCTGCCGCATTTGGATGTGGCTTTTAAACAAGGTGTTTTTACTTCGCAAAGTATGGCCCCAATTTTCTATGGGGAGGCTTATAGGAAGACCTGTAACGGCAACTCCCTTCCAAACAACTCGCTGCAAAACCTTCGGTGGAATCTGAAAATGGCAGCGGCGCTTCATAGGGATTCGAAGAGCTGGCGAGAGGATCTTGATGGGGCAAATCCCTATAAAAATCCTATGCCTAGCATGCCAACCGCGCAAAGCTGGGCAGGCAATTTTGGTTTTACCTCTCAGTATTTAATCGATAACCATGCCGAGGCGAAGGATATCACAAAAGACTTCGCCCTCATGCATATAGAGCCATCTAGAAATACCTACATGCTCTATGCCTTGCCAGTGGGTATGGGACATCTGTTGAGCGACGAAAACTATTGCCACTAGAAGAGTGCTAGCCTCCTCTTTGAGAGGACTTATCCCCTTGCATAAGAGCCTCTTGTAAACTGTGCCCACAGAGGGAAAAGCTCAGCATCAGGGGACAAGATCATGGAAAAGTCGAATATCTACGGTTTGCCGTTTATTGCGGCCTCCCAATCACAAAAACACATCACTCACAACGAGGCTTTGTCTCAGTTGGATGCTTTTATCCAGCTCTCGGTAAAATCCAGAACCACTGTCAGTCCTCCTGAGGATGAAGACGAAGGTACGCGTTATCTGGTTCCTCAGGATGCTTCGGGAAGTTTTTTAGGGCATGAGGCTTCCGTTGCAGCGCAAATCGGCGGGGCATGGGTTTTTGTTGAACCCGTGGCCGGTATGCGGTGCTGGGTGGAAGATGAAAGCCTATTGCTCTTTTACACTGAGGGGGAATGGAGGGAATTTGCTAGTGTTATTGATGCGCTCACACTTGATACTGCTGCAAATGGGGTGCTTTCCAAACTTGGTGTTGGATTGGCGGCCGACGACCAGATGCGGCTGGCGGTAAAAACACCAGATGCAGTTATAACCCATGGGGCTTCTGGTGACGTCGCTTTGAGGCTGAACCGTGCTGTTCAGGAGAATGAGGCCAGCCTTGCTTTTTTGAGTAACTGGCAACCAAGAGCACTGCTGGGGCACTTTGGTCAGGATAATTTTACGTTAAAGGTGAGTGCTGATGGCAGTGCTTATTTACCGGTTTGGTCGGTTGATGGGGTAACTGGTGAGTTTAACCTTCTTTGCGAGCAGGTAACTCTTTGCTCCACAGAGCATGGGGCGCAAACAGGCTTGGCTGTAAAAGAGGAGCTGATAGATTTAACTGGCGCACATGTTCAAAGCACTCTTGCGTTTCCAGCAAGGGCAATTGTGTTTTGTGTCTCACTGCGGGTAACTCAGAGCATCACAGGGGTTAGTTCGTTTCATTGCGGGCTTTCGGGAGAGCTTTCCAAGTTTGGTGGGTTTTTGTCTGTGGCAGAAGGCGCTCATAATGTGGGTGTTGTTGGTCCCTTTGCCGTTTATGCGGATACGCCAATAGTTATTACTGCAGAGGGCGGGAATTTTAGTGGAGGTCAGCTTCGAATTGCGCTGCATTATTTACTGCCAAGCGCCGCCCAGAGTTAGAGCCGGTCAAGGCGCTGTGTGGGGGAGGGGCGCCCTTCTTAAAAGCCGATTTTACCCTCATTTGTTCTCTCTTTGGAAAATACGATCTTCGCAATGGGCTATAGACCCAAGGTAATAGGGGGGAATTTTTGCCTGTATGGCGTATGAGCCAGCATTGCCGTTTCTATGTAAGCTGTTACTATAGGAACTAACGGAAAGAAATAGGCTGCGGCTTTGAGGCGCGGCCATATCAAAGGCATAAACTTGAAAAAAACGGGTGATGGATCCTCTGCAGGCGGATCAGGCGCACCCGGAACGGCAGGACCTAGCTTCTCGTCAAAGCGGCGAAAGCGGAAGCATAGAAAAGGGCAACCCCAATCGTCATCAGCACGAGTAGGGGATCGTAACCATTCTGCTAAACTGAGTCAGGATCTGGCTCAGGAAACAGGGAGTGCGCGTCCAGAAGGCGCAAAGCGGCAGAGAAAAAGCCGCCGAAATAAGCCCAATAGGGCCGAAAGGCGAGCGCTGGCTCGACAGGTGGCATCTACGCCGGTTGTTGAAGTCAAAGAAGGCGGAACCGCGATAAGTGTTTCTCTTCCGGAGGTTTCTAAACCGAGCTCTGGAGACGATAAAGCTGTATCCAAACCCCAACAGGAAACATTTACGGGAAACGAGCGGAAAGCTGGTCCCAATCATTTGCGTTTAAAAAACGCTTCACATAATCGCTCCTCCTATAATCATCATGGTAGCGGAAGCAGTGAAGAGCCCAGAGCTTCTACGTGGGGAGAGCCCCGCAGTCACTTGCGCAAGCCTTGGGGCAATCGGAGCTCCGATGAATGGAGAGGTGGGGCGAGGCCACCTTGGGGAAGGCATCATGATGCCAGACAGGACAAGCTTTATGCCGCGCTGGATCTTGGAACTAATAACTGCCGTCTGTTAATTGCAAAGCCGGATCACAGGGGCTTCAGGGTTGTTGATGCCTATTCCCGTATTGTTCGTCTTGGAGAAGGTGTCGGGCAAAGCGGCCGCATTTCCGATAGGGCGATGGGGCGGGCCATTGAAGCCTTGAAAGTCTGTCAGGAAAAGCTTGAGGACAGCGGCGTTGAACGCGCCCGCCTTATTGCAACAGAAGCGTGCCGCGCTGCCGTAAACGGTGAAGAATTTATTAGGAGAGCCCGCGAAGAGGCTGGAATCGACCTTGAAATTGTAACACAGGAAACAGAAGCCCGTCTGGCTGTTGCCGGATGTGTTTCTCTGGTTGATCCTGAGGCCGATGGTGTTCTGCTATTCGATATTGGTGGAGGGTCCTCGGAAATCGTCTGGCTGGACCTGCGTAACCGTTATGGAGCACGTGGCTTTGCACTGACGCGCTTTATTCGTACATGGACATCATTACCGGTGGGTGTGGTTAACTTGGCCGAGCGGCATGGAGGAAAAATTGTTTCTTCCTCTTTATTTGAAGACATGGTAGAGGATGTCTCCAAAATGCTGGAAACGTTCCCCCTTGCAGATGAGTTATCGGATGCAATCCGTGGGGGTAACGTTCACATGCTTGGAACATCAGGTACTGTTACAACGCTTGCAGGCGTTCATCTGGGACTTAAACGCTATGACAGACGCCGTGTTGACGGGGTTTGGATGCACGATGACGATGTATCCCAGATGATACAGCAACTTTTAAATATGTCCTATGAAGAGAGGGTTGAAAACCCTTGCATTGGTCAGGACCGTGCTGACCTTGTTCTTGCCGGTTGTGCCATATTGGAGGCAATTCGCAGGCGTTGGCCCTGCGAGCGCTTGCGTGTCGCGGACAGGGGACTTCGTGAAGGTATCCTGATGGAAATGATGGCCGCCGATAAAGTGTGGCGGAAGCCTGCCGGTCGCAGGTAGGTTAGCTGAAAAGGAATTTATATCATGGCCGAAAATTCAAGTGGCCGGGGCCGTGGCGATCGCGGCATGTTTGAGAAAGTTAAGACTGCCCGCAAGAGATCTTATAGTTCAACGCTTTGGTTGCAGCGGCAGCTGAATGATCCATACGTGCGCCAAGCAAAGCTGGATGGGTACCGCTCTCGGGCGGCCTATAAGCTGATTGAAATCAACGATAAGCACAAAATAATCAAACCGGGTATGCGAGTTGTTGACCTTGGTGCTGCGCCAGGTGGTTGGTGTCAGGTAACCGTACCAATGGTGGAATCTTCCGTTGAAGACCCGCGTATTGTCGGGATCGATTATCTGGATGTGGAGCCAATCCCCGGGGTTGTGCTCTTGAAAAAGGACTTTCTTGATGATGATGCGCCAGAGGCATTAATGGAAGCGCTGGGCGGGCACAAGCCTGATCTGGTCATGTCAGATATGGCGGCCCCAACAACAGGGCACCGGCAGACGGATCACTTGAGAACCACCTATCTGTTTGAAGTAGCCATTGATTTTGCCCGTCAAAATTTGAAACAAGACGGTGCCTTCCTGTCGAAAGTATTCGCGGGTGGAGCAGAGAACTCGTTGCTGCAAGGCCTCAAGAAAGAGTTCAAATCTGTCTCTCACATCAAGCCGCCAGCAAGTCGTAAGCAGAGCCCGGAAATGTTTATTCTTGCGAAAGGGTTTCGCGGGTAAAAGGTGAAGCCGTTAGGCACTTGCAAATTTACCTGTAGCTATACCTAAAGCAGTTTGCGCGTATCTTTATTCGAAAACCGGTATCCACTTTTCGAAGATACGCTGTAGTTTTGAAAAGCCCTATGGAAACGTAGGGCTTTTCTATTTGATGCACCAATCAGCCAGACATATGTAAGAGGAGCGGGTTATCGGTTGTGTCCGGACGCTTCGGAACCAGCATGCGGCGGCAGCCTATAAAACTCAACCAGAGCTAACAGCATGATAGCGCCGATCACTACAAAAGCTATCGTGAAGTCTAGCTGAGTCAGGTGGGCTCGCCCATTGAAGTTGAGGGAGATCTGAATCATGAAGGCACCAATACTCACCCCAAGGGTGCGAGCTAGGAATTGGGACATGGAGGCAAGGCTATTGGCAGGGCTCATCTGGCTTTCCGTCAGTTCGGTGAAACCTATGGTATTTAAAACGTTGAACTGTATGGAGCGAACCACTCCCCCTAGTAATAAAATGGCGCAAATAATCCAAAGTGGTGTACTTGGGTAAAAAAAGCCATACGAGCAAAAAGAGAGTGACACGAGCAGGGTGTTGGGTATTAAGGCGCCGCGAAATCCCAGATACCGTAGGATCATGGGGATAAATTTTCCAATAGCCAAGGCCCCGACAGCAAGGAGAAGAAGAAGCATACTTGCAGCAAATGCAGACTTGCCAAGCACGTCTTGTAGCATCATTGGCAGGAGAAACGGACCTGCGCCTATTCCAATTCGAAAGATTGCTCCTCCCGTAACACTTGCACGAAATGAAGCGTTGCGAAAAAGAGTTAGATCTATAATGGGGTTGTCCGTGCGCTTGGCGTGGTTGAAGTAGGTGAAAAACAAAATGAGGGACAGGACTATAACACCCGCGAAAAGGTAGTTATGCTTGCTTGTATCGGTGACGGCGATAAGTCCGGTTGTGAAACCAAGTGACCCCAAACCTATCAGCCAGAACCCGCTCCAGTCGAAGCTGGGGGTGTCGTCTCTTTTAAAGTTTTGAAAAAAGAAAATGGCGAGAACGAATCCAATCAAGGATATCGGGATATTGATCCAGAAAATCCAGCGCCAACTGGCGTAAGTGACAAGAAAACCGCCCAGAGGTGGAGCAACCAAAGGCCCGACAAGGGCTGGACCGGTCAGCCACACCATTGCCTGAACAAGCATTTCTTTGGGTGAGGACTTTAAAAGGACAATTCGGGCCACTGGTAGGGTGAGGGCAGCAGTTACTCCTTGAAACAATCTTGCGAGGATAAGTTGAGTGGCCGAGTTTGAAAGGCCGCATAAAAGTGAGGCAATTAGAAATCCACCAGTCGCCAGAAGAAACACGGTTTTACTTCCAAATTTATCTGCGGCCCAGCCGCTTATGGGCGTGAAAATGGCTTGCGCAATTAAATAAATTGACAGGGTAAGGCTTAAAGTTACAGGAGAACTTCCAAAGTCCTTTGATATGACAGGAAGCGCTATGCCTAATATAATTGTGTCAATCATATTCAGCATCAAAACACAGCTCACAACCAGAGCTGTAAAACGGAGGCGGAGTGGCAAGGACCCAACTTTCTGCTTGAAAACTCTGAATGTGTGCAAGACGTAGACAACGGTGAGTGATTTTAGGCAAAGCAGCTTCATATGGTATTAATAGGGCCACTGCATGAAAACTAATTTATAGGAGCAGGGCGGGTAGAGGTAACAAGAAGACTTACCCTTTCCACCGCCCTTAGTCGCTTTTCTGCGCATGGATCACTTTTTTGGCTGATCCTCTCTTTTCTTATCAGTTGTCCCGTGGTATTGGCCGGTGTCAACTTCTCTAGGCATAACTGGAACATATCAGATGCTCATTTTCCTTTGAAAATGATGTAGATGCCGCATTTTAATTGGAAGGGAATTGACAATGCCGTCTTTCTTCGAGCCTAGCTTCGGTAAAGAAGCACTGACCTTTGATGATGTTCTGTTGTTGCCCGGACATTCGGAAGTCATGCCCGCTCAGGTAGACTTGCGATCCCGTGTTACACGTAGCATCACCCTTAACTTACCTATCCTTTCCGCTGCAATGGATACAGTGACAGAAGCCCGTCTGGCGATTGCCATGGCGCAGGCAGGTGGTTTGGGAATTATTCATAAGAACCTTGACCACGAACGGCAGGCCGAAGAAGTTCGTCAGGTCAAGAAATTTGAAAGCGGTATGGTTGTGAACCCGCTTGTGATCGGCCCTGATGCTACCTTGGAAGACGCTTTAAACCTCATGGAAGCCAACCGGATCTCAGGTGTTCCTGTGGTAGAAAATGGCGGCAGGGGCGGCACTAAAGTGGGACGTCTGGTAGGCATTTTGACAAACCGCGATGTACGCTTTGCTTCCAATCCAAACCAGTTGGTTTGCGAACTGATGACACGTGAGAACCTGATCACAGTGCGGGAGAACGTTTCTCAGGTAGAAGCGAAACGCTTGCTGCATCAACACCGTATCGAAAAACTGCTAGTTGTCGACGCGTCTGGAAACTGTATTGGCCTGATTACAGTTAAGGATATGGAAAAATCCCAGTTGAATCCGAATGCGTCGAAAGATGATCACGGAAGCCTGTTGGCCGGTGCGGCAACCAGTGTTGGCGATGAGGGAGTTAAGCGCGCTGAAGCCCTTATTGATGCTGGTGTGGATGTTTTGGTGGTTGATACGGCTCACGGACACTCGCAGGGTGTGATTGATACAGTAGCCCGTATTAAAAAAGACCACGGTGATCTGCAGGTTGTTGCAGGCAATGTTGCCACACGCGAGGCGGTAAAAGCGCTTATTGATGCAGGAGCTGATGCAATTAAGGTTGGTATTGGTCCTGGCTCCATTTGTACAACCCGAATTGTTGCCGGTGTTGGTGTTCCTCAGCTGACTGCCATCATGGAATGTGCTGATGAGGCTGCTAAGAACGACACGCCGATTATTGCCGATGGCGGCATTAAATTCTCAGGTGATATGGCCAAAGCATTTGCTGGTGGCGCATCTGTTGCAATGATTGGCTCACTGTTGGCAGGTACGGAAGAAAGCCCCGGTGAAGTTTATTTGCATCAGGGGCGTTCCTATAAGGCTTATCGTGGAATGGGATCCGTTGGCGCGATGGCACGTGGATCTGCCGACAGGTACTTCCAAGCGGAAGTAAGTGACAAGCTGAAACTTGTTCCGGAAGGTATCGAAGGACAGGTTCCTTACAAAGGGCCGATTTCCAGCGTGCTGCATCAGCTGGCTGGCGGCCTGCGAGCCTCCATGGGATATGTGGGCGCTCCAACTATCACCGAGTACCAGGAACGTGCCCGCTTCGTCCGCATCTCCTCAGCCTCCCTAAGGGAGAGCCATGCACATGACGTAACCATTACCCGTGAGTCGCCAAATTACCCTGGCGCTGTTTGAAGGTGATTGTATAAAAGGCTAAAGCAATGAGGCGCAACGCTGAATCGATTGGGGATTCCCAATCAGGTTGATTTGTGATTCACTCCTTTTAGGGAGGAGATCACATGGGCCGGCCACTTTCACTTGATTTACGCCTTCGCTTTAAAAGGCTCATTTTATCCGGGATGAGCGGGCGTGAAGCAGCACGCCGCCTGCTGATCTCTCCAGCATCAGGATCTCGCTTGGCCCGTAAAGTTCGGGAGGGGCAGAGTTTAATCCCGGTCAGGACAGGGCGCCCAAAGGGAGGCGGAAAATTGGAGCCCTACCTCTCCTTCTTGCGCGAGCTGGTCAATCAAGACGGAGATATCACGTTGATGGAGTTATGTGATGCACTTTTCATGGCTGAGGGAGTGAGGGTTCACCATACTTCCGTCTCCAAGGCTTTGCGCCGTCTTGGCTACACCTATAAAAAAAATCGTTGGTGGCAACCGAGCGTGGCAAACTCCATGTACAAAATGCCAGAGATGAATGGCGCCACACCCGTCAGCCTATAATGCGTGATCTGCCTGAGAGACTGGTGTTTCTCGATGAAACCAGTGTTAAAACGAATTTAACCCGGCTGCGAGGCCGAGCCTTTAAAGGGGAACGAGCCCTTGACACAGCGCCGTTTGGACGCTGGCAGAACCAGACCTTTATCGCCGGTTTGACCCACGAGGGACTCATTGCGCCCTGGGTTCTGGACGGGGCCATGAATGGCAAGGCATTCACCACTTATATCACGACACAACTGGCTCCATGCTTGCACCCTAAAACGGTGGTCATTCTGGATAACCTGTCCACACACAAAGTTCCAGAAGCCGCAAGGGCCCTCAGACAAAGCGGGTGTTGGTTCCTTTTTCTGCCGCCCTATTCTCCTGATCTCAATCCTATCGAAATGGCGTTTTCCAAGCTCAAAGCACACCTACGCAGAATGAAAGCCAGAACCTTTGAGACCTTGATAAAGGCTCTGGGTGACATATGCGATCTGTTCACACCCCAAGAGTGTTGGAATTACTTCAAGGCAGCTGGATATGTTTCAGTATAAAGGCTCAAGACTATAAGGCGTTGAATTTCAACATCTTAGCCTTGTGCCTTATGCTCCGGACCCATAATATGCTTGTCATTTAAACTGAGTTATGATTCAAGCTCTCCAACAGGAGAGAATAATGCCGTGTTCCCATTTTTGGCTTTCGCAAGACCAGTTTAATCAGATAAAGCCACTTCTTCCTACTACCACGAGAGGCAAAACTCGGGTGGATGACCGCCGCGTAATCAGTGATATTATTCATGTTTTTAAATTTGGATGTCGTTGGGTTGATGCTCCTGAGAGTAATGTCTTGATGATGTGAATACTACCAAAGCAGTGCAAGAATGCCATGGGTATCTCTAGTGGTGCCCTTATTTATCTCCCTAGCTGCTCAGTTGATTCATGCCATCCAATAGAGTTTCTATTATCTCAGAGGTCTCGGGATTCGATGTCATTACAGGAAAGTCAGGTTCATCAGGCAGCCCCAATACTTCAGCGCGTCGGCACTCAATCAGCCAGCTACCATCGACCTTGGCCAGTTCATCATGATAGTCACCGACCATCAAGATACGAAAACCTTTACGCGTTGCTCCCAACACCGTTGTATACGCTTTGCCAGTGGCTGACATGCTATCTGGTGCAATGGAGTAGAGAGGTGATGACGTGAGGTGTTTTGTTCCAACTTTACTGTGAATTTCGGCGTACTCAGTGAGCTTCCTACGCCCTTTAATAACCATATCTCCAAGGATATAGCGTCCACTTTCCGTAAAAGTTGCCGCCCAGTCTTCTGAGTTATGGCTATCAACGGCCCATGTGTACCTGGATAAAAGGTCGATAATCGCCAGTCTGTTCTCAAGCTCTTCAAGTCTATCCATTGTTCTGTCTGTCACACGTCTTGCAGCTACGTTCTTTATAGGCCCACTACACGACATGGACTTTCTTTTGGCAAGGCAAGCATTGATAAGACCGTAAAGAAATAGCGACTTCTATAACTGAAATGTAAATAATGAGGAAGCTCAAGTCTGGCACTTGAACAAGTCAATTTTTTCATTGTAACAGCAGCAGTTCTTTCTCATAGCAAGTCAGTACACGTCAGATATAGGCGTTCCTTATAATGAGATGAGATGAGATGAGGTGCGGGCTTTTTAGTCCAGTATACCTGCTTGATAGGCAGCCTGTCTGACTTCACTACAGAACTTTTGTTTTTCGTTGTTATCCATTTGCGCCGCCTTTTTGGCGACTTGCTCGAAGGCTGTCTCTAAGCGCTGCTGGAATGCCCCTTCATCATACTGGGAAATATCCAATGTCTCGAACCAATTGGAATAGGCCTCCATGTCATAGCTGATTTCACAAAGGTCTATGGATGATATGATAAGGCCAACTTGATCTATTTTCTGCTGATGGGTGCTGTCAGCTGCGGCTAGTCTGATTGACGAAAACATGATGGCGACAAATATGAGTGCACGCATGGGACACCTGTTTGAAAAACGGAATGACGGTTTTTCGCGTGTGTTCTGCCCTCTGTCCAGCGCCCAGTTTTACTTGGGAAATAATGGGGGAGATCCAATAGGGTGGGAAGAACCACCAATGTTGAGAGGCGCATCTGAAGGCCCTCTTGAAGCTGGACCCATGAATACTGGTTATATTCAAGACTTTTAGTGGATTTTGGAGCGCTGTGTATGACTGAAATTCTGATGGACGAAGGGAAAGGTAAGGACGTGATCTTTTAAGAAGTGTGCTTCTTTAGTACGGTGCTGTTGCACTCAGGTCCCAGCCAATATTGCAGGGAAGTTGTGCCTCTCAAATATCGGTAGAATGAAGTGTATGACGCCTTTATACGTGAAACGCTGGTACTCATGGCTTTGAAAACCATGAATGGCGGAAAAATACTCTCTGTTTTCTATAGACTATTGTGAAGAGGGTGCCTAAAAGGCCAGATGAATTTGCCCTGCTTGGCTTTAATCGGGATCTCACGGAAACTCCGTTGAGTTTTGCTGGAGAGATTGTGGGCGGAACGAGAATAAGGGAATACCTATGCGTGATGGTGGACGGCTTGCAGCAGCTGTTGAGGTTTTAACCGATATTGAAACGCGCAGACAGCCGGTTCAAGAGGCTCTGAAAGACTGGGGAAAGTCCCACCGGTTTGCCGGGTCCGGGGACAGGGTTGCCATTGGTAACTTGGTTTTCGATGCACTTCGCCACAAGCTTTCCTATGGCCATGTCATGGGAGAAGGCTCTCCTCGGGCGCTCGTTCTGGCTACCTACTGTTTTGGTTGGGGGCACAGCGTTTCAGTCTTGAAAAAGGTTCTGGCGGAAGACCCTCATGCTCCTGCCCAGTTGAGCGATGAAGAGGAAGAGGCGCTGTCCAAGGGCACGTCTTCGCTGGAAACTGCCGAGAGCCACATTCAGGCGGATGTGCCGTTATGGCTCTGGCATTATTTCTCAAAAGCATTTGGTGATGAGGCGGTTGGTGTTGGCCAGTCACTCTCTAAGCGCGCACCGATTGATATGCGTGCCAACCTGATAAAAAGCAGTGCTCAGAAGGTTGTGAAGCGGCTTTCCCACCTTGGTGCAAAGGAAAGCGGCCTGTCCTCTGTTGGTGTTCGTCTGGAACCTGTCTCTGGAGCAAAGAAGTCCCCACATGTTCAGGCCGAAGAAGGGTTCCGTAAAGGCTGGTTTGAACTACAGGATGAGGCTTCCCAAATTGCGGCTATTCTTTCTGGAGCGCAGCCGGGTGAGCAGGTTCTGGATATGTGTGCTGGTGGCGGAGGCAAAAGCCTTGCCCTTGCAGGCCAAATGGGAAACCGAGGACAAATCTACGCTTACGATAGCAACAAGCTGCGTCTGGCCCCATTGTATGAGCGCATGGCACGTGCCGGTGTTCGTAATATTCAAGTCATTGATCCCCAGTTGGGTGATCTTACCGATCTAAAAGGGCGCATGGACCGCGTGATGGTGGATGCGCCGTGCACGGGGACTGGAGTGTGGCGCCGCCGGCCGGATACCAAATGGCGGGTTGGCGAGACTGCCCTTGAAGGACGCTTGAGTGAACAGGCACAGGTTCTGGAAAACGCCGCGGATTATGTGAGCAGCGGTGGAAAGTTGATCTATGCCACTTGTTCTCTTCTGTCCGCGGAAAACGATGATCAAGTTGCCGCTTTCCTCGCCAAGCGCCCAGATTTCAAATTGGTGAATTTAGAGGGTACTTGGCAAGATACCTTCTCGGATGAGACGCGCCGTCCCGTATTTGGGGAAGGGGGAACTGTGACCTTGACGCCGTATCACTGCGACACTGACGGATTCTTCATCGCAATGATGGAACGCGGCTGAGCTTAAAGTGCGTTTTGTTTGGTTGGGCCAATCAAGCCACGAGAGTTTTTTAAAATGAAATAAAAGATTAGGGCATGAGGCGTAAATGCAATAGCACGCCTCGTGCCCTAATCGTATCTTTTAAAAAGTGGGTGCCGATTTTTGGATAAAGATACGTAAAACGAAAGTTTTGAGAAGTCGGCTTGAGGGCAGAAGACTACTATTGATCTTTCGATGTGTTCTCTTCTTCACTTTCAGAAGGAGAGCTCTCCAGTTCCTGAGCCGCTTGCTCAAGCTCTTCTGTTTCACTCAAAGCTTCTTCCATCCGCATTTCATCATCCAGATCTTCCTCGTTTTGTGCAGAATGGCTACTGGCGCGGATTGGCTCATTTACAGCAACAATGGCCGCCAACTCCTCTTCGGAAAGATTTTGGGCTTCCCATTCAATACGCTCGATCGTTGTCAGGGCCTTTTTCGGAATATCATCAACTGTCGCTTGCATGGTCAAAATGCTTCGAGCGGCTTGGGTGGCTCCAAGGGAGGCAAGGGCGGCCCCAAGTGTGTTTCTTGCTTCCTTATTTGTGGGCGCTTTGCGCAGTGCTTTCATAGCGCAGACTACTGCTGCATGTGGTTGGTTGGCCCGTCGTTTTGCTATGCTCAGATGAAGAAGAACAGAAATATTACTGGGGTCGCAGGCATAGGCAATCTCAAAGTTATCTATTGCTTGTTGGAGCTTATCTTCTGCGGTGTAGGCATGACCCAGTGTCAGAAGGATATCAATGTTTTGTGGCTCGATTTGGTGGGCAAGAGAGAGGTACTGCCGGGCTTTTTTGGGATTACGGCGCATTATCAAGACTTTAGCCAAGCCCAGAAGAGCTGGAACATTTTCCGGATGATTACGCAGTGCATGAGTGTAATGCATGACCGCCTGATCTTGCCGAACATCGGCTGAATAGGCGTCTCCCAGTAAGGAAAGTGCTGCGGCGCTTTCTGGTATTTGCGAAAGAAGCTTTTCCGCTGGAGCAATGGCTTCCTTGTGCCTGTTCAGCTGCACCAAAATGGAGGCGTAGCCGTACAATGCGTTGCGGTTGTCCGGATCAGCTGCCAACACACTGCCAAAAGCTTCCAGAGCCTGTTCCTTATAGCCGAGCAATAACAGGCCGTTTCCCATATTCGCTCTGGCGGGCAGGTGCTCGGGGGCTATGAATAGGACTTTTCTGAAATGTTCGATTGCCTCTTGAAGTTGCCCGTCCCGCATAAGGATCGTTGCCATGCGAAACAGCAAATCCATGTCCTCAGGGAAACGGGATACTAGAGAGCGGTAAACGGGAATGACCACATCATAGTTGCCAGTTTCTTCATGGGCGGCGACTTCCTGTAGTGCGGCATAGACTTGTACAGAGCGCATTTCACTTGTGGTTCCTGTCATCTATAGACCTCGCTCAACGCATTTACCAGAAAGTCGGGTGATCCTGGATACAACCTTTAGAATCAACCGCCTACCACTTTTTTAAAGGTAGGGCTTTGAAAAATCGGCGTCAAAGAAGAAAAGTTGTAGAAAGAAAGTAGACGTGGATAGGTTTTGCGCTTGCTACCAAGGGGAGAAATGAGGCGATTTTACAGTCAGGGGTGTGAGATCCGTACATTTTCAAAAGAGGAATAATTAGGGTTGCTTTCGTGGCAAGCTTGGGGAGGAGCCGGATTCAATTGGGTGCGCCCATTGAAATTTTGAGTATAAAATGTTGTCTAGAACAAACACATTAGCCAACGAAATGGTAGAAACGATGGCGCCGCAACCCGAGCTTGATATGTTTTCGCAGTTTAGCCTGTTTGAAGATGATCCGGCATTTGATTTAGAGAATTTTATTCCGTTAAAAATAGCGCAAATGGGCCGTCTCATAGAAAGTCAAATGAGCGCGCATTTGCAGGAAAAACATGACCTGACCATACCGGACTGGCTTGTCCTGAACACATTAACCCGTTCTGAAGGTGTTTCTGTGCGCGATCTTTGCGCCAACCTTGAACTGGACACGGTTGCCGTTTCGCGTGCTGCAAAGCGCCTGAGTCAAATGGGGATGATAGACAAGGCAACCAACCCCAAAGACCGGCGCCTTGTTGTTCTTGTGACAACGTCGCAAGGACGGACCTTGAACCATCAGGTGGAACATAGTCTGGGGCAGTTCGAATCGAAACTAAGCAGCTCTTGGAGCCAGCTTGAATGGGTAAAGTTGGACCAACTTCTGGCCCGCTCAAAGATGTTCTCCGCTAAGCGGAGTTAGTTTAATTGCGTAGCCTCGCAAGCTAGTGCAATCAAATCCGGTGTATCATTCGTCAAATTGTGCTTATTAGGCGGAAAACTGGTTCAAATTTGAAGGCGAAGAAGGTAGAAGCTCTCCATGACAGACCGCGTCCTCATCATAGATTTTGGATCTCAAGTAACGCAGCTTATCGCGCGACGTGTGCGCGAATCGGGCGTGTACTCCGAGATCGTTCCGTTCCAGTCTGCAGAAGCCGCTTTTCATGAAATGAAACCGAAAGCGGTGATTCTGTCAGGCGGACCAGCCTCCACCACCGATATGGGGAGCCCTCGTGCACCCCAAGTCATTTTTGATGCCGGCATTCCAGTGCTTGGCATTTGTTATGGTCAGCAAACCATTTGTGCCCAGCTTGGCGGAGAAGTTGAAAGCTCCGACCACCGTGAATTCGGTAGGGCCTTTGTGACCGTTAAAAAACCTGTCGCCTTGTTCGACGGTGTTTGGGAAACCGGTTCCAATCACCAAGTCTGGATGAGCCATGGCGACCGTGTGAACAAATTGCCGGAAGGCTTTGAAGTTGTTGCCACATCTGAAGGCGCTCCGTATGCGGCAATTGCCGACGAGAAGCGCCAGTTCTATGCGGTGCAGTTCCATCCGGAAGTGGTTCACACTCCAGATGGTGCAAAGCTGATCGAGAACTTTACGCATAAAATTGCAAAATGTTCAGGCGATTGGACCATGGCGGAATACCGCCAGCAGGCTATTGATGCGATCCGTAAGCAGGTTGGCTCAGGGCGTGTTATATGCGGCCTGTCCGGTGGCGTTGATAGCTCGGTTGCTGCAGTCTTGATCCATGAAGCAATTGGCGATCAGCTGACTTGTATTTATGTTGATCATGGCTTGATGCGCAAAGGGGAAACGGAACAAGTTGTCTCTATGTTCCGTGATCACTACAACATTCCTCTTGTTCATGTGGATGCAGCTGACCTGTTTATTGGCCAGCTTGAAGGCGAAGCCGATCCGGAAGTTAAACGCAAAACAATTGGCCGTCTCTTCATTGAAGTTTTCGAGGAAGAAGCCAAAAAGCTTGGTGGAGCCGACTTTCTTGCGCAAGGGACTTTGTACCCTGACGTTATTGAGAGCGTTTCCTTCACGGGCGGTCCTTCTGTCACTATCAAGTCTCACCACAATGTGGGCGGGCTGCCAGAGCGCATGAACATGCAACTTGTTGAGCCGCTGCGTGAGCTCTTCAAGGACGAAGTGCGTGACTTGGGCCGCGAATTAGGGTTGCCGGACAGCTTTATTGGCCGCCACCCGTTCCCAGGACCTGGTCTTGCCATTCGTTGTCCAGGTGGAATCACACGTGAAAAACTCGATATTTTGCGTAATGCCGATGCGGTTTATCTGGATGAAATCCGCAAGGCTGGCTTGTATGATACTATCTGGCAAGCTTTTGCGGTCCTGCTTCCAGTGCAGACTGTTGGCGTGATGGGTGATGGCCGGACCTATGAGTATGTATGTGCTCTGAGAGCGGTCACATCCGTTGATGGTATGACCGCGGACTTCTATCACTATGATATGGAGTTTCTCAGTAAGGCTGCAACACGCATCATCAACGAAGTTCGCGGTATCAACCGCGTCGTTTATGATGTGACCTCCAAGCCTCCTGGAACAATCGAGTGGGAATAATACCCCACGATTAGTTGCTAAGAAGCCGCTTCTATGTGAAGCGGCTTTTTTGTTGGGAGCTGCATGGTAAGCGGCTTGAAGCAGAGAGATGATTTATTGAAACAGTTCACTGCCTTAACCTAGTGTTTTGCCGCGTATCTTTCCCCGAAAACCGGTATTGAACTTTTCGGCGGTGCACTCTAATTGAAATCTTTTCGCTCGAATATGGAATATCCGTCATGGATAGAGGGATCGTAAGCAACCCAATGATAGGTGGTGTCTTCCTTCAGCAACCTGTGGGCATACATACCCCGATAACTTTCGGTGCCTGTTAAGACAATGACCTTTGAGCCGTAAACCATGGCCGCATCACACGGGCCTGTAAACTCCGAGCCGTCGATAAGGACCAGATCAAATCTGTTTATGTTGTTGTGGTCTTTAATATAGGAGATGCCACTCACATCTCTATTTGATTGGCAATATTTTAAATCTGCGGAATACCAATCCAAAACCACTTCCAATCCGGCCGAGTTCAGGTTGGATGGTGTATTGAGGAAAAACTGGATGATATCCATTTCACTTGGATATTGAGTGCTGGGGACAGAAGACATGTTATAGGGGCGAACAAACTCATCCCTTGAAAAGGTCTCGGAAAGAATGTCATAGCGCACCTTGCTCAGCTCCAGACAGAAAAGCTGGAGTTTTTCCTTGTCTGGCCGCTGGCGAATGGACCTAACCATAGCTAGAGTGCTTCCTGATCCGCATGATGCTCCGATATCCAGCATAATACGGATACGAGGATCCTTGGCATAACTTTTCAGGTGCCTATGGAGATCATCTCCGTAGATTTGCGCGGGTATGGCTTGATCAAGAGGGCTCCGCCTAGAGGATATTTTTCGAACGAAGTCATCCAAGAGACTTAACATGTGGCACCCAGTCTGTACTAAATACATCCCATACCGGAAGGCAGCACTGCTACTTCCTGTGTGAAGGATTTACTATGGAGGGGTGGGGGGCAATTGCTAAGAAGATATGGTATATCAAATAGGTAGAAGAAACTGCTTAAGTAACTTGGGCGGGGCGGGGCACCGAAACGAAGATAATTCAGTACACCGCAGCCAGTGGTAGTAAGCTTTCAGCCCGGACACGCAGTTTAAAGTCTCAAAAGGCCCGGTAGGTCGGTTAGGCTGCCTGTATACTCAACCCCCAGTGAATCCATTGTTCTCCAACGAACCTTTACGGTTACCCTTTGGCGTAGTTGAACAATGTAGAGATAGAACTCGTCGGGAATACCTTGTGTATTTGCCGTTTGTAACCGTGCGCCAGTATCACTCAGGTCTCGTATGACACAGTCTATGACGCGATCATGATCACCAAAGACGATACGGCCTTCTTTAAGTGTTTTACGTCTTAGTTTCTCTCTTCGTTCGGTTTCCCTAGAAGTTTCCACTGTTTTGGGCATTAAGAATCATCCGCTACTTTTACAATCACTTACTCAAATATAAGTTGTATATTATTTCAGTCTACGTTTGATGCAAATGCGAGAGGCCTTTACAGTTGTTTTAAAGGTAAGGGCCAGATACACAAAAACGTTGCGCCCTGTTTACTCGATGAAATGCTTAAGAGCTGGGGGATTTAATGGATCTGCTTATCGCTGGTATGATTTTATTTTTAGGGGTGCACTTCATTCCTTCAATAAGCCCAGTACATCACATATTGCAGGGGCGGCTTGGGGAAGGTGGATATAGAATCCTGTTTTCTCTGGTAGCTTTTGCGGGCCTTGTTCTTATTGTCTATGGTTATGATGAGGCGCGGCTGGCAGCTTATGAGCCACTTTGGTACCCTCCAGTATGGACTCGCCATCTTGCTATGTTGTTGATGGTGCCGGTCTTTCCGATTTTTATGGCCTCATTTTTTCAAGGAAGGATCAAACAGGCGGTCAAGCACCCTATGATTCTCTCTGTCAAAATCTGGGCATTTTCTCATCTGCTGGCAAATGGTGAGCCACAATCCATAGTTTTATTTGGTGGTTTTCTCGCCTGGGCAATTGTGCTTCGTATAACTGCGAAGAATAAGCCGGTTGTGAGTCGCGTCCCTGCTTTGGCCTCACAAGTCCGTAGGAATGATATTCTGGCGATTTTGTTCGGACTACTGCTCTATGGCTTGTTTGTGTGGAAACTTCATGCTGTCCTTATTGGCATGCCACTCTCATAAAACCGACTAGAAATCCCAGTGTATATGAGGAAAATCTCTGTTGAATAGGGGGTAAACCTGTCAAGAGAGACGCCACTGGAGCCTGTTTGCCTTAATTGGGTACACAAAATATCCCATGAAGGAATAAACATGTTTGCGTTTGGTACTGCGAAAAACTATTGTAGCGCTGCCGTTAGGGATTTCGAAATTAATTAAGAAGCTGCGGGAATTGCTTAGCTAATGTCTGACATTTTTAGTGAAGTCGATGAAGATTTAAAAAAAGAACAGTATTCACGGCTTTGGAAACGTTTTAGCCCCTTCGTTTATACTGTTGCCGGGCTGATAGTCGTGGGCACTGCTGGATACCGTGCCTATGATTATTGGGAGGATCAGCAATCAAAAGAAGCAGGTCAGGTGTTTCTTGACGCAATCAGATTGTCTGAGGACGGAAAACATGGCGAAGCTATAACTGCTTTTGAAGGGCTGGAAGAGGGGCTCGGTGGGTACCCTATGCTGGCCAGATTGCGCATCGCAACTGAGCTGAGTGCACAGGACAAGACAGCAGAGGCAATTTCCTTACTGCAAGAGATTTCGGCAGATAGTTCGGTTCCCGCTATTTATCAGGGCCTCGCCCACATTCGGGCCTCCTATTTGCTGATGGACCTCAATCAAATGGACAATGCCGTATTGGAAGTTGAAGGACTTGCAATTGCCGGTAATCCGTGGCGTTACTCTGCCTTGGAGATTCTAGGTGTAATTGATTATAGCGCTGGCGATCTGGCTTCTGCCAAAGCCCGCTTTGAAGAAATAGTTAATGAAGCTGGTGCTCCCGGAGATGTGGTAGCACGTGCGCGCATGGGGCTTGACCTTATAGCGGGCACAATGGGCACCACGACGAAAGAAGGCGAAAACTAATGGGCTATACAGGAAACTCCCTGAAGGCACTTGGGGGAGCACTTGTACTTGCAACGATGTTGTCAGGCTGCTCGGGTCTTTCCGACCTCAATCCCTTTGGAAGTGATGACGAATATCTGGAGGGCGATCGTAAACCCCTTTATGAGACACAAGCTGGCCAATCCGCAGCGGTTGGGGCAACAGCTCACATAGGTGCAGCTTCAGGTGGATCTTCCTGGCCACAGCCTGCAGGAAACATCAGCAACGACCCCGGTAATATCGCGGTCAACGTTAATGGTAACCTTGCTTGGGCGAAAAATATTGGTGCCGTTCGTGGCGGCGGGCTGTTAAGTCTTGGATCAACACCACCACGCAATGCTGCACGTCCTGTTTCTGACGGGAGCCGTGTGTTTGTCTACAAACAGGACGGTGATCTGGTTGTATTGAATACAAGCGGTAAACAGCTTTAT
Source organism: Pseudovibrio sp. M1P-2-3 (assembly GCF_031501865.1). Lineage (NCBI taxonomy): Bacteria > Pseudomonadati > Pseudomonadota > Alphaproteobacteria > Hyphomicrobiales > Stappiaceae > Flexibacterium > Flexibacterium corallicola. Next base: position 1,864,282 of record NZ_JARRCW010000001.1, read on the forward strand.
TCTCGCTCCTTGAGACCAGAAGAGGAAAGTGCCGTTGCTATCGGCGGAGGTGTTGCCCTTTCCGGTGGCAAGACGTTTGTTGCAACGGCATACCGACAAGTGTTTGCGCTTGACAGCGCGGGCAAACCTCTTTGGACTTATGATCTGGAAGTAGGCGTTCGCGGCGCCCCAACAGCTGCCGCTGGCCTTGTAATTGTTGTGACACAAGAAAACGAGGTCATCGCGCTCAACCAGAATGATGGTTCAAAAGCCTGGTCGTTTGCCGGAATTTCTGAAACTGCCGGATTGCTTGCAACCGCAAGTCCTGCGGTCAAAGGTAACTCTGTTGTTGTTCCTTTCTCTTCAGGCGAAGTTATGGCCTTGAATGTGAAAAACGGCGAGCCCAAGTGGATTGATGCTCTTGCACGTTCATTCCGCACCCGCGCCCTGTCAGGCTTGACTGATGTTGCCGCGAGCCCTGTCATCGACGGGGACCGCGTTTATACAACATCCCTTTCCGGCCGAACAATTGCTTCCCGCCTTGCCAATGGCGAGCGTATCTGGGAAGCTGATATCGGAAGCACCCATACACCGGTTGTTTCCGGTGGCACGGTCTTCATGATTGGGCTGGATGACAATCTCCATGCTCTGGATTCAAAAACCGGAGCACCGATCTGGACAGCTCAGCTTCCAGACCTTTCAAAGAAGAAAGAAAACTGGGCAGGACCAATTCTGGCGAATGGCAAGCTTATCGTTGTTTCAAACGAAGGTGGGTTTGCGCAGGTTGATGCCAGATCTGGGTCAGTTCTTGCTCAAAAAAGAATAAAAGAAGATGTATTCGTTACCCCTATTGTGGCCGGTGGCCGCATGATCGTTCTAACGGGTAATGGATCTGTGGCAGCCTTTAACTAAAGGCTGCTTGATCAACCTAGGAGAATTCGCGTGACTGCGACTGTCGCCATTATTGGCAGACCAAATGTCGGTAAGTCAACGTTCTTTAATCGCTTAGTAGGCAAGCGCCTGGCGCTTGTCGATGATACCCCAGGTGTGACACGGGACCGTCGGTCCGGTGATGCGCGGCTGGGGGATCTGCGTTTTACGATCGTTGATACCGCCGGACTAGAAGAAGCTGAAGCTTCCACTTTGGAAGGGCGCATGAATGCGCAGACGGAAGAGGCCATTCGTGATGCGGATGTGTGCTTGTTTTTGATTGATGCCCGTGCCGGCGTCACTCCAATGGACGAGCATTTTGCCAATTTACTTCGTCGCCATGATACGCCTGTCATCCTGTGCGCAAACAAGGCAGAGGGCAAAGCCGGTGATCCCGGCTTGTTCGAATCCTATGCATTGGGGTTCGGTGATCCTGTTCCTTTATCAGCAGAACACGGAGAGGGCTTGTCCGAGCTTTATTCCGAGCTGGTTCCGCATATCGATGCGATTGATGAGTTGGCAGAGCAATCTTCCGATGAAGCACGCACAAACGTCGATGTCGATGATGTTGAAGAAGAAGAGGAAATCGGCACCAAAGAGCGCCCGCTGCGTATGGCGATTGTTGGGCGTCCGAATGCTGGAAAGTCGACGCTGATTAACCGCATGCTGAAGGAAGACCGCCTTTTGACGGGCCCTGAAGCCGGTATTACGCGCGATTCCATTTCTGTTGAGTGGGAGTGGCGGGATCGCCATTTCAAGGTCTTCGATACTGCTGGAATTAGAAAGAAAGCTCGGGTTCAGGAAAAACTCGAGAAGCTTTCCGTTGCCGATGCTCTGCGTGCTGTTAAATTTGCCGAAGTGGTTGTTGTTGTGCTTGACGCAACGATCTCCTTCGAGAAGCAGGACTTACAGATCATTGATTTATGTGCCCGAGAAGGACGTGCAATTGTCATTGCGGTCAATAAATGGGATCTGATTGAAGATCGGGAAGATGCTTGGGGTCATATTAAAGATTCTCAAGAGCGCTATCTGAATCAGCTTCGCGGTGTCGAAATCATCACCATGTCCGGTCAAACGGGGCAGGGTATGGATAAGTTGATGGAAGCTGTTTTCCGCACCTATGCCATGTGGAACAAGAGAATTGGTACATCTGGCCTGAACCGCTGGTTGGAAAGTGTTACAACACACCATCCGCCGCCAGCAGTTGCAGGACGCCGCGTACGTCTGCGCTTTATGACGCAGCCGAAAACCCGACCACCTCATTTTGTAGTCTTCTGTTCGCGTCCCGAAACGCTGCCGGAAAGCTATACCCGTTATTTGGTGAACGGACTGCGCGAGCGCTTCGATATTAAAGGAACACCGATCCGGCTTTCCTATAAGAAGGGTGAGAACCCATACGCGAATAAGAAAAAGCGTTAAGTGGGAGAACCTCTTTAAGCTTTGATATATGGCTTCTCGTTTTAGAACGGGAAGCCTTTTTTATGAGGATTATGTCAATGACGACGGAGCGCTTTGAGTTTGCTGTTCAGCTTGCCGAGAAAGCCGGGAAGTTTGCTCATGAGTATTTTAAAGACTTTACGAGCTTGAACCTTGAGAGCAAGGGACACCAAGATATGGTGTCAGAGGCAGACAGGGACACCGAACTGTTTGTGAGAGATGCATTGGCAAAAGCCTTTCCAAACGACGGCATCTTTGGGGAGGAGTATGAGCCAGTTGAAGGCAAGACAGGCTATACTTGGGTCATTGATCCAATCGATGGAACTGCAAACTTCGTCACGGGCATACCGCAGTGGTGTGTGATCATCGCGTGTGTGAAGGATGGCGAGAAAGAAATTGCTGCCATATATGACCCCTGTCATCAAGAGATGTATGCCGCGCGTAAAGGCGCGGGTGCAACACTTAACGACAAGCCGATTTCGGTTAGCAAAAGCCAGTCGTTAAGTTCCGGATCGTTGGGGTTTGGTTTTAATGGCCGCAGTGACAGCGAGCAAACAGCTAAAGCCGTCGAAGCTCTGCTGGCAAAAGGGGCAATATTTTTTAGGAATGCATCCGGTGGGCTGATGCTCTCCTATGTGGCTGCAGGACGCCTCATCGGCTATATGGAAGAGCACATGAATTCCTACGATTGTCTGGCAGGACTGTTATTGATTGAAGAAGCTGGCGGACGTGTTGCCCCTCTTGATAAGAACACCATGATTGCCCATGGGGGACGTATCACAGCAGCAGCGCCTGGAATCTATGAGGATCTGCTGGCGATTAGCCAACAAGTTTATAAATAGATTGAGTTTAAAGCTGCATGAGTGAATGCATCAACTTTCTCAGTGTATGAAAGCAGTTCCTGAGTGAAGGGACTGCTATCTGCTGGAATAACTGAACGTAGTTATGAAGGCTAGCGTTCCAGATTTTTCCCGTTTGAGCTTCCAGAAAACTACGCAAGACACTTTTTTCTGCATAACTTCAGTGGAAAAGATGGGAAAAATAAAAGGTAGATCAAAATATTATAAATTTCCTCCTCAACATATGATTGTAATTTCCAGAATTCTTCATAGGCCTCACGTGCGTAGAGTTGCATTTGTATCCATTAAGCAACTACCCGCCTGCCTTATTTTGAAATAGTTTTCAAAAAGTGCAATTTTTGTCATCTCAATTATTATTTTTCAAAATAGTCATCAAAATTATCCTAGTTTGTTGAGTATCTAGCCTGCTATTTTGGAGTACTAAGAATTTCTGGCATTGTTGAGTGATAAAGCAAGTATATTTATATAGGTGAAACTACGATTATTTAAGTGACTTCAAATAAAATTAGAGAAATATTTTAATTGAGAAATGTATATGTAAAGTTGAAATCAAGTGAAAAAGTAGTAGTTTTATCCGACTTTCGTTCTATTGCTGAATAGGGCAAAAACTTCTCCTAACTAAACTTCAATTCAGTTTCTGGGAGGAAAAATGGCACTGTTTGAGTATAAGGGTGAAGACGCACTAGGTCTTATGACTGACGCTATGTCCCTAGTGATGTATGAATATAATATTGCTGATGACGGCCGTACGATTGAGACCGAGGACGGACCAACCGGTTGGTCACTCCTGACAGCCGATGAGCTGGGCTATGAGAATGCAGACACAGCTAAAAACGGGTGGTTTAACGGTGAGAAATCTGCCTTTGAAGATGCTCAGGCGGCTGTGCTTGCTCAGTATGATGATGATGGCAATATCACTAAGGTCGGGCTGGTGTTTGCTGGTACCAACAATGCTGGCGATATTCTCGACTATCTTGAATTCTTTGAAGATAACCCGGACTATGCCGAGGACGCTTTTGGTAACCTGCTCAGCTCCATTAAGGACTTGATGGAAGCAAACGGTCTGGTTGCAAATGACCTGATTGTTGCCGGACACTCTTTGGGTGGCGGTGCTGTGACCAACATGGCTGAAAAGAGTGACAAGATTGAAGATGGCTTCTTTGTGAATGCCAACTATGTTGGTGTAGCGGCGCATTATACGCCAGAAGACGGCTCCTCAGTCCTTTCCAATGGCGCCGAAATTTTCAGCTTTGATTTTGAAAACGACCCTGTTCCTTCCGTAATGGCTGAAGGTTTCATTGATATTACAGGTAACGATACCAATTATGAGTATGACACCAGTAATATCGTTATGTTTAATGATTACTACGACACCCCGATTTACTGGAATGGTCCGGATCTTTTGAACCTTCTGACCTGGGACGTTCATTCACGGACCGTCTATGAGAAGGCATTTGAAGCAATCAGTGCCTCTGAATTTTATGGTGAAATGGAGCGTGATAGCCTCATCATAATTTCAGACCTTTCCAAGAGCGAGCGAAAAGATACTTGGGTAGAAGACATCGACCTCGCTTTCGATAACACCGGACACTATGGGGATGACGCCTATATTCTCGGGTCCCAGCACGATGATCTTTTAAGGGGCAATGACGGTGATGATTCACTTGAAGGCTTTGCCGGTGATGACTTCCTGAAGGGTGGCAAGGGCGCGGACCAGCTGCTTGGCGGAGAGGGTGATGACACCCTAAGAGGTGGCAAGGGTAAGGATCACCTTTACGATGGCGCAGGGTCTGACGAACTGCGTGGCGGCAATGGTGATGATGTCTTCCATTTTGTAGATGACGGTACATTGGATCTTATTGAAGACTTTGAACTGGGTGAAGACCTGATTGATTTGAGTGATGCAGGTATCTCCTCATTTGGTGAACTCACAATTACACAGGATGGTTCAAAGGACCCAGTCGTTATCGCTTACGGAAACGATATTCTGCATGTTGATGGCAACAAGCTTGAAGCCCATGACTTCAGCTCAAGCGACTTCATGTTCGCATAAGAGCTTTTAGCGGTAGCTTTGTAAAACGGACCGTTAGTAGTCTCATTCAGCCCTACGCAGACTGTCTTGTCTGCGTAGGGCTTTTTCGCATTTGGAGGCTAAAGGGTATGTTTGGTCACCACTGTCATAGCCCCACTTAAACAAGTTTAAAGCAGGTCCCGAATAGTTGATCAGTAGCTGCTATTTAGCTTTTAGTTGTGTCCAAGCCATTTTAATTACTTCAACTTTTAGCTTTCATGATTAGTAATAAAATTATAAAAGCTGCAACAGATAATAAAATCCATGGCTGCGCTAACTTTGCGTAGTAAACAAAGGCGGTTATTTCCATCCAAGTGGAAGGGGTTTCTCTAAGGGATATAAGATACTTACCATGCTCATACTTCTGACCCACAACGACACCGCCAAGAGCCATGTGTAGTAAGATCGAAGCGGCAAATGTGCCCCAGAATAAAATGGCTTCGGGTCTTCCTATAGATTTGATTATATGTATGTTTTTCATTGAAATTTCGATATGCGTAAGTGGCATCACTCCCTTTAAATATGACAGTATTTAAGGGGTGTAAGGGTGATCTCACTTATCCCTTCTCTGTAAAGAGGGTAATTCAGGTGCTCTTCTTGGAAGTGATGGTTCTAATGAGGGAGGTAACCCAATTTTCAACTGAAAGCTGCCTCTCATCGGTAAATGAGAGCATGTGCAACTCATCGCGCTGATCCTTAATAGGTTGCTTCTGCCCTAATTTCATATCGACCAGTATCTAATAAATTTGGGATACACATATGTGTCTGCAACCGTCAGAGATTGTAAAACGCTTATTATTGGTAACCGTCTTTTGTATTTGATGAGCTAAAACACATTACAAAAGTCGACGTGGAGACAAGGCGTCTCTGACTATGTTGGTAACGTGGATATTGTACAATTCTCATATGAAAAAAGGCCCTGCGAAACAGGGCCTTTTTAACTTAAGCTTCGACTTTCGGGAAATCCCGAACAGTGCCAGTTGGGTGATCGTAGATCTGCCCGTTATTGCTGCTTTCCGGTAATGTGAATGCGGCAATGGCCTCGCTGATCTCATCGGGGTGCGGAAGTGTCTGCGGGTCCTCTCCGGGCATCGCCTGCGCACGCATGCCAGTACGCATGGGGCCGGGGTTGATCAGCATGGAGCGGATTGGTGTTTTTTGTGTTTCGTTTACATAAGTACGCACCATTGCTTCAAGCGCAGCTTTGGACATGGAGTAAGGGCCCCAGTAGGCCTTGCATTTACGTGGTGCGCTGGAGCTCAGGAAAATAGCGCGGCCAGCGTCCGACTGGCGCAGCAATGGATCGAAGGAACGCAGCAGCCGCCAGTTTGCAGTCACGTTGATCGCCATGACCTCATCAAACTTCTTGGGTGCCACATGGCCAAGAGGTGAAATGGGGCCCAGTATGCCCGCATTGCCGACAAGAATATCCAGCTTTTTCCAGCGCTCAAAAATAGCAGCGCCAAGACGATCAATCGCGTCGAAATCCTTCAGGTCAAAAGGAACAAGTGTTGCAGAGCCACCAAGGTTCTTGATTTCATCGTCCAGCTCTTCAAGTCCGCCAACTGTGCGCGCAACTGCAATGATGTGCGCGCCTTTTGCGGCCAAGGTTTTTGCCGTGTAATAGCCAATGCCGCGTGATGTACCCGTTACAACGGCCACGCGACCTTCAAGTTTCTTTTCTGTCATTTCTAGCCAACTTCTACCAGCCGGGGGGCCTGTCTGTTGTCATCTTCGTTATTTAGGTCTGTAAGCGGGGTCGGGTAGTCCCCCGTAAAGCAATGGTCCGTGAATTGCGGGTTCTCGTTATCCCGTCCCTCATAGCCCATTGCCCGGTAAACACCGTCCACACTCAAGAAGGCAAGGGAGTCCGCGCCTATATAGTTGCACATTCCAGAAAGGTCGTATTTTGCCGCCAGCAGCTTTTCGCGAACAGGCGTATCAATGCCGTAATAATCGGAATATTTGATTGGCGGACTGGCGAGACGGAAATGAACTTCCCGAGCGCCCGCTTCACGGATCATTTCTACGATTTTGAGGGAAGTTGTGCCGCGTACCAAGCTGTCATCAACAAGGACAACGCGTTTACCCTCGATCTGCGCACGGTTGGCGGAGTGTTTGAGTTTTACTCCCAATGTCCGTATCTGCTGGGTGGGCTCAATAAAAGTCCGCCCGACATAGTGATTGCGGATAATGCCCAGCTCGAAAGGCATACCGGACTCGCGGGCAAAGCCCAGAGCCGAAGGAACGCCTGAATCGGGTACAGGAACAACCACGTCCGCGTCAACCGGTGATTCTTGAGCTAGAATTTGGCCAAATGACTTACGTACATCGTATACACTGCGACCACCCAGAACAGAATCTGGACGTGAGAAGTAGATATACTCGAAAATACAAGGGCGGGCAGGACGCTTTCCAAACGGGAAGTAACTTTCGATCCCCGCGGGCGTACACACAACAACTTCGCCGTTTTCCACTTCGCGGATGAACTTGGCACCGATGATATCAAGAGCGCAGGTCTCGGAAGCGAGAATAGGAGCTCCGTTCAGGTCACCAAGAACCAGTGGACGAATTCCAAATGGATCGCGTGCACCGATCAGCTTTTTGGGTGTCAGAGCAACAAGTGAATAACCACCTTCCATTTGACTGATAGCATCGATAAAGCGATCAACGATCTTGGCATGGCGGCTTCTGGCGATCAGTTGCAAAACGACTTCTGAATCAGAGGTAGATTGACAAATGGCACCATCTTTAATCAGCTGGCGTCTGAGGGTCAGGCCGTTGGTGAAGTTGCCGTTGTGGCAAACAGCAATCCCGCCGCCGTCCAATTCTGCAAACAAAGGCTGGACATTGCGAAGTGCCGGTTCACCAGTCGTCGAGTAACGCACATGGCCTATGGCAAAAGGTCCGCGGAGCTGGTCGATCGTCTCTTTGTTGGTAAACTTTTCTCCAACAAGACCGAGATGGCGTTCCGAACGGAATTGATCTCCGTCATATGTGACAATACCGGAGGCCTCTTGTCCGCGGTGTTGAAGCGCATGAAGGCCGAGTGCGGTAATTGCCGAGGCATCATCATGCCCGAGTATCCCGAATACTCCACATTCCTCTCTTAGAGTATCCCCTTCCATCTCAAGATCAATAGTGGATGCAGTTTTCTCACCGCCGCGCATTGCGTTCTCCTTATTGTGTTTGGCTGGGTAGATGCTCATAGTATTCAGTTGCCTGTTGCCGTGAGCTGATCAAGGCCTTGTCGTTCGGATGCAGAGTAAGTGGGCTCCTCTGCACTTTCGGCTTGAGCGCCGCTATGTGCCTGCTCTTTGTCTCGTATCTTTTCCAAAAAGCCCTTTCCAGGGTCATCTGGTAGCACAGAAATCAGGCTGCTGCCTGTTGAGACAAGAAAATGGCGGGATTTAGCGTTCAGGACCCATTGGGGCTGCTGCTTTTCTGGAACAAACCAGTCAAAGAATAGCAGAGCTACGACAACAAGTAAAAATCCGCGTGCCGCTCCAAAAACAAATCCCATGCTGCGATCGAGCGCTCCAATGCGGCTATCCAGAACAAAGTCCGAGATGCGCATTGTGATGTAGCTGACCACCAGCAGAGTTACAAGAAAGATCAGGGCTACAGAAACTGCTGTGGCGATGGTTTCACTTGATATATACTGGGAAAGCAGCGGAACAAGATCGCCGTAGAAATAATAGGCAGCAACAGCTGCAGCCAACCAGGATGCTATTGAGAGAACTTCTCGGACAAAACCGCGAATCATGGCCAAAATAGCCGAAATAAACATGATGACGAGTAAAATACCGTCGAGTAGTGTGATCGGCATGGATCGCACAGCCCCTTATGTTTAACGAAACCAACAGCGCCCTGTGGTTTCTCCAAATAAAAAATCAAAAGTACCGGCCTTAGGGCTCAACACTTTTGTGCTCACTGGAAGCGATTGCCGCCACTAGATGTCTCAATTCGTCCATTGCCCGAACTTGGCCCAGGCTACTGCCTGCATCCTTGCCATTCGCGCTTGGTATCACGGCCTGAGCAAAGCCAAGCTTCAGCGCTTCTTTCAAGCGCGCGCTGGCTTGTGCAACCGGCCTGATACCACCTGACAAACTTACTTCGCCGAAATAAACGCATTCGAGAGGGAGGGCAACCCCACTCAACGAAGAGATAAGTGCAGCGGCAACAGCCAAGTCAGCGGCAGGCTCGGATATTCGCAGCCCACCGGCAACATTCAAGTATACATCATGCTGGGAGAAGCGTACCCCGCACCGGGCCTCCAGAACAGCAAGAATCATGGAAAGGCGGGCCGTATCCCAACCAATTACCGCTCTGCGCGGTGTTCCAAGGGTTGAAGGCGCCACAAGAGCCTGAATTTCCACAAGCAGCGGGCGCGTTCCCTCCAGCCCCGCAAAGACAGAGGCACCGGGCGTTGCGCCGTTACGCTCGCCCAGAAACAGGCTGGAAGGGTTGGCAACTTCTTTCAAGCCTTTGTCGGTCATCTCAAAGACGCCGATTTCATCCGTCGCGCCAAAGCGATTCTTTACGCCTCTGAGAATACGGTACTGGTGCGCGCCGTCGCCTTCGAAATAAAGCACCGCATCCACCATATGTTCCACAACACGGGGGCCGGCGATCTGGCCGTCCTTGGTTACGTGCCCAACTATTACGACAGTTGTTCCAGTCTTTTTGGCGTAGCGCACAAGTGCCTGCGCTGATGCTCTGACTTGCGTCACAGTACCGGGCGGCGAATCAGCCTGTTCCGTCCATAGTGTCTGGATAGAATCGATAATCACGAGGGCAGGGTGCTTTTCCGCCTCCATGGTGGCGATGATGTCCTCAACGCTGGTTTCTGCAGCCAATGCAACAGGGGCCTTAGCCAAACCAAGACGCTCCGCGCGCAAGCGCACCTGCCCGACCGCTTCCTCGCCAGAGATATAAACGATCTTGTGTCCCTGATTTGCCAAGTGGGCGCTGGCCTGAATGAGGAGGGTTGATTTGCCAATACCGGGGTCTCCCCCCACCAAAAGGGCGGAGCCTTTAACAAAACCGCCACCGGTCACCCGGTCCAGTTCCGCCACACCGGTGATGATACGGGGAGCCTCTTTCTGCTCGCCTGTCAGCCCGACAAGCGGCACGACCCTTCCTTTATTTCTGGCGGGTGTGTTGGGTCCAGCACCAATCCCGCCTTGAACACGTTCTTCTTGGATTGAGTTCCATTCACCGCATGACTCGCAGCGTCCTGCCCATTTTGGAGTTATAGCGCCGCAGGACTGGCAAACGAAACTAATTGATCTTTTGGCCATTTACTCGATTAAGTCGCATATTGAGTGGAGCTGAGATAAAAACGCTTATAGCGTTTCCCCAGGCTGGTGAGCAGCTCATAAGCCACAGTATTGGCGTGAAAGGCAACTTCATCCACCGATACGTTCTGTCCGAGAACTTCAATTGTACTTCCGCGCTCAATAAGGCCAGAAGGAACATCGGTCACATCCAGTGCAATCAGATCCATGGAAACCCTGCCAAAGTATGGGATTCGTCTCTGGTTAATATAGGCATAAGAGCCAGAGCGTTCATCGCTGGATCCGGTTAAGCGGTGCATGCCATCTGCGTATCCAATATTGATGACAGCAATGCGCGTGTCGCGCGTTGCCATCTGGCGGGCTCCGTATCCAACTGTCGCTCCTTTGGGAACTGTGCGAACCTGCAGGACTTCTGCGGTCACATAGGCTGAATGTTTCATGGGATTTTTAGCATATGGAGTGGGGTTGCCTCCATAAAGGGCAACGCCCGGCCGCACCAAATCAAAATGATAGTCCTCCCCCAAAAATACTCCGGAAGAGTTGGCGAGGGACTTGGGTGTGTCAGGGAAGGCTGAGCTCAAGCACTTGAATGTGGCCAGTTGCTGCGCATTGAGAGGGTGATCTGGCTCATCCGCGCAGGCAAGGTGACTTAATACTAGGGAAATGTTCAGGGCCTTGAACAGGACTTTGTCACTAAGAAGGGCTTTCAGATCATCCCCGTGAAAACCAAGTCTGTTCATGCCCGTATCAAGGTGGAGCGCAACAGGCAGAGATTTACCCAAGCTTTCACAAAACTGAGCCCACTCCAAGCATTCCTCTAAGGAATTTAGGACCGGTCTTAGGTCTGAGCGTGCATAAAGCGGGGCGCGGCCATGAAACAAACCACCAAGGACGTAAATAACAGCCTCGGGCGCCGCCTCTCGCACCAGATCCCCTTCCTCTGGAAGGGCCGTAAAAAACGTACGAACGCCCGTCTCATAAAGTGCCTTGGAGACTTTGCTCAATCCAGTGCCATAGGCGTCAGCCTTCACCACCGCAGCGCATGTGGTCTCAGACCCTACCTGAGAGTTCAAAGACTTCCAGTTCGAGCAAATGGCATCCAAATCTATAGTCAGCTGACCAGTACAATGAGTACCGGACGCGCGCAGTTGCTCTGTCAAAAGTCGCCCCGAGTCGTTTATACGGTTGTCTCAGTATAAAACTGAAACCTTATAAATTTGCCCAGCAAATACATTGCTTCATGTCTTTGGTCGTGAAGGATTCTTGGTTGTTTATATCACCTGCTCAGGTAGATGGTCTTCGTCCACCAGATCAGAGAAGCGCGTAAATTCACCTTGGAACTGAAGCTCGACAATACCGGTGGGGCCGTGACGCTGTTTGCCGATGATAACTTCAGCTTTGCCTTGAACACGATCCATTTCGGTTTTCCAGCCCTCGTACTCCGGGCTTCCCTCAGGTGGTTCCTTTTTGCCCATGTAGTATTCTTCGCGATACACAAACAAAATCACATCCGCATCCTGCTCGATGGAGCCTGATTCACGAAGGTCAGACATCTGTGGCCGTTTGTCATCGCGGTTTTCAACCTGACGAGACAGCTGGGACAGGGCGATGATAGGCGTATTCAACTCTTTCGCCAGCGCTTTGAGGCCGGTTGTAATTTCGGTAATTTCCTGAACCCTGTTGCCCTGATTCTTGGAGGACCCCGTCAACAGCTGGATATAGTCGACAATAATCATATCCAGCCCCTTTTGACGCTTCAGACGCCGGGCTTTGGAGACAAGCGAAGCAATCGAAATACCACCGGTCTGGTCCACATGCAGCGGCACATGTTGCATGTGCTGAGTAGCCGCCACCAGTTTCTCAAAGTCCGCTTCGTTGATGTCACCACGGCGGATTTTGGAGGAGGAGATTTCCGTTTGCTCGGAGATAATACGTGTTGCAAGCTGTTCGGCCGACATTTCCAAAGAGAAAAACCCGACGACGCCGCCATTGACGGTTTTTAAAGACCCATCTGGCTGTTCTTCCGCTTGAAAAGCCTGCGCAACATTATAGGCGATATTGGTCACGAGCGACGTTTTACCCATGGCAGGCCGGCCAGCCAGAACAATAAGGTCTGATTGCTGGAGCCCGCCCATGAGCTTATCCAGATCACGCAGACCTGTGGAGATACCAGAAAGAGAGCCTTCACGCTGAAAAGCGGCGGCTGCCATCTCGATGGTTTCTGTCAAGGCAGTGCCAAAGTCCTGAAACCCGCCATCACTACGTCCGGTTTCCGCAAGCTCGAACAGCTTGCGCTCGGCTTGGTCAATCTGCTTGTTCGGCGGCAAGTCAATGGGGGCATCAAATGCAATATTTACAATGTCTTCCCCGATATGAATCAGGTTCCTGCGCAGGGCCAGATCGTAGATTGTCTGCCCGTAATCTTCGGCATTGATGATTGATGCCGCATCCGCTGCCAAACGCAGAAGATATTGAACTGCTGAAAGATCTGCAATTTTTACATCAGAAGGAAAGAACGTCTTCAACGTAATTGGAGACGCAACTTTTCCCGCCTTGATCAAAGCGCCGCACTTTTCAAAGATCTCTTTGTGGGGAGCTAGGAAAAAGTGACCTGCCTCCAGAAATTCTGAAACACGATAGTATGTTTCGTTGTTTACGAGAATAGCGCCCAGAAGCTGTCTTTCTGCTTCTGCGTTGTGTGGAACCACACGTGCCGACTCGGCTGCTTTCTCAAGTTTTTGGACTGTGCCCTGCATTCTAACCCTCTTGCCGCTCGAGGCATTGGTTACCCTGTTGGAGCGGTGGAAGGAAGATGCCTCATGGGACATAAATACAGATCTTTTATTATTATAGATCAGCGGGGAAAATTACCTCTTGCCAATTGACAAGATTCTTACGCCGATAATGCGTATTAACCACTATATATTATAGTTAATATGGAGAGAATTAGTTCAGAAGTTCACGTAAAACATCGTTTAGTTGCTCTGGATGATACTTGAATTGAACAACGCTGCTTTAAGTCCAGTAAAAAAGGCGAAGCAAAGGTGCTCCGCCTGATTTTTGTTAATGCATTGACACAGAAGATTATTCTTCTGTTGCCTCTTCTTCTTCGCCTTCGAGTTCTTCAGCTTCGTCTTCCAGGTCTTCTTCAAATTCGAAGTCGTCCTGTTCACGTCCTGTAAGATCTTCACCAGCTTCCTGACGTACAGCTTCGTCTTCAGAACGAGCGACGTTTACGGATACGGTGACTTCTACTTCAGGGTGAAGGGAAATAGTCACTTCATGCAGGCCAATAGTTTTGATTGGCTGACGCAGGGAAACTTGAGAACGGCCAACTGTGAAGCCGTTCTCTTCAAGAATTACTGCGATGTCACGTGTTGCAACAGAACCGTAGAGCTGACCTGTTTCACCAGCGGAGCGGATGACGATGAAGGACTGGCCGTTGAGCTTTTCACCCACGCTTTCAGCTTCAGACTTGCGCTCAAGGTTGCGTGCTTCAAGTTGCGCGCGCTCGTTTTCAAAGCGCTCGAGATTGGCTTTGTTTGCGCGAAGAGCCTTGCCTTGTGGCAAAAGGAAGTTACGAGCATAACCGTCGCGTACGCGAACTGTTTCACCCATCTGGCCGAGCTTTGCTACGCGCTCAAGAAGAATTACGTCCATGGGAAAATTCCTTTGGATAGCTGTCCTGCAGTTCAAGGAACTACAGTTAGATGTTGGACAAACCCGCCAACATCAGCCGGGCTTCTGGAGTATCCAGAAAATAGGGCCAGAAGCTTGACGCTCTGGCCCTATTAAAACTTGCTTACTTAATTACGAAAGGAAGCAGGCCGAGGAAGCGGGCGCGCTTGATAGCACGAGCCAGTTCACGCTGCTTTTTCGCAGAAACCGCGGTAATGCGGGAAGGTACGATCTTGCCGCGCTCAGAAATGTAGCGCTGCAGAAGACGTGTGTCCTTGTAGTCGATCTTTGGAGCGTTTACGCCAGAGAACGGACAAGTTTTACGACGACGAAAGAAAGGGCGACGTGCGCCAGAAGATTCAGCCATTTTCAATTACTCCGCTGGTGCTTCGCTACGACGAGGGCCACGATCATTGCGATCACCACGATCACCACGATCACCACGATCACCACGTGGACCACCTGGACGATCGCCACGACGACGGTCGTCACGATCACGTTTTTGAGTCATTACAGATGGCTCTTCGTCAAGTTCTTCAACGCGGATGGTCATGAAGCGAAGGATATCTTCGTTCAAGCGCATCTGACGTTCCATTTCAGCAACAGCTGCGTGAGGAGCGTCAAGGTTCAGCAGAACGTAATGTGCTTTACGGTTTTTGTTGATTTTGTAGGCAAGAGTACGAAGACCCCAAGGCTCTACTTTACCAACTTTACCACCATTTTCTTCGAGAACAGTTTTGAACTGCTCAACGAGTGTCTCCACCTGCTGAGTAGAAATGTCCTGGCGAGCCAGGATCACGTGCTCATAGAGCGCCATGTGATATGCCTTTCTGGTTTCAAACGTTCCGAACTCGGCGCAAAGCCCCTTCGAGCCTTCAGAAAGTGAAAGGCTATGGAAGAATTCTTCGAGAGCGGAAACACGGGAAGACGGTCTTTATAAATATACCTGCAGATTACTCTGCCTTCCTTTCAGCCTCCGGCCAGAATTCGGAAAACGCAGCGTTTATACCTTAAAAGGCTGTGAATACAAGACCATCTGTTCAAAAAAGCCGTTTTCTGCTCTTTATTCCTTGACATGAGAGGTGTTTGGCGGCTCTTGTCCGCATGAGTTGGTAGCCCGAAAGGAATGGCGGACATAGCGTCATCCTAGGGTTTAAGGGTGTAGAGCACTTCTCTGCGGTGTTCTGTGGTCTGGCTGCCAGACGTAAAACAGTTGAAATTAAAAGACTGGAGAAAGCAATGACATTTGCATTTACCTTCCCCGGACAGGGTTCGCAATCTGTCGGCATGGGGAAAGAGCTTGCTGATACATTTCCTGAGGCAAAGGCCGTTTTTGAAGAAGTTGACGCGGCACTCGGACAATCCCTTTCTAAGATTATGTGGGAAGGCTCAAGTGATGAGCTGACACTTACCGCGAACGCCCAGCCTGCTTTGATGACTGTTAGTCTTGCAAGTTTACGTGTGCTGGAAGCTAAGGGCCTCATTCTTGAAAATAGCGCGGCTTATGTTGCCGGGCATTCATTGGGTGAATACTCTGCTCTGGCCGCTGCTGGAAGCTTGAGCATTTCGGACGCTGCGAAGCTTTTGCGCGTGCGCGGTGATGCAATGCAGAAGGCTGTTCCCGTAGGGGAAGGGGCTATGGCAGCACTTTTGGGACTTGATTTTGCGCAGGCACAGGCTGTGGCAGAAGAAGCGGCTCAAGGTGATGTGTGCCAGGCTGCAAACGACAACGCACCCGGTCAGGTGGTTGTTTCAGGGCACAAGGCGGCTGTTGAGCGCGCCTGTGAAATTGCAAAAGCAAAAGGCGCTCGCCGGGCAGTTCTATTGCCAGTGTCCGCTCCCTTCCACTGTTCACTCATGGCACCAGCTGCAGAAGCTATGGCACAGGCCCTTTCTTCTGTTGAGATAATTGCTCCTAAAGTCCCGCTGGTTGCGAATGTGGTTGCCGGTCCTATATCTGATCCAGATGAAATCCGTAGTCGCTTGGTAGAACAGGTGACAGGCACGGTTCGCTGGCGCGAATCCGTGATTTGGATGTCAGAAAATAATGTAACTGCGCTTGCCGAAATCGGCTCGGGTAAGGTGCTCACTGGTATGGTGAAGAGAATTGCCAAATCAGTTGAAGGTGTTGCTGTCAATACTGCGGAAGATATCGACGCGCTGATCGCTCGTCTGCACTCCGCGTAATTGCGCATTTACATCCTATTTTAAGCCGAGGAGTAACGGCATGTTTGATTTAAAAGATAAGCGCGCGCTGGTGACAGGTGCGACGGGCGGCATTGGTGAGGCGATTGCCAGAGCGTTGCATGCACAAGGTGCAACTGTCACTTTGTCTGGTACGCGCGTGGAAAAGCTGGAGGCACTTGCTGGCGACCTTGGAGAGCGGGCCCATATTCAGGCGGCCAATCTTTCCGACCGTGACAGTGTTGATGCACTTGTTCCGGCAGCTGAAGCTGCCATGGGGGGTTTGGATATTCTTGTGAATAATGCAGGTATTACCCGCGACAACATCTTCATGCGCATGAAAGATGACGAATGGGATTCCGTTCTTGAGGTGAACCTTACCGCGACTTTCCGCATCTGCCGTTCTGCAATTAAAGGCATGATGAAACGTCGCAGTGGCCGCATTATAGGAATTACATCCGTTGTTGGTGTGACAGGTAATCCAGGGCAGGTTAATTATTCTGCTGCTAAAGCAGGTATGATTGGCATGTCCAAGTCGTTGGCGCGTGAAGTGGCCAGTCGCAATATTACGGTTAACACCGTTGCACCGGGTTTCATTGAGACCGCGATGACGGACGAGCTGAACGACAAACAGCGCGAATCTATCTTGACCTCTGTTCCGGCAGGGCGTCTGGGTTCTGCAGATGAAATTGCATCTGCAACCGTATATCTTGCCAGTAATGAAGCTGCTTATGTGACAGGGCAAACCCTGCACGTAAATGGCGGTATGGCAATGATCTAATGCCTTAATCCAAGTAATTTGGGTTAGGGGGTGTGATGCTCAAGCCTGTTGGCTCTCTGGTCAAACTTTTTAAAGTATGTTAGGAGCGCCAACAAGTTTTGACTTTATGGATTACCCAAGGCAAATTCTTAGTGTTTCTTTTGGAAGGTTGCCCTAGGATGGGCGTTAACTCTTTTCAAAAGGGCCGAGGTGTGCCACAGGAAGTCCGGTTTTGGAATTTGGCCAAGTGAATTGGGCTTTAAATCCATCTTTAACAGACTGAGGAACGAATATGAGCAATGTTGCTGAACAGGTAAAAAAGATTGTTGTTGAGCATCTTGGCGTTGATGCCGAAAAAGTGACTGAAGCCGCAAGCTTCATCGACGACCTGGGCGCAGACAGCCTGGACACTGTTGAGCTGGTTATGGCCTTCGAAGAAGCTTTCGGCGTGGAAATTCCAGATGATGCAGCTGAAACAATTCAGACCGTTGGTGATGCTGTAAAGTTCATCGAATCCAAAGCCAGCTAATTCTGGTTTTAAGGGTTCCGTGGTGGGTTGAGGGCAACCCACCACGTTTATGATTACAAAGTTTTGAGCGCATCTCGGGCGTTCCCTGGAAGAAGTAAAATAATATGCGTCGTGTTGTTGTTACCGGCATTGGTATGGTCAGCCCGTTAGGCTGCGGTGCCGAGATTTCCTGGAAGCGGATTATTGAAGGTCAAAGTGGTGCAACGCGCATCGAAAACTTTGAATCGGAAGACCTTCAAACAAAGATCGCCTGCCAGATCCCTCTTGGTGATGGATCTAATGGAACATTCAATCCTAATGATTGGATGGAGCCGAAGGAACAACGCAAGGTTGATGATTTCATTGTCTATGCAATTGCAGCTTCTGATGAAGCTCTTGCGGATGCCAATTGGAAGCCGGAAACAGAAGAAGACAGGAACCGTACGGGTGTCCTGATCGGATCTGGTATTGGCGGCCTCCAAAGAATTGCTGATAGTGGTGTTTTGCTCAAGGAGCGTGGACCTCGTCGTATCAGCCCCTTCTTTATTCCCGGTAGCTTGATCAATCTGGCCGGTGGCAATGTTTCCATTCGTCACGGTTTGAAGGGTCCAAACCACGCTGTGGTTACCGCCTGTTCAACTGGTGCGCACGCCATTGGCGATGCTGCACGCTTGATCGCTTACGGCGACGCGGAAGTCATGGTCGCCGGCGGTGCAGAATCTCCTGTATGCCGTTTGTCCATTGCAGGCTTTAATGCATGCCGTGCCCTTTCCACCGGCTTTAATGATGAGCCTGAGAAAGCTTCACGTCCCTATGACAAGGACCGCGACGGGTTCGTTATGGGTGAAGGCGCTGGTATTGTTGTTCTGGAAGAATATGAGCACGCAGTAGCTCGCGGTGCAAAGATTTATGCCGAAGTTGCCGGTTACGGCCTTTCTGGCGACGCCTACCACATCACGTCTCCGTCTCCCGATGGAGATGGTGGTTACCGCTGCATGAAAGCTGCACTTGAGCGTGCGGGCCTTGACATTACCGATGTGGACTACATTAACGCTCATGGTACATCCACTCCTGTTGGAGATGAAATTGAACTGGGCGCTGTGACACGTCTTGCTGGAGATCATGCGAAGGGACTTACTATGTCCTCGACAAAATCCAGTACGGGCCACCTGCTGGGCGCAGCCGGTTCCGTTGAGGCGATTTTCTCAGTTCTGGCAATTCGCGATGGCATTGCTCCTCCAACGATTAACTTGGAGAACCAGTCTGTTGAAACCGAAATTGACTTGGTTCCAAACTTTGCAAAGTCGATGGAGATTAATGTTGCTCTGTCAAACTCATTTGGCTTTGGGGGTACAAACGCTTCTTTGGTATTCAAAAAAGTTGAATCATAAGTCCAAATCAACCTATTGACTATTTGAAGCCAGATACCGCATGCGACGGTTTCTGGCTTCCTTATTATTGGGGAAGTATTATGGCCAAAACGCCAGAGAAAGGTCATGAAAATGATCAGGAAACCTTAGGGGAGACGTCGGAGCAGGCTATCGTGGGTAGCCCTCGAATTAACCCCAAGAGCCCAAGTCAGGCGATCCAGCCGGATCAGGCACCATTGCCTCCCAAACGTTCCCGCTACGCTCGCAACCCTTTGGTCATTGCAATCAATTTCTTCCTGACAGCTGTTGTCCTTGGCATCATCGGCTTGGGCAGCGGGCTTTACTGGGGTAAGGGCAAGTTTGCCGAAAGCGGCCCCTTGAGCAAAGAGCGTCTGGTTGTCATCGAATCTGGATCCAGTTTGCCAACGATCGCGGAAAAACTGGAGGATAATGGCGTTATCAGCAATGCGCTGGTTTTTGAGCTCGGTGTTCGTTTTTACAAACAGCAGAACCTGATGAAGGCAGGAGAGTACGCCTTCGCCTCTGGTGTGAGCATGCATCAGGTGATGAATGATCTGGTATCTGGCAAGGCTGTTTTTCACACGGTTACCTTCCCTGAAGGTTGGAGCAGTGCTCAAATCGTAGCGCGCTTGAATGCCAATGAAGTTTTGCTGGGGGACATTGCAGAAATCCCTGCGGAAGGAAGCCTTCTTCCCAACACATACTCTTTCACACGTGGATGGAGTCGCCAGAAAATTATTGATGAAATGCAAAAGGCAATGAAGAAGCATCTGTCAATGGTTTGGGAGCAGCGCTCTCAAGGCCTGCCGATAGATTCGCCTGAAGAACTCGTCATTCTGGCCTCGATTGTAGAAAAAGAAACCGGCAAGGCTGATGAACGCCCACGGGTGGCCGGTGTCTTTATCAACCGCTTGAACCGCGGCATGAAACTGCAATCCGATCCGACCATTTTATATGGCCTTTACGGTGGAGACAGTTGGAAAGTTGATCGCTCCGCTATTAAACGATCTGAACTAAATGCTGTAAACCCTTATAATACTTACCAAATCGCTGCTTTGCCTCCAGGGCCTATAGGCAATCCGGGCAAGGCGGCTTTGGAAGCTGTTGCAAACCCTTCCAGAACAAAAGATCTTTATTTTGTTGCTGATGGAACCGGTGGGCACGCTTTTGCGCAGACTTACAAGCAACACCAGAAAAATGTTGCGAATTGGCGTAAAGTCGAGAAAGAAATGCGTGCTAAACAGGCCGCTGAGAAAGCAGCAAAGAGTAACAATGGGCAATAGACCTTGGGGTCCTTGCATATTGTATCCATAAAAAGGCAGTGAGTGCTGTCGAGTAACGAACATCGGCAGCATAAAAGGTTGAAGATAATGGCACTTGAGAGCATGACAGGATTTGCCCGGTCTGAAGGAAGCTTTGAAACGGCCCGCTGGGTCTGGGAGCTTCGTTCGGTCAACGGGAAGGGACTAGACTTAAGGCTCCGCCTGCCACAAGGTCTCGATGGTCTTGAAGCGAATGTCCGCAGTCTGCTTGGCAAGGCATTCAGCCGTGGCAATGTGAGCGTCAGTCTTCAATTACAGCGTGAGCAGGGTAGTAACAGCCTGCAAATCAACGAGAATGCACTTGAGCAGGTTCTTGGTACAATCAGTGCCCTGAAGTCCCGCCTTCCAAATTCTCCAGAGCCGACACTTGAGGGAATAATCGCTCACAAAGGGGTTCTCGAGTTTCAGGAGAGCGAAGATAGCCCCGAGCAAAGGGAAGCCCTCAACGCGGCGTTGCTTGCATCCTTGTCTAGTGGCGTTGACGCTCTTTTGGAGATGAGACGCAAAGAGGGCTCCGCCATTGAGAAAGTCATTGCTGGACAGGTTGAAAAGCTGGCAGCCCTTGTTAAAGACGCTGATGAGCTGCCGTGCCGGAAGATTGAAACCATACGTGCTCGGTTGAAGCAACAGGTGAACGATCTTCTGGAGGCGTCTGCTGGCCGTCTGGATGAGCAGCGCCTGCATCAGGAAGTGGCATTGCTTGCAACTAAAGCCGATGTGCGCGAGGAGCTCGACCGGCTCTATGCGCATATCGAAGCTGCACAGGCCTTGATTGGAAAAGGGGGGCCGGTTGGTCGGCGGTTTGATTTTCTTGCACAAGAGTTCAACCGCGAGGCCAATACCCTTTGTTCCAAGTCCAATAGCACCGAGCTGACAAGTATTGGGTTGGAGCTGAAGGTCTTGATTGATCAAATGCGTGAGCAGATCCAGAATCTCCAGTAAATTTGTTAAAGTAGAAGGCGTTACCTGAGAAGGTAGGAAATCTGATGTCCGAGATAAAAAGCGGTACCGTTGTGAGTTCACAAGAAGCTGAGGAGTCTCGCCGAGGCCTTATGCTGGTGTTATCCTCTCCCTCTGGAGCTGGAAAATCTACCATTGCTCAGCTTTTGTTAAAGCAAGAAAATAATTTGAAAATGTCTGTGTCCGTTACAACGCGTGAGCGG
Organism: Pseudovibrio sp. M1P-2-3; assembly: GCF_031501865.1. Taxonomy (NCBI): domain Bacteria; kingdom Pseudomonadati; phylum Pseudomonadota; class Alphaproteobacteria; order Hyphomicrobiales; family Stappiaceae; genus Flexibacterium; species Flexibacterium corallicola. Next base: position 1,885,865 of record NZ_JARRCW010000001.1, read on the forward strand.
CGCAGTACAGAAGAAGATGGTGTCCATTATCATTTCATCTCGCCCGAAAAATTTGAGGATATGGCCTCAAATGGTGAACTTCTCGAGTGGGCGAGCGTGCATGGAAACAGCTACGGAACTCCCAGAACTCTTGTAGAAGAGTGCTTGGAGAGCGGGAATGATGTACTCTTCGATATTGATATCAAAGGGACCTTCCAACTCTATGATAAAATGCGCAAAGATGTGGTTTCCATATTCATTCTTCCTCCCTCTATTGCAGAGATGAGGGCGCGCCTGACAAAAAGGGCTGAAGATGCGGAAAGCGTTATCTTGAAAAGGATGCAGACCGCTGTTGGCGAAATGAGTGAATGGTCAAAGTATGACTACATCGTCATTAACGATGATCTGGACCGCGCTTATGACAGTGTTCGCTCCATCTTGAAAGCAGAACGGCTCCGCCGCGAACGCATCCCTTCAATGGCCCCCCACATCAATGGAATGGTTGCCGATTTGAAGCAAGCGGTGAAAGGCAATGGCGCTTAGGGCCATCTTTGTTTGTAGTGTTGATCTCACGACAAGAATTTGAAGATAGAGCACACGCTATGCATGCAAATGAATGTGGCGTGTTTTACAGCGCATCACCGAAAAGTGGATACCGGCTTTGGGTTGAAGTATACTTGCCACAGTAACGAGTGTATCTTGGAAAAGGCCTGTTTTCGCAGGCCTTGCTTCCCATTAGAGCTATGTAATAGGGCTGGTTACTCTGGCCGTAGATTCCCGTTCAACGAGATCGCCCAGAAGTTTTTCATCCAGTTTTTCAGCTGAGCCATCCAGAACCCGCTTCACTGCGTACTTTGCCAATCGCTCAATTGGCTGCCTTAGCGTGGTCAGGCGCGGCACGACGAGTGAAGCCAATGAGATGTCATCGAAACCGGTGACAGACAGCTCTTTCGGAATGGACAGGTTCAAATCCCGTGCGCAGCGTAGAACCCCGATTGCTTGCTGGTCACTTGCCGCAGCAATGGCCGTAGGGCGCAAGCTTTTGTCTCCATTGTTGAAGATAGTTCTCGCCATGTCTTCGCCAGAATCGTAATCAAACTGCCCCTCATAAATCTCCAGCTTTATCGGGTCTTCAAGGCTTGTCAGTTCCTCTATTTGCGAAACAAACCCCTCCCGGCGCTGTCGGGCAGTCTCCATGGATTGGGGACCGGCAATGTAGGCGATATGCCGGTGCCCTAAAGCGTACAGGTGCGCAGCTATTTGCCTTGATCCTTCAAAATGATCCGTGGCGATCAAGGGGCATTCCCCAAACCGGCGGTCGAGGGAGATGATAGGTACGGGCGCGGTGTACGAATTATCACCATCGGATGAAGCCACAATAATAACACCGCTGACGGCCCGGTCCAGAAGGGCGGTTAATTGGGTCCGTTCCGTTTCCACACACTCATGTGAGTTGGCAAGCATGACCGAATAGCCATGATCGGCTACTTCCATTTCCACGCACTTGGCCAGTTGGGCGAAAAACGGATTGGTGATATCAGGAAGAATGAGGCCGATCACGGCAATGCTATTCGTTCTCAAAGCTCTGGCAGCAAGGTTTGGCTTATAGCTCAAAGCTTCCATTGCCTCCAGAACTCTAGTCTTAAGAGGCAGCTTCACACTCTCGTTCTTGGCAAGGACACGTGAGACAGTACCAACCGAAACGCCCGCCGCTTGTGCCACATCTTTTATCGTTGGCATTTTCTAATATCTCCTGAGTGTCATGCTTGAGCTTTAAAACAACTCCGGTAATTCAATCAACTATCCATTGAAATAGTCCCGAGGCAGGTGGGTAGAACCTGTTCAGCTCTTCTAATGATGGCAGGGACGAGGAGGCGCCTTGTTTTGTGGTTGCCAATGCCGCCGCGTGCGCCGCCAATGATACGGCCTCCGAAATATCTGCGCCTGCCGCCAAAGAAGCAGCCAAAGCACCGTTAAAACAATCGCCCGCAGCAACTGTGTCTAGGCACTGAACAAAGGGCGCGGTGAATGTTTCGCTGCGCCCGTTCATTTGCCACGCTCCCCCCAGCTCTCCCATAGTAACAATGGCACCTTGAAGGTTATAGGTTCTCACCAGCTCATCAGCGGCACGTCTGGCCTCATCCAGTGTCTTTGGAACCGTGCCCAGTAAACTTCCCGCTTCATGGGCATTTGGCGTTAATATATCAAAGCTCGCCAGCTGCTGGGGTGTCCATGCCGGATTGGGGGCAGGGGCCGGATCCATGATTACCAGCGCTCCCCCCTTGCGTGCCATGCTGGCCGCTTTCATGGAAACCGAGATGCTGACTTCGTTTTGCAACAGCAAAACATCGCACTGTGTCAGTATTTTCTCAAAGGGGGCCAGATGAGCCGCTTTCAAAGCTCCATTTGCGCCGCTGGCAATACGGATAAGATTGTCGCCCTCAGGTCCCACATCGATAAACGCAAGGCCGGTCGAGTATTCCTCGAGTTCTGTCAGGCGCACTGATACGCCAAGCTTTTCCAGATCCTGCTTTGCGTTTGCGCCAAAGCTATCAGTGCCGATACCGCCGATAAACTCTGTTCTGGCTCCAAGCCGGGCAGCGGCAGCCGCCTGATTGGCACCTTTCCCACCCAAAGTAATAGAGGTCTGGCGAACGGCAATTGTTTCACCCACATTAGGCCAGCGGTCCAGATAACTGAACAGGTCTACATTAATGCTTCCGACAACAGCTATGGTGTTCAAAACGCTACTCCACTCACTAGAATTATATTTGCATAGGGAGTTGCTTCCCCAGAGCGTATGATCGCCCTTGCTTTTGAAGTGCGTGTTTTGAAGTGCTCATGGGATATACGCTTTTCCGTAATGCCTTTGTCTTGTTGTTGCTCACGCCATATGGAAAGTTCTAAATCGATCAAACCCGATAGCTCGGGGCTTGCTTCATCTGCCCAAATGGCCTGTTCAATTATTAACTCTGAACGCAAAGTTCTGATAATTTCCGCAAAGCGGGGCACACCGTATGTGAGGGCTAGATCAATAACCGGAACGTTTGCCGGTGCCGGCAGGCCTGCATCGGCAATGACAATTTCATCCAAGTGCCCCAGCGAGGCAACAAGGGAGCTGACTTCTTTGTTTATGAGGGGGGTACGCTTCATTTTGCTGCGAACTTTGCACGGTAGTAATCCAGAACCACAGCGAAGATGATGACAACACCTGTAATCATTTGCCGCATGAAATCGCTCAAGCCAATGAGGATAAGGCCATTTGCCAAGACGCCGATAATAAAGGCACCAAGCAGTGTGCCGATAATGGAGCCGCGTCCGCCGCTCAGGCTTGTGCCGCCGATGATCACCGCAGCGATGGCATTGAGTTCAAATCCGATCCCAGCAATGGGGCTGGAGATACTCAGCCTTGCCATATAAACGACAGCCGCAATGCCAGCGGTTAATCCGCAAATGGTGAAGGCGGCAATCTTGTAGCGATTAACTGAGTGGCCAGCCAGCCGCACCGCCTCTTCGTTGTTGCCAATACCATAGATCAGGCGGCCAAATACGGTGAAGTTCAAAACGAACCAAGCAATAAACACCAGCAGCAGCGCAACCAGAAATACCACCGGAATGCCGTAGATGAGGGCGGAGCCGAACTCTTCAAAGGCAAACGGGAAGGAATAGATGGTTTGTGCGCCCGATACCTGCAGCGCGCCGCCACGGGCAATATTCAGCATGCCCAAGGTGATGATAAAGGAGGGCACTGACCAGTAGGCACTTATGGCGCCGTTCACAAAACCGCAAAGCACGCCCGCCATTGTTGCTGCAACCACTGCTAGGGCAATGGCCTCAGGCGCTCCAATGCCGGGCAAAGTGATCGCCTTTCCGGCAATCACGGCTGCAAATGCCATGACCGAGCCAACGGACAGGTCGATCCCGCCAATTAAGATTACAAAGGTCATTCCAACCGCAAGAATGAGGTTGATGGTAATCTGTGTCAGAATATTCGTTATGTTGTTGGCACTTAAGAAGTGTTCGCTAATCAGGGAAAAGAACACAATCATTGCCAGCAGGGCCAGCCCAATACCTGCTTTGTGCAGGACAGTTTGGACTGAGAGACCGAGGGAGGGAAAGGAACTTTCGGAAAGAGTTTTTGTTGTCATGTGCGCTGTTCCTCAGCTGAAGTGCTGTGTCCATATGCTAGTTTTAAAATGTTCTGTTCGCTGTAATCATCTGGAAGGAGCTCGCCCTGTATCTGGTGTTCAGACAAAACCAGAATGCGATCGGCCAGTGTCATGAGTTCGGGAATTTCCGAGGAGACAACAAGAAGGGACATGCCTTCTTCAGCCAAGCCTTTTAAGAGCGTATAGATTTCGGCCTTTGCGCCCACATCCACCCCGCGCGTGGGTTCGTCAAGCAGCAGGACCTGCGGCTTACCTGCAAGCCATTTTGCCAATACAACTTTTTGCTGGTTACCGCCGGACAGGCTGGAAGCGGGATCGCCCAGTTTGCCATACTTCAGTTTCAGCCGTTCAGATGAGCGCGTTGCCTGCCGGTTTTCTTTTGAGAAGTTAAGAATGCCAGTTTGGGAAACCTTGCCCAAATTAACCAGCGAGACGTTTGCCGCGATCGGCATATCCAGAATGAGGCCTTCGTCTTTCCTGTCCTCGGTGACAAAACCAATTGCGGCGGCAATGGCATCGCGTGGACCTTTAATATGCAGGGGAACTCCGTCCCGATATATTTTCCCGCTCTGAAGCCGATCTAAACCAAACAGCCCTCGCAAAATCTCGGTTCTGCCAGAGCCCACCAGACCCGCAATTCCCAGAATTTCTCCCTTTTTCAATTGAAAGGAGAGACCCGTGCCGCTTTTGTTTGCCTGCGTGCAAAGGTTCTCAACCTCAAGAGCATTCACCTCAGCGTATTGTGTGAAGTTTCGGTGAGTGGTGGTCTGCTGCACCTGTCGCCCAACCATTTTCTCGATTATTGCAACGGGTGTTGTGTCTGCGACGTCAACTGTGCAAACGGTTTTCCCGTTGCGAAAAACAGTGATGCGATCACAGATGGTAAAAACTTCATTCAAGTGGTGCGATACGAAAACGACTGTCACGCCTTTGGCTTTAATTGCTGAGACGATTTCGAACAAACGACCCGTTTCCCGTTCAGTGAGGGTGGCCGTTGGTTCATCCAATATGAGAATTTTGCTCTCAGACTGGAGCGCTCTGGCGATTTCTACAAGCTGGCGATGGGCAATGCCGAGGCTGCTAACAGGCTGCGTGACATCAATATTACTCAAGCCAATTGCATCAAGTGCCGTGCGGGCCCTTTTCTTGAGCTCGCTGCGATTAAGCAAACCAAGTTTTGTTTTTGGCAGCTGTTCTATGGATATGTTTTCAGCAATGCTCAAATGGTCAAGCAAGTTGAACTCTTGATGGACAACCTGAACTCCTGAGCTTTTTGCTGTGCTCGGGCCTTCGGGCCGGTAGTCCCTGCCATCCAGTGAAATTGCTCCCAAATCATGAGGAAAGACCCCTGAGAGGACTTTAATCAAGGTCGACTTTCCTGCTCCGTTTTCACCAACAAGGGCGTGAACTTCCCCCTGCCGCAATGAAAAATCGACCCCGTCGAGGGCTTTCACGCCTCCAAAGTGTTTTTTTACGCCTTTAACACTTAGAAGAGAGGCTGCAGTCTCATTGCCAAGGGGAGCGGTTTGTGGGGCGCCTGTCATTATGCTTCCGTTTGTCTATATAGGAACCGTGGTGGGCTGCCTCCGCACTTGGCAAAGCACATGCGGAGGCTCTTGAAGCAGTTTTTATTGCGCAACAACCAGAGAAATCGGTGTTTTAACCCAGCCTTTGAGCGGCTCGCCCCCTTGGACAACTTCCAGTGCCAGATCAATGGCATTTGCGGCCATATCTGTTCCGAACTGGTCAACAGTTGCCAGCATTTGTCCGTCATTGATCATCGGAGTGACTGCAGGGATATTGTCAAAGCCAACCACGAGAATGTCTTCTCTTCCGGCACTTTCAATGGCTTTTACCACGCCAAGCGCCATGGAATCGTTTGCAGCCATTACGCCTTGAATGTCTGGGTGAGCCGTGAGCATATTTGAAAAGACGGAATTGGCTTCCTCGGTTTCCCAGTGGGCGGTGCGGCTATCGAGCAGGTTCAGCTCATAGGTGGCCACAGAATCTTCAAAGCCCAGACGGCGCTGGTTAGCATTGTCAGCACCAGGGTTGCCTTCGATAATGACAACCTTACCACCCTTGCCGAGCGTTTTACCAAGAGCATCACCGGCAAGTTTTGCCCCGCCTCTGTTATCGGGGCCCACAAATGCCAGCTCGACACCCTGTTGTTTCTTTGCCTCAGCATCCAGTGCAACGTCAAAGTTAACAACCACGATACCGGCTTTCATGGCTTTTTTAAGCGGGCGCACCATGGCACGAGAGTCAGCAGGGGCCACAACGATTGCGTCAACACCTTGGGTAATGAAATTCTCCACGGCATTAATCTGGGATTCAAAATCAGTCTCGTTCTGCATGCCCACCGCAAGCAGCTCATAGTCGCCGCGCTTTGCCTGATGCTCTTTCGCGCCTACCATCATATTTTGGAAAAATTCATTGGCCAAAGACTTCATGATCAGGCCAACACGTGGCTTTTCATCGGCTAAGGCTGTGCCACCGAGCAGTGTAAGACCAGTTACCGCAGTAGCTGCAAACTTGAGCAAACCCATAGTAAATCTCCCTATTATAGATTCGAATGCAATCTCCCGAATTTGCGCAAACGAATCGTCGTTATATGAGCACTCAAGTTTTTTGAGGTCAATATGAAACGTTTCATTTATTTGAATGCTTTCATATTTTATGTTGATTTCCAGATTCTGACTGCGAAGCATAAAGGGCGCGCGCGGTAAACTTGTCGAAAGACCCAGCTGCTTGTACCAGCAGTGATAACGCACAATCGATAGTTTGTGGTCTGGATACCGGATCGGCGCTTCATCTGTCCGGTGTGACCTAAGGCGGGCTGATCTCGCCGCACATTCCGCCGTCATCCCATCAAATGAGTCGGGATTCAAGCATACCCATAGGTTTGCAATAATGCGGATAGGTATTCGTTGGTGCTCTGAGGAAACACATGTGTGATGTGCACAAGGGAGGCAGTAACCAAGGCGCTACAACAGAACTGACTGGTAAGTGCCCCCGCTATTTAAATATGAAGCGGGGACTTGAAGCACTTATATAAGCTGGTTTGTAGAGGTAAAGGCTAGGAAGCTTGTTCGAATGCGTGAGCGAGCCGGACAAAGCCTTCCACATCAATCTCCTCGGCTCGGGCTGTCGGCTTTATTCCTGCTGAAGTGATAATGGCCTCCGCATCGGGGTTTAACGCCTTCAAGCTTGCCCGCAACATTTTCCTTCGCTGCCCAAAGGCGGCCCCTGTTATTTTCTCCAGGGACCTTATAGGGCAGCTGAGAGGCTCTTCCCGTGGAAGCAGCTGGACAACTGCCGATGTTACTTTAGGGGGAGGGGTGAAAGCTTTGGGGTTCAGGTCAAACAGGATGTCCGTGTGGCATCTCCAGTTGGCAAGAACTCCCAGCCGCCCATAGGCCTTGGAGCCGGGACTTGCCACGATACGTTCACCCACTTCTTTTTGGAACATGAGTGTGAGTGAGGACCAAAACGGAGGCCACTGATCCATAGTCAACCAGCTCAATAGCAACTGGGTTCCCACATTGTAGGGAAGGTTCGCGACAATTTTGATAGGCCCGTCCGCCAGCTCGGCAGGGTTATACTTAAGCGCATCTCCCTCAATTACTTTCAAGCGGCCATCATAATGATCGCTTATCTGCTGGAGAGCAGGAAGACAACGAGTATCTTTTTCAATTGCGATAACCTGTTTGGCTCCTTCTGCCAGAAGTGCTCTGGTCAGTCCGCCGGGGCCAGGGCCCACCTCGATAACTGTCGTATCTTCCAAAGGACCGGAAGAGCGCGCGATGCGGCTTGTCAGGTTCAGGTCCAGTAGGAAATTTTGGCCAAGCGATTTACGCGCATTAAGGCCATGCTCCTCGATTACCTCTCGAAGCGGTGGAAGACTATCAATTTGAGACATTAAACGAGCTCTGGTTCGGCAAGGGCCACAGCAAGACGCATGGCAGCAGATAGACTACCCGCTGAAGCTTTTCCCGTGCCTGCCAGCGAAAAGGCTGTTCCATGGTCAGGGGAGGTGCGTACAAACGGAAGTCCAAGGGTTACATTTACAGTTTCGTCAAAGGCGATCGTCTTGACGGGGATTAGCGCCTGATCGTGATAGGCGGCTAGAACCACATCATAGCTGTTTCGTGCACCCGGGTGGAAGATGGTATCTGCCGGATGCGGGCCGCTCGCCTCTATACCTTCTTCTTGAAGTTTTTTAATGGCAGGAAGGATTACGTCCCGGTCTTCTAGGCCCATTGTCCCATTTTCACCGGCATGAGGGTTAAGGCCGCAGATTGCAAGTCTGGGACTGGCAAGCCCAAAGCGTGCTTTCATGTCCCGGTGGACAATTCTGGCTTTCTCAATGATGAGATCTTCCGTTAAAGTCGCCGGAACCTCTTGAAGGGGGATGTGAACTGTTAAAGGAACAGTCATCAGCTGCGGACCGGCAAGCAACATCACGGGGGTGGGTTCCACGCCATCCATGTCTGTTGCAAGTGAGGCAAGATACTCGGTATGCCCGGGGTGTTTGAACCCGGCTGAATACAAAGAGGATTTACAGATCGGGTTGGTTACGACCGCATCCGCACGGTTTGTCTGCACATGCTGCACAGCAGTGGCAATGGATTCCAGAACCAGCGCCGCATTTGTTGAAGACGGAACCCCGCAAGAGGCGCTCACAGAACCACTGAGAGGAACCACAGGCAGGTGTGTGTCAAAGGCAAAACGTGCGTTTTCCGGCGTGGTTTCCTTTATCTTCATGGGCAAGCCCAGCAGTTTTATGCGCTCTTGGATAAAGGCGGGATCAGCTATCAGGTAGAAGCAAGGAATATCCCGTTTATATCGCTCCTGCCATGCAAGGAGTGTAATATCGGGCCCGATACCCGAAGGGTCTCCCATTGTCACGGCAAGAGCTTTTTTGGCACGTCTCATATATTTATATAGCCTGACTAGCGTTCTTCGATAATTGCATTGGAGCGTAGATCCCGCAGGTAACGGCGCGACAGTTGCTGCCCTTCGCGGTTGCGAAGCTCGCCTTCCATCTCTGCGCGGGCCACAGCATCGGTCTGAATCCGGCTCTTGTCACAAAGGGCGAGCATTGCAAATCCGCTTGGGCTTTTCTTCGCAGGTGTCAGACGGCCAACGGAAATCTTTTCAAGCTCTTTTAATGTGGAGGGCTGCAATTCATTTTCCAGTTTACGACCCACCGGCTTTACAACAACTTCCTTCAGGCCGTTGGCAATGCGCAGTCCCTCTCTACAGGAGGTGAAACGGCTCCGCAGTTTTTGAATTTCTTTTTGTCGGCTCCGCTTGTAAGAAGCGCTGGCATTACCGGGAACCACAAAAATAATCTGCTGGAGATCATATTCGATAGCCGTATTGCTGGCGCCCTTTTGTGAGCCTTGAAGTGCAGCAATCACATCAGATTCGTTGATACGGACCGTGGCACGAAAACGGCGCATGACAATATCCTGCCAAGAGATTTCGGCGCGCAGTCTGTCCTTAAGGGTCTTGGAATTTACACCGCTCTGACCAAGGGCCTGCCTGAACTGGCTGGGTGATAACTTCACACGCCGCGCAATTGAAGCAAATGCTTCATCCACCTGCTTGTCGGTGACTTTAATGCCAATACGATCAGCTTCCTGAAGTTTCAGCGCTTCTTCGATCAGCTCTTCACGCGCCCTTCGATTGGCTACCGATTTTGGAGCGCGGGTTGTCAGCGTTATAAGCTTGGATCTTTGAGACAAGTCGTAACTTGTAATTGCCTTGTCATTCACAACGACAGCAATGCGCGTCGCCGCTTGTGTCGGTTCTGGAGTTAAGACAGGTCCACTGAGACAAGCCGCCAATAGGAAAAGCCCAAGAAAGTGTTTTTTCATCATGCTATTGCTTTCTGATGTCCCCAACATCCAAAAGTTGATCACTCCAATGCCAGTCGCCAAAAACGATATACTGGCGTGTGACAGAAGCCTGTCTAAAGTTCTTCCTAAGTGTCAGTACTTTAAGTTTACTGAGCCCACCGGCATATGGAAACACTTTGTCCCCATATACCTTTTCTGCAACTATGCCTTAATCACTGGTACTTATGTCCGTGTCACCAATGGTTCTCAAGCCGACGCGAAGGTAGAAGATCTGCTCCACCGGCTCCCCATCGTCACGGCTGCGATCCTCTGCATAAGACACAGCAAGAGAAAGCCCTTCGTCATCGTAGCCCAGTCCGAGAAGATTTTGAACCACATCCTCGTTTTCAATATCGTAACGCAGTGAGCCAAACAGGCGCCAGTCATCGACAATGTTCAAGTTGGCAGAACCTACGACTTCCTGTCTGTCTTCATCAATCCCCGCATCCGGGCGCGCCGCCAGATATGCATAGCTGAGGACCCCTGAGAGGGGGCCATAACGCGCACTGGCATTCACCTCGGCCCTTTGAACTGAGAAGTCACTCTCATCAAAGCGTGCGGTGGTTCCAATTCGAGCCCCGGCATTCGTATCGAAATAGAAGCTTGCGACATAGTCCGAAAGGTCGGTTTCTAGCCCAGAATCTCCGGTGGCGTCAAGAATATCAGGAGTTGCATATGAGTTTCTGCCTGCGATTTGATAGGAACTTCCGAAGGTTGCACTTGCGAAAGCACCTTGGTCAAACTGTAAGCGATACTGAATTCCGAAGTTTGCCCTTACGCCGCCTTCGTCACGGTCGAACCCTGAAAACTTGTCCCACTCAAACAAAGTAGAAGCATCGTAAACCATGCTTTGGGCGTCTTCATTTGGCAGCTCACCAATATGGGCTTCATTGGGCCGTGCGATAATTTGCGCAATTGGCTCAATGATTTGGTGCCCGCCATCAAAGCCGGCCAGAATTGGGTACTTATATTCAAGGCCAATTGCCGGCATTCCCCGGAATACGACTGCATCATCCGTTAGGGCTTCCACGTCGTCATCGGCCGAGCCAAGGAAATACAGGCTGGAATTGGCATAGGCAAATGGTGTGAAAACCTGCCCGATGGGGTCGATAAAGGTTCTGCGCCAGCTTAGATCCGTGCTTAACCTTGTAAAGGTGCCCTCAACGCCCCTGAAGCGGTTTACATCATTATATGAAAATGCGTCCGTTTCACTACGTGTCAAACTGGTAAAGTTGCCAGTGTAAGCCAGCTCGCCTCCCCAAATCGGCGGGGCGAAAAAGTAGGTGTGATCAATAACGGGATGAACAACCGGTTGTTTCTTTTGGAGGTCGTCATCCACGGGAGAGAACGGAGCTGTCGGGTTGGTTGGTTCCGTAGAGTTCTCGTTGTCTTCCTGCGAGATTTGAAAGGCGTAAATATTACCTTGGAAGCGATTACGCTCACTTTGGCCACTAAGGTAGATCTCGGAAGTTTCCTGAGCGGATCCGAAATCCGCAAATGAGTAATCTTCTCTGAAGGCTCTATCCGTGGCAAGTGTAAGGTTCCAGCCTGCTTGCCACCTGTCAGTCAGGTCGAAGCTGCCGGTGGTATTTACGATAAAGCGCCCGAGCTCTTCACCGCTAGAGCCTGAAAACTTCTCCTGTTGAGCCTGTCGGATGCCGCCCATTGAAAGAGTATAGTTCCCTCCCTCCAGATTCTGACGCCAGTTGGCACTAAGCAAAGCTCCCTGTTCGGAAACTGGAGTGAGCGTTGTGGTCAGGCCATAATGGGGGTTCAAATCCCAGTAGTATGGAATGGACAGGCCATACCCGATACGGCTGCGATATATGAATGACGGGGTCAAAAAGCCCGACTTTCTTTTGACTGAAGGATCCGCAATTGTAAACGAGGGAACCGTCGCAATAGAGCTGCCAAAAAATTCGAGACTAGGCCGTCTGAAATAAATGGTCTGCTCTTGTTCATTATGGACAATCTTGGCAGCCTTAATACGCCAAAGCGCCGGCTTCTGGGTGTAGACTGAGTATGCCCCATTTTCCAAAGTGGTTAGATTATTGTTCTCTCTGGTACCACTTTCAGCGGTCAGCCTTGTAAACTGCGGCGTGTCGATTTCCAGTGCCTTGATAAAGCCATTGGCAAAATCGTCACTCAGTTCAAGGCTTTCAGCTTGAATTAGATTGCCATCAGGCTCGGTCATCCGAATGTGGCCGTAGGCGAAGAGCCTGCCATCCTTTCGGTCATATTCGACACGGTCAGCCCGCAAGGTATAGTCATCAAAGTAGATTTCCACACTGCCTGATGCGCTGATGATATCCTTGTCAAAATCATATCTAAGGTCGGTTGCCTCCAGCAGCATAGGCTGCGTGGAATCTACTTTCCCGACTAATGAATCTGACATACTTGTTTGTGCGAGCACACTGGTAGTGCTTCCGTACGCAGTTACTCCATATAAAAGAGCAAAGGACGAAACACCCACCAGTAATTTTTGTGCCGCGGCACAAAGTACACTTTTATTCTGTTGGCGGCCGGTCGGCTGTCGCATTAGCCGTCCTCCTGCTTCAACAGGATTGATAAACCCATAAGAACCCCAAATACTCCAGGTGCCCATGCTGCAACGGTCGTCGGGACAATCCCCGCGCCCCCCAAATCCTTTGAGACCTCGGTGATAACGTAAAGCACGAAGCCACAAAAAATTCCACTAACAATTAACGTTCCAACCCCTCCGAACCGGGATACTCTCAAAGATACTGTTGCGGCGATAAGTACCATAGCCACAAACAGTAGAGGCCGAGCGAGCAGCGTTTGATATTGTAAAGAATACCGATATGCTGGGAGTCCTGCCCTTTGTGAGAGTTCTATAAAGCGGGGGAGCTCCCAAAAACTAATGGCTTCTGGTGATGCGATCCTCTCCTTGATCTCCGTTGGAGTAAGAAAAGTACTAAGTGTATAAGATTGATAATGTTGTGGATCAGTGTCCAACGCATAGACGGTTACATTGTTCAAATGCCAGATGTTATCGGAGAGTTTTGCCGAGTTTGCTTCGATTCGTTCCAGAAACTCTCCTGCGTTGTCAAACGCAAAAACAGTTACACCGTTGAGTTGTGCCCCACTGTCCATAAAGTGCCGGGCATGCAAAACGGACTCCCCATCGGAGCCATCCTGCCTGAGCCATACTTCTCCGCGGTTGCCAATGATGTAACTTTGGTCAACGCCGAACAGGCCTTCCGCAACCTTGTCTGAGTATTCTTGCATCTTTGCGGCAATGGGGTTGTAAACGGCCACTGCAAAAATGCCAATAAAAAGCCCGGTGAGTACTGCCGGTGCTGTAAATTGCCAGACTGACATACCTGAGGCCCGCGCTACAACAAGCTCAAGGCTGCGGCTTAGCGAAAGAAAAGCCCAGATTGAACCAAACAGGACGGCAAAGGGGAGAACTTGCTCCAACAGAAGTGGCACGCGCAAAATGGACATGGCCAACACTCTGAGTACGGAAAACCCCTCTCTGTCTGCGCCTTTCCTAACAAGCTCCAGAAAGTCAAACAGGAAAATCATGAGTGTCGCAAATATGAAGAGCGCAAGAATGTTCTTCAAAAAGCGACTTGATATATAGATAGATAGAGTTCGTCCCATCGCTTATGCTCCTCCCTCGTGTGAGTTTGAAGACTTTTTCCTACTAGAAAGTCTTTCTACCTGATGGCTGAGCCATTCATTTGTTTGTGTCGCCCAAGACGGGGGCTGGGAGAGGACTGTCGCCCATGAGGCGAGAAAGATAGCCAGAAGAGGCACTCCGTAGAGGGTCCAGTACATGTTTGGATTGGTGCTGACAACCAAGGAGGCGCCAAAGCCTGCGGTGCGAACCAGGGCACATAAGGCTATTGCGAAAACAATGGCCATAGTTTGATTTTGCCGGGTGGTTTTCGGCACGCCCATCAAGGCGTAAACGATAAGTCCAAATGCGAGCGGGTAAAGGGGTGCACTCAAGCGGTCATGAAACTCGACAACTAGTCGTTCCGGGTGTTTTTTCGCATAAGAATCATCAGGGGACGGAGACAGTAGTTCGAAAGTTGGCCGTTCATCTGCCTTGTAAACCGGCTGCTTCGCCTCCGGCATCATGGCTGTCAGGTCAAATCCGTAGGATTCAAATGCAACAATTGAAATGTCGTCATTAGTCTTGGAGCGCCTTTGAATGGTTCCATCAAGCATGACAAGCAGGGTTTTTCCTGAAATTTCTACTATTTGCCCGTTCTCTGCTGTGTAGGTGAACGTGGTTTCCGCCTCTCTTTCATCGTTAAGCAAAAGGCCTTCAAGGATGCCATCGCCGGTCCTGTTGCGGATATGGAATATGAGATCCTTGCCAATACTCAAAAAACGGCCGGGCTTGACGATGTTGGCAATCAGGTCAGCGCGCACTCTTGTCATTTCATCACGCAAGGTCGCATTGGACATGGGTGAGAGGTAGATGGACAGGAAGGCCATAAATCCGGCGATAAGCAAGGCGAACACTATCACTGGACGCATGATGATGGAGCGGCTTGCTCCAGAGGCAGATATGACGATCAGTTCGCTGTCTCTGGCCAACCTGTTCAGGACAATGATCAGGGCAATTGCCAGAGCAAAAGGAGAAACATAGATGGCGAGGGCGGGCAGGGCGAGGGATGTAATGTAGCCAAACTGAATAAGTGTTTGCCCCTTGGAGGTGACAAGATCCAGCTGGCGTAAAGCTTGCGTCGCCCAGACGATACCCACAAGCACAACAGCAACAAGCAAAAATGTACTCAGTGCCGGCTTCAAGATGTAGCGTTCAATGGTATTCATACAGCTACGCAAAGTCCGTTGTTTATTTTAAAATAATTCCGATTCCGTACCTCCTTAGCATGCTTTTGAGGCCTAGTGATCTCTTGCATATGGAATAATTGAATAAACCCGTTAGTTTCTCTCAGAAAACTTGAAACTCGGGGGCGAGAGCTCCATTGTATACTATATGTTAATCGTGGTCGTGCCCTGCGGGGTTTTTAAAGAACCACATAAAACGAAAGATGAACATTAATGGCCACCCTACCACTTATTCAAATTAAAGCTTTTTCAAAGCCCTCAGTGCCGACACTGGTTATTTTTGCAGATGATGAACTGAAAATTGATGGCGAAGCAATTGCTGCTGTTGGTGGTTCTGGGGAGGCGATTGAAAAAGCGGCCTCCATTGCTGATTTTAAAGGTAAAAAGTCCAGTTTTCTTGATGTGATCGCGCCTGCGGGCGCTGACGTCGACCGTGTGATCGTGGCTGGCCTTGGTAAGGCGAGCGAGCTTAACGAGCAGGACTGGCTTAAACTCGGTGGGGCACTTTTTGGCAAGCTCAAGTCTTTGAATATTGAAGCCGCTGAAGTGTGCATGGCAGCGCCTGCAATTGCTGACAAGCATGCGGCTTATCTGGCTCAGGGCATGCTTCTGCGCAGCTATGTTTTTGATGATTTCAAAACAAAAAAAGCTGATGATGAGAAGAGTGAGAGCTATGCATTAAATGTGACGCTTAAAGTTGGGGATGAAGCCTCCTCGGCAGCTGCGTGGAAGGAATATGAAGGGGTTGCAGGAGGTGTTCTGCTGGCGCGTGAGCTGGTCAACCTTCCCCCGAATGTTCTGGGTCCAGTGGAATTTGCACAAAAGGCTGTCGATCTGGGAGCGCTTGGCGTAGAAACTGAAGTTCTTACAGCTGAACAGATGGAAACGCTTGGCATGGGTGCCCTTCTTGGAGTTGCCCGTGGTTCGCGCCGTCCAGCTCGTCTTGCCATCATGAAGTGGAATGGCGGTAAAGAGGGGGAGGCCCCAATTGCCTTTGTTGGTAAGGGTGTTGTCTTTGACTCGGGTGGTATTTCCATTAAGCCGGGCGCTGGCATGGACGAGATGAAAGGTGATATGGGCGGTGCTGCTGCTGTTACCGGTCTGATGCATGCTCTTGCAGCCCGTAAGGCCAAAGCCAATGTCATCGGTGTCATCGGCCTTGTAGAAAATATGCCAGATGGTGATGCGATCCGTCCGGGTGATATCTTGACCTCCATGTCTGGACAGACGGTTGAAGTGCTGAATACGGATGCGGAAGGCCGGTTGGTTCTTGGTGATGCGCTTTGGTACACGCAGGACCGGTTCAAGCCATCTATCATGATCAATCTGGCGACCTTGACGGGTGCCTGTCTCATTGCTTTGGGTAATCATCGCGCAGGCCTGTTCTCAAACAATGATGAGCTTGCTCAAAAACTCTTTGAGGTAGGTGAGACATCGGGCGAGAAACTGTGGCGTCTTCCGCTTGGCGATGAATATGACAAGATGGTAGATACACCAAACGCCGATATGCGTAACACTGGTGGAAGCAGGTTGGCAGGGGCTACAACGGCCGCTCAGTTCCTGCAACGCTATGTGAATGATACCCCATGGGCCCATCTGGATATTGCGGGAACAGCCATGGGTTCTCCAAAAACAGAAATCAGTCAAGGCTGGGCATCCGGCTACGGCGTACGCCTGCTCAATGAGCTGGTCAAGTCCCATTATGAAGGCTAATGCACATCTGGTAAAAGTGGGCGCCGGTTTTCAGATAGGGTAGGTGAGTGTGGTCTTGGGGTGTTTCCAAAAACATCTCAAGACTATAAAGGATTAAAAAAGCCGGTTGTCATTCAACCGGCTTTTTTAATCTGTTTTTCCTGATTGAGGAGAAACTTGCATTGTAATTAGCAAGTTTTGTAGTTGTCGCAAATTACGGCTTCTTCTGGAAGCATTGCGCCGACTGCAGCTGTCACGCCGACGAGACCGCCGACTAAAACACAAAATATAACCAAACGGCTCAGCATAATGCCTCTCTGTTGCACTCCAGATGGGGTGTACTGTCATAAATGCTAACTTTAGATTTAATGACTTTATCTCGCACCCAATATTTAGGTGTGGTTAATTTTCCCGAGTATCACCCTTTTTATGAAGATATCCTTTATCAACTATTGTGGTTTGTTGTTCAAGCTAAAAGCTTGACGTTTGATCCGCAAAAGTTGCCTATCAACAAAATGGGACTGTTTACCGTCAGGTTAAGGTCGTTGCTGGCAGGTTAGATTAGAAAGAAAGAGATATGGAAGAAGTTTTATTCTATCAGCTCTCAAAATACCCTTTGGAACAAGCACTTCCGGTTTTGCTGCAAAAGTGTTTAGAGCGGGATTGGGCGGTTGTTGTGGAGTTTGGAAGCAAGGAGCGCCGGGATGCATTGAATGCGCATTTATGGTCTTTTTCCGAAGAAGCGTTTTTGCCTCATGGCACCAAGGAAGATGGCTTTGAAGAAGCGCAGCCAATTTATTTGACCTGTGAGGGGGATAGCCCGAATTTACCTGCTGTCCGTTTTTGTGTGGACCGTGCCCCTATGCGTGAGGCGACAGGTTATGAGCGCATTATCTATATGTTCGATGGCAATGACCCTGAGGCGTTGTCAGAGGCCCGCAAGTGCTGGTTGGACGCAAAAAAAACACCATTCGCACTCACATACTGGGCGCAGACGGATGCTGGTGGGTGGGAGAAAAAGGCTGAACAAAACAACAATAAAACAGCGACCTAACAGATATAGTTAACGTTATAATTTAAGTGGGACCGGAGTAAACCCACTTAAATTTTATTAAGTACCGAACCGCTCAATCTTCCGATTGAGCTTCTTCCATCTGGTCGCTCAAGGAAAGCCAGATGTCTTCCTCTCGGGCCAGAATACGCTCTGCTTCGGCGCGTATCTTGGCGTACTTGGTCGCCTTTTCTGGATCTTTTGTGTAGAGCTCGGGGTCAGACAAGGCTACATCCAATTTTTCAATTTTCTCCTGAAGGCGCGCAATCTCACTTTCTGCTTTGCTGAGTTTTTTCTTTAAAGGCGCTAGAAGGGCGCGCCGCTCGGCGGCCTCTCTGCGCTTGTTCTGACCTGCCGAGTTTTCAGCTTTGCTCTTGTCCTTTGTCGCCGCACTATCACCCTGCAAGATCAGACGGCGATAGTCTTCCATGTCTCCGTCATAGTTTTGAACGCCCCCCTCCTTGACGAGCCAGAGGCGGTCCGCGCTGGCTTCCACCAGATATCTGTCATGGCTGATCAGGATAACAGCGCCTTGAAACTCGTTTATGGCAAGGATGAGAGCCTCGCGGCTGTCAATGTCAAGGTGGTTGGTAGGCTCATCCAAAATCAGGAGGTTGGGAGAGTTAAAGGTGGCAAGGCCGAGAAGAAGTCGTGCTTTCTCACCTCCGGACAGGTCCTTTGCAGGCGTGTCCATTCGACTGGTGGGTAGGCCGAATCTGTTCACCCGTGCCCTGACCTTGGCCTCCTGCTCTTGCGGCATGAGGCGGCGCACATGTTCAACCGGTGTTGCCTCCGGAATGAGGTCATCAAGCTGGTGCTGGGCAAAAAATGCAATTTCCAGTTTGGACGAGCGCACAATATCGCCCGCTTGCAGGTTTAAGCGCCCGGCGAGCAGCTTTGCGAACGTGGATTTACCGTTACCGTTAGCTCCCAGCAGGGCAATGCGGTCATCGTGGTCGATGTTGAGGTTGAGGTGCGATAGCACAGTTTTTTCCCCGTAGCCAACAGAGCCGCTTTCAACTCTGATGATGGGGGGAGAAAGTTGCACCTTGGGGCTTGGAATGCTCAATGGCAGGGAACTTTCTTCGTTCAAGACCGAGACCGGTTGCAAACGCTCCAGCATTTTCAAACGGGACTGTGCCTGTCGTGCCTTTGTCGCCTTGGCCCTGAAGCGGTCAACGAAAGCCTGCATGTGCTTTCGTTGCGCTTCCTGCTTTTCCGACTGTTTCTGCTGCAGGATCATTTTCTCGCGCCGCTGGCGATCAAAACTGTCATACCCGCCCCGGTAGAATGTCAGTTTGCCGCGAGCCAGATGCACGATAGAATCAACGGCTTTATTCAGCAGGTCCTTGTCATGGCTGATCAAGAGAACTTGGTGGGGATACCTGGCCACAAAGTTCTCAAGCCACAAGGTGCCTTCAAGGTCGAGGTAGTTGGTGGGCTCGTCCAGCAATAAGAGGTCAGGCTCGGAAAACAGAAGGGCTGCAAGCGCGACGCGCATGCGCCAGCCACCCGAGAAATCGGCACACGGCTGCTTTTGCTGGTCATTGTCAAAGCCCAGACCGTTGAGTATAGCCGACGCGCGAGCTTCGGCGCTGTGGCTGTCAATGTCGGTGAGGCGTGTATGTATTTCGGCAATGCGGTGCGGGTCCGTTGCACTTTCCGCCTCATTCAAAAGCGCTGTTCTTTCCGTATCGGCCGCGAGGACGACTTCCAGCAAACTTTCCTGTGTACCGGGAGCCTCCTGTGCAACTTGTCCAATTTTAGCATTTCGCGGCATGAACGTGCTGCCGCTCTCGGGCGAGAGATCACCCGTGAGCAATTTGAAAATGGTAGATTTGCCTGCGCCATTGCGACCGATAAGTCCGGTTTTGGAGCTAGAGGGAATCGTGACGCTGGCGCTGTCGATTAATAGGCGGCCCGCTATGCGGTATGTCAGGTCTGTTATTTGAAGCATGTGCTCCTGTTAAAACGTCAAGATTACATTTTGCAAGAGGGGAGTGCGTAATGAGTGATATATTTCTGTCAGCTTTTGATTTGTAAAAGAAAAATACGCCCCTTCGCGCTTTCAATGGGAAACCTGCATGGAAGGAGGGGATACTCTCTTGCAATTTCATGTGTTCTAAACGTATATCCTGCGCGAACACTAAAAATATGTGTAGGGGCCCTTGAGGTCCGTTTTACGAGTTCTTTTTGGCTCGGCAACTATTAGGCAGGTATACAATGGCGATTGAACGCACTTTCTCTATGATTAAGCCAGACGCAACAAAGCGCAACCTGACAGGTGCGATCACAGCCAAGCTTGAAGAAGCTGGTCTGCGTGTTGTTGCATCCAAGCGCGTATGGATGTCCCTGCGTGAAGCAGAAGGCTTCTACGCTGTGCACAAAGAGCGTCCTTTCTTCGGCGAACTGACAGAATTCATGTCCTCCGCTCCTACAATCGTTCAGGTTCTGGAAGGCGAAAACGCTATTGCGAAAAACCGTGAAGTTATGGGCGCAACAAACCCAGCGGACGCAGCAGACGGCACAATCCGTAAGGAATTCGCTCTGTCCATCGGCGAAAACTCCGTACACGGTTCAGATGCTCCTGAAACAGCTGCCGAAGAAATTTCCTACTGGTTCTCCGGTACAGAAGTAGTTGGCTAATTCTTGAATGTTACCATTCAAGTTTGCAAGGCTGGGGGAAACCCCGGCCTTTTTTGTGGGCAAGATAAAGCGTGTGACCAAGCTTATGCAGCTCCATGTTGTTGAGCTGTCCGTTGAGCGAGTTTGCTAAGTTATTCATGAAGTCGTCAGCTGAACAGATCTGGTAATCTGTGATCCTTTGCCTCCATTATTTTTCTGATATACGGGGCTGATTTTGATTGATACACCCAAATAAACTCTCACAAACCGTAATGGATAATGAGGAAAAAATGAGCCAACACCCTATCGTATCTGACCTCGCAATTCGCAAAACTGCGAAACGGTATGATCCAAACAAGCGTGTTCCAAAAGAGCTAATGGAAGTCCTCTATGAGGCTCTGCGTTTGACTGCATCCTCTATCAATTCACAGCCTTGGAAATTTATTGTGTTGGAAAGCGGTGAAGCCAAAGCACGGATGGGAGAGACATTTGTTAATATGTTTCAGTTTAACAAGCGTCAGGTGTTGGATGCTTCACATGTCATCTTACTTGCCCATAATCCGCGGTACACACGAGAGGATTATGCCAAGGTTGTCGATACGGATATAGCAAGTAATCGTACAGCGCCTGAAGAACGAGACAGCGCCTTAGCAAAGTTCGCTTTTGCCGAGATGAACACCGATGAAAATGGAAACACATCTGCGTGGACAAATGCTCAAACTTACATTGCCTTGGGCAATGCGCTGCATGTACTTGCCCGCCTCAATATAGATGGCACCCCTATGGACGGTGTTGATACTGCGCTTATCAGTAAAGTCTTCGAAAAAGAGTTGAATGGCTATGTCTGTAGTATTGCTCTGGCTTTAGGTTATCATCACAATGCCACGCTCCCAAAATCAAGACTCCCGAAAGAAAATGTTCTGCAAGTTCTCTAGGTCCTGTCTGCAAATAAGATTTACAAACCTGATAATAATCGATTCAAGGTAATTTTTTGAGAGGTTATCTTGGCGCGGCACTTGTTGAGTGATGATGAGTGGGCGTTTTTTGAGCAGTTTGTCGCTGCCATACGGGGACGAGGTGGTCGTAACCCGAAGGACCATCGCCGTGTTCTTGGCGGGATCTTTTGGATTGCCAGAGCTGGTGCACAGTGGCGCGATTTGCTCGAAGAATTTGGGAAATGGATCAGTGTATGCCAACAACTCCGCCGGTGAAGCCAAGCAGGGTTCTGGGAATTGATCCTGTCCGTGTTGAATGACAGTAATGCAATCCCTTCCAGTGTTCATATGAT
This sequence comes from Pseudovibrio sp. M1P-2-3, assembly GCF_031501865.1. Taxonomy (NCBI): domain Bacteria; kingdom Pseudomonadati; phylum Pseudomonadota; class Alphaproteobacteria; order Hyphomicrobiales; family Stappiaceae; genus Flexibacterium; species Flexibacterium corallicola. The sequence continues at coordinate 1,907,405 of NZ_JARRCW010000001.1, forward strand.
TGATAGCACTATCATTCGTGCCCACCAGCAGGCGGCGGGCGCAAAAGGTGGCTTCACGACGAAAGTCCATCTGATCGCCAATATTATGGGACTACCGACACGTCTTGAAATTTCTGGCGGCGAAGTCTCCGATTATAAAGGATATGACCTCCTTTATAACGGAGATGGACCTGCTGCCAAGGTTTTGATCGCGGATCGAGGCTATGACGGTGATCGTATTCGTGAGCATTGCCAAACCAATGGTGGCACAGCCGTGATCCCCGGACGTCGAAGTCGTAAAGAACCCATAGAAATAGACCGCCTTATCTAGGTTTTGCGAAGTCAAGTAGAACGCTGCTTCCACAAGCTAAAAACAGCTAGAAGGGTTGCCACCGGCTATGTCAAAACAGCTTGCAGTTACTTGGGCCGCTTACACTTAGCTGCTGTTAGGTTATGGTTTCGTAGTAGGTAAACAGATCCTAGGTGGCGCTGTCAAAGCGGTTACAGAAAGCAGATATATGGCAGGTGTTAGTGAGTAAATGATCTTGTGAGGATACTTTGCCAAACGTCCTTCAAAGACTTAGATTAAATTTTAGTAGTAATTGACTTTTGTCATTTACCGTTCACGGGACGAAAGCTAGATAGTTCGGACTGCAAATCATTCTCAATTGCGAGAGGCTGCCACATTTGCTCTGGTTTTCTCAAAGCGTTGGGGGATAGGGAGGTTTGCTCATTCCGGGTAAATCCCCATTTATAGATTCTGAGTAAAAGCATGTTGAATAAAACGGCACTTCTATCGTTTGCGTCCCTACTTACAATCAGTTCCGCAGCTTTGGCGGGGTCCGCTGAGGTTAAAGTGGAGGTTCTGGACAAGACCTTTGATCCTGCGGGCGGGTTTCTGGCCTATACGGAGTTTGAGCTTTCCGGTGAACCCTTGGCAGAAGGGCTCGGGCTGGACCTCGATGTTCTTGACCCAAATCTGGTCAATCAACCTACAGCTTTTGATTATGCCGCTGGCATCGAGAGCTATGAGTACTCTGAGGAGGCTATGTATGCGGTCAACTACCAGTCCAAGATGGGCCCGCATATTGTAAATGGTCCGCTGAACAAGGCTCGTGGCGGCTCACTGGAGAGCTTGGGCAAGCGAGTAATCGAGTTGGCTGATTCCGTGGCGTTTCCGGTAGAAGAAATTCCGCTCAACATGTATCCCATTACCTTCCCGTACATGTCTGCGGTGCCTGAGTTTGAAAAGGCCATTGATACCACTGTAGTTTCCAGCGATGAGATCGAACTGCTGACTGCAAAGGGTGAGTCCAAATCCGTTAAAATTGATATACCCGCTTATTTTCGTGACTATGCTTCATTGGCATGGAAAGAAGAGGGCATGGATAAGGCCTTCAATCCCGGCGCTGCTGCGGGTATTATGTTGAAGGATGTGATGTGGGCACAGGATTTCCTTGGCGGTATGCACACCATCGAGGGAGATGAAGAGGTTGAGGCGAACAGCGCGCAGATGGATCAGGATGGGGTCCATGCCCTAGGTGTGTCCACCGCTGACGGGTTCAACGGCGTTATTCTGACAGAAATGATCAATGACCGTTTAGTGACCTTGCGCGACCAGTTCGGCTATGATGGGAGAGAGCTTGGTGTTAAGCTGAGCGCCAAGTATGACCCAGCTCAAGGGCCAATTTGGTTCCCACACAAAGTTACTGTTACGGAGAAGAGTGAGAACTCTGTAAAGGCAATTGACAGTTTGCAGGTAAACGATGGGGTCTCCACACTGCGTGATACTTGGCTGATGCTGTGGCCGCTTTCTGAGGTTTATGCGTTCTCCGACCAGCGCCCAGTGAATATTAATCAGAGCCCGGCTTTCCTTGCAGTGTTTGACGGAGCGCCGTTTGCGGCAGCGCCAGCACAAAACACCGATAATGACCCGGCGAATAACGTTGCCTCTGATGATGTGTTCTCAGTTGCAAGCACGCTGACCAACGCTACTTTCAAGAACCTTGATGTTCTGCACTTCAACAGAAAAGCAGGCACACTGGTTGACCGTTATGATGGCAAGCAGGGCTCCTCTGTTACTACATATGATGCAGCTTACGCTCTTCAGGCTCTGACCATCTATCAGCGTTCTCAAGATGCCTTAGCGGTGGGCTATGCTTCTGCTGATGCGGGTGAAAGCCTTGAAACAGAACGCGGCAAGCGGGCGCTTGAGCTGGTTAAGGCACAGGCGGACTTTATCCTGAAGAACCTCATTGCTGAAAACGGCCTTGCCGTAGACAGCTTTGAGCTTGGCAAAGGTGCTGGTAGTGAGCAGAGCCTTGGTACGCAGTTCGCCGTTGTGCACGGATTGAGCTCAGCATTCATCGCCACTAAGGAAGAGGGCTACAAGGAAGCTGCACGCAAGCTGTACGTGACCATTGAAGCTAAGATGTATGACAAGGAAATCGGCACTTATGCTGCTGTTCCAGGTAAGCCAACTGAGCACACTCCATATACGGCGGCGGCAATCAGCGCTGGCCTTCGCAGTTCCATGCTAATTTTGCGTAACAGCGAAGGGGAAAGCGAGCCGCTTCTGGACCTTGCAAGCTTGACGGAGCGTTATGAGAGCTGGTTCCGCACTGTTATCAATGGCCGTAATGTGGATGAAGGCATGCAGCTGGCTGAGTGGCTAGGCGACTCCGGTGAAAACGTTATTTCCGGTAACGAGGATATAGACACCGATGCGGATAATGTGCCGCAAATCACTCATGCGGGCAATGCCATGGTGATGGCAGGCAAAGTTAAAGTCTCCGCTGCGAAATAAACGAAACATTTAAAGAATTTAAGTGGTCGGGGTGCATTAAAACGCTCCGGCTGCTTGTGCCGTTAACCTATGTCAAATGCGAGGCAATTGCATTTAGCTATAGAGACAGCTTAGATAACAACAATAAAGATGAATTGATCCGCACCCATGGACGCTGCAAGCAATAAGTGTGAACCTGCAAAGGGGCCAAATTCAGTGCGAACCGGTACACTGAAACGACTTTGGAAACGCCAGAGTTACAAAAGTAAACACGCTGAATTTACACTCTATTTCCTGGTCATAAGTGGACTTATGTTGTGGGATACTGTTGGCCTTTCCTGGCCGTTTGTCCAGCCCACGCTTGCAATCCACTATATTGCCTCTCTTATCTTTTTTCCTCTTGTCGTTCTCCCATTCTGGCTTTCCCACCGCGATATCTTGAAAAAGAATGGTCGCCCGTTTTTGCGTTTGAGCGGGCGGATTATTGAGGTAGCGCTGGTACTGCTGGCCCTTAGCGGCGCGTATCTGGCTTTTTTTGGAAACCGCGGCAATGTGCTGGGGCAGGTGGCTTATTGGGCACATCTGGTACCCGCCATACCGATTTCATTTCTTGTATTCTTTCATGCCAAGCGCTTTTCAATGTTGAAGGTGGCCGCGTGGGTGCTTCCCTTTCTTCTGGCGCTTACAGCGCTCATGGCACCTGCCTATTCCGCAGTTGAAAGCGGTTCTCTGATTAAGAAGGAGACCGGCAAAAAGCTTGTTTCGGCAAACTTTGATGCTGGCAGTGTTTCTGTGCTTGATCGGGAGAGCGGCAAGATCCTGCAAGAGACCTACGTGGGCGGGGACGTGCGCCGCGCCGCGCTTGATGAGCAGCGGAATATTGCAGGTGTGACGGATTACACCGGTGACCGAGTGGTCTTTGTTGACCTGAAAAATAATCGAATTCTCTCAGAGTTTAAAACAGGGTACAGGCCCTTTGGTATTGTCTATGACAAAGCCAATGACCTGTATTGGGTCTCCTTGTTTGAGGCCCATAAGATCATTGCTGTTGATCCGCAAAAAGGTATCGTACAGGAGGAAACGAGCGAGGAAACCCCTCGGGGTCTGGCGCTACTCAGTGACGGACGGCTGATCGTCACCCATGCCATGGTGGGCAAGGTTTCTATCTTGGAAACAGCAGGAGGTGCGCTTAAGCTGTTAAAGACCATAGCGCTTGCACAAACGCAGGAGAGTGATGAGACCGTTTCGCAAGGCCTGCCACGTATTCTGGATGATATAGCCGTTAGCCCTGATGAAAAGGAAGCATGGCTACCGCACGTACTTTGGAATTTTGATCACCCCTTCCAGTTCCAGTCCACCGTGTTTCCCAGTGTGTCGGTGCTCAGCCTTGAACGGGATCAGGAAAAAGAGGTGGCGGAGCGGCGCAAGCATCTGTTTAAACAGATCAATATTGTTGACACCAATAACCGTACCCGTATTGTCTCCAATCCTCATGATGCGGAGTTCTCCGAGGATGGCAAAAAGGTCTATGTGACGCTGGCGGGCAGTGAAGACCTGATGGTTTTTGACCTGACCCGTCGCACCGCGCTGACAGCCAAGAAAGAACGCAGAGCCCGGCGAAAAGGTAAGATCAATCAGGGCGGCGCCAAGGTGATGCAGATCTTCCGTCATATTCCGGGAAATAACCCACGGGGACTGGTTGTCTCTGGTCAGGACATCTTTGTTCAAAACGCCATGACGCTTGACCTTGTAAAGCTGAAACGGGGCGGTGAGGGGCCGTTTGCGCGGATCACTTTAAGCGAGGAGGCACGAACACCTCTGGTCAAAACGGATCCCATGGACCCTGAACTGCGCCGCGGGAAGACCCTCTTTAACAGCGCCAACTCAGATGACGCCAAACAAACACCCACCGCAGGCGATTTCTGGATGAGCTGCCAGAGTTGCCATGTGGATGGCTTTAACTTCACCAACGGCTATCTTTATCGCTCTACACCTATTGATAAGTTTAAGCGGTCGGTGATCGGGCATGGCAACCTCAAGAATATGATTTCCGGCGATTTTACCGGCGATTATTTGCGCATCATGCAAAAGACGCAGGGCGGCATGGGCCATGATGACCGTGACGGGGCTTTGCCCACCAATGCGGATGAACCATCAGACATCCTGAGAAAGGATATGGAGGCTCTACAAGCCTTTGTGACTTCCCTTGGAAACCTGCCTCTAAACGCCAGCTGGGTGCGCCTTGATGATGAACGCAAAGTTCTGCATGAGAAGGAGTGGGTAAACTCTGCCGCCTGTGCCTCTTGCCACTCGGATATGTTTGAGCAGTGGGCAGATTCCAACCATCGTTTGATGGGGGAATCCAATCCATATTTCATGGTGGTGAAATCCGTTGCTGAACAGACAGAGGGTAAGGATTTTGGCAAGTGGTGTCTGGGGTGTCATGAGCCGCAGGAGCAGTTCACCGAGCCGAAAACCACACCGCAACAAGGCCATATGTTTGAAAAGGGCGGCGCCAGCCTCTTTGACGCCCTTGAAAAAGGCAAGCCGGATTCCGATGAGGGCACGGGCTGTCTGTTCTGCCACCGGATCACCCGAATTGAAGCTGCTTTGGGCAAGAAAGCGGGCACAAATGCTAGCTTTACCGTCAACGTGAAAGACCGGGAAAAGTATATCTTTGAAGATAACGACAACGGGCTGCTGCACTGGGTTGGTAACCGGCAGATTAACGCCAAACCAGAGGTGCACGCAAAGTCCTACTCCCAGCCGTTCTATAAAGATTCGGCCCTATGCAGCACCTGCCACAATGAGGTGGCACCGGGCACAGGCAGTATTATCGTGAATACCTATGGGGAATGGGAGAAATCCTCCTTCAACAATCCTGATGACCCTTCCAAGAACCGCACCTGCATTAGCTGCCATATGATGGGGGATGTGCAGAAAATCGGTGAGAATGTACCGGGAATCTCCACCGACGGCGGTAAGGTGAAAGACAATGTGGTAACGCACCAGTTCACCGGAGCAAATCACCATCTGGTGGGCCTGCGCAACAAGAAGCTCTCTGATATGAGCATTGAGCTGCTGCGCACTGCTGCCAGGCTGGAAAGCCGGATTGATGAAAACGGCCAGTTGGTTATTCGCGTTAACAACGTGGGGGCAGGCCATGCCCTGCCAACGGGCGTTGCGGATTTCCGCCAGCTCTGGCTGGATGTGAGCGTGACGGACGCAAATGGCAACATTGTTCTGAAAGACGGCCAAATGGACGCAAATGGAGCTGTGTCAGCAGATGCGCGCATGTTCCAGAAGGTCTTTGGGGACAAGGACGGCAATCCGGTTGGTCTGAAATTCTGGCGCTACGAAAAGATGCTCAAAGATACAAAAATTCCGGCGGACGGCTACCGCGATGAAGCCTTTGCTTTGCCTGAAGGTATCGCCTATCCGCTCAAACTGGATGTGAAAATGATGTTCCGCATCTACCCTCAGTGGGTGACGGATGCGGTGCGCCAATCCTATCCGGAACTCCCCAACCCAGAAGCTGTTGTTATGGCTGAATTAAATGAAACTCTGGAGCGGCCATAAATGTTTGCCAGTTTTCTGATTACTTTCCGCGAAGGGCTGGAAGCCTTCCTGCTAGTGGGCATCATTCTTTCCTACATGCATAAACTGGATGTGCGCCGCTACAATAAATATGTCTATCTGGGCGTTGCTCTGGGCCTCATCGTCTCGCTGGCCTTGGCCTTCGTGTTTCAGGTGGTCATTGATCAGTTTTCCAACGAGCACTACCAGACCCTGTTGATGATTTTTATCCTGCTGTTTGCCACGCTGGTGCTCAGCTACATGGCAGTGTGGATGCACAGGCAAGCCAAGGCGCAGGTGGACCATGTCAGAAAACAGCTGCACGCACATATCTCGGCGGGCAACCTTTGGGGCATGGTGTTTCTGGCGTTTATTGCAGTGCTGCGCGAAGGGTTTGAGACAGTCCTGTTCTTTTCCGCGCTCATGTATTCAGGGCAGGGCGTCACACTGGAAAATGGTCTGATCGGCGCAGCGCTTGGCTTGATGGCTTCCATCGTGCTGGTGTGGGCGATGATGCGCGGCACCCGTCAGGTGCCCATTGCGCCGTTTTTCAAATACACCAGCCTGCTCATTATCATCATCGCTGCCGGTCTGTTTTCTTCTGCGATCAATATGCTGCAGGCCATTGATGTTGTGCCGGTGGTCGTGGAGCAGATTTTCAATATCGCGTTCATTCTGGATGATCAGGGCACCTTTGGAACTTTTATGCGTGCGCTTTTTGGCTATAACGCCTCTCCAACGCTGATCCAGTTTGCAAGCTGGGCGCTTTACCTTGGACTATTCCTGAGCTTCTGGAGCCGCGGCTATGCTAAAAAGATCTGATCATATTCTGGTTCTGGGGGCAGGGCCTGCGGGGCTGACTGCTGCCATTCGGCTGCTGGAGGCCGGGCACCGTGTGACAGTGCTGGAAAAGGCGGTGAAAGAGGGCGGTCAGAGCGGGACAACCAAGTTTGAAGGTCGCCATGGCACCTACCGGTTTGATTATGGTGGGCATCGCTTCATCACCCACAACGCGCAGCTGTTGCAATTGGTGGAAGAGCTGGTGGGCGATGACTTGCTGACCAGCCAGCGCAAGAGCGTAATCCGATTTCAGGGGCGCATCTATGACTATCCGCTGGCTATGGGGAACATCCTAAAAACGGCTCCGGCTTCCCTGCTGGCTGGTGCCTTGAAAGATCTGACGGTTCTGCCGCTCTCCAGACCCAACGACGACAATTTTGCAACGTGGATCACCAGCCGCTTCGGTAAAACGCTCTATCAGAACTTTTTTGAGGGCTACACCGCTAAGCTTTGGGGCGTTGATCCTGAAAAGCTTTCCGCTGACTGGGCCGGACAGCGCATCAGCCTTTTGGACCTGAAAGATGTGGCAAAGCGCCTTCTGCCCATGGGCAAGGACACCCCGCGCACCTATGCCAGAAGCTACCGCTATCCTAAGTATGGGTTTGGCGTCATCTTTGAGCGCATGGCGCAGAAGGTGGAAGTGCTGGGTGGCAAGATTGTCTATGGCGCCCCAGTCAATGGCTTTGATTATGCTGGCCCTCATATTACCGCTGTGAAGGCGGGGGGGAACTCATATAAGGCTGATACGGTAATTTCCACCCTGTCGCTTCCGCTTATGGTGGACCTTACGGGCAGTGAAAGCTCGCTGACATTCCGCGGGCTGAGGTTCTTCAATATGCCACTTGAGTTGAACAACCTTTCTGATTGCACATGGCAGTACCTGTCCGATCCCGACATCATGGCAACGCGCCTGCAGGAACCCAAGCGGCGTTCAAAGTTCATGGCACCAAAGGGACACACCTCCGCCATGCTGGAGATCCCTTGTGATCCGGATAGCGCCTTGTGGCAGATGAACGATGAGCAGATGTTTGCCAAGGCTTGTGATGTTTTGAAAAAACTTGGGCTTGATAGCTCTGCGGCGACGGGCGAGTGCTTTTCCACCTACCAAAGTCAGGCCTATCCTCTCATGAGCGTTGGCTATGAAAAGGAGCGGGCAAAGGCTATTAGGCACCTTAATCAGTTTGACAACCTGATCCAGTGCGGCCGGCAGGGCACCTTCCGTTATATCTTCACGGATACTTCCATGGAAATGGGGCAGATGGCAGCCGACAGCGTGATTGAAGCTGAAGACCGGCGTGCAACCATTTTTGAACATCGAAGCGAACGCACCGTTATTGAAACCCAAAGCGTTGCATAGGAGAACCTGAATGAGAAATGTAATTTATGCAGTGCTCCTTTCCCTGTTTGTGGCCGGTCCAGCCCATGCATACTCCTACGCAGCCGCCGGTAAAGAGCCCCTGATAGATGCACGTGAAGCGATTTTACTTGCGGTGAATGCGGGAGATTTTGAAGTGGCAACTCTGGCGGCGGGAGAAGTATCCGAAGAAATCTCCTATCTCACAAAGGATTATGATAGCGGGCTTTCTAAGGCTTTAGATAATGCTCTTGCTTCACAAGATGCTTTAGAAATCTCGGCGGCAATCAACCGCGCCTTTCAGGCGGAAATTGCCCGCCGGTTACACGCGGGTGCCCAGAACCTTGATGACTACCAAACCGCCAAAGTTCTGGTGGTGAAGTCAAAACGGTTCTTCGATGCCATGGCCGGTGAACTTCCGGGCGCGCAGCGACAGGTAGTAGAGGAAGGCCTTATCAAGGCGCTTGAAGCCATCGGCAACCCCGGCGTCTTTGGGGTCGGCAAAAAAGACGCGGATCCGGTAGCTTATAATGCTGCTGTTGAGGATGTCTTGGAGGCCTTGGCAAATTAGGATGCTGCGGGCAGGGTGGTTAGCAGCGCTGATATGCTACGCGGCTTTAGCCCTCTGGCTCCTTCGCCATTCCCCAAGCATTCCATCAGATGATGCCTTCTTTTTTGTCGGTGGAACACTGCGCTTCAGTGTGCTGGAGTTCCGTCCGCACTTTCCCGGCTACCCGGGGTTTATCTTCTTCAGTAAACTCCTGCATTTGCTTGGCCTGAGTAGCAAACAAGCCGTGTTCTTCCTGTCGCTATTCTCGGCTCTCGCTCTGCCGCCACTGGCTACATGGGCCGCACGCGATAACGGGGCCTCTGAAGCGGGGAGGCTCCTTGTCTTTTTTACGGTTCTGACTCAGCCATTTCTGTCACTAGTGGGGCTGAGCATGATGAGCGATGCGACAGGCATTGCTTTCTTTTTTGCCGCAATTTCTTTGATGGGAAAAGAAAAATATGGGAGCTCGGGTGTTTGTGCAGGCCTTGCACTGGCCTGTCGGCCCTCATTCCTAGTGCCTGTTGCTCTTGTGCTTTTTGCCCAGTGGTGCAGAAAGAAGGAAGCGAGATTAAAGCTCTTTATTGCTACTGCTGGAACGCTTTTCCTGTTCTTCGGCGCGGTGCTTCTCCTTGAAGGCAGCTCTTATATGAACGAGGCTCTGCGGTTCACAAAGGGGCACTTCTCCGTTTGGGGAAATACGTCTTTTGAAGAGAGTGCGAACCGTGCTAGCTGGTTGGATGCTATTGCAACAGAGCCCATAGCCTTTGCAGCTCTCCTGTTGCTCATGCTCTTTGGAGCTTTAACGTTTGCTGCCAAGCCAAAGATCACACCGCTTTTTATTGCCATGCTGTCTTCGGTACTCTGGACGGCTTTTGCCCAGAACCCGGAGAGCCTGCGTCATGTTCTGCTGCCCTCAGTGCTCGTTGTCGTCTGGATGGCAAGCGTGCGGGTGAAATACACCAACTATACACTGCTGATTGCCGCTCTGTTGCAACTAATCTTATGGCCCCAGATTCTCTTGAATGAGCCAAATCTCTCTCCACTAGAACAGGTAGGAAACTACCTCAGCAAGCAAAACGAGGGGCTGCTGATTACCAATCACGGTCTCTACACCCTGCGGGACAAACTGGGCCAGCACCAAGTCATAGATGCCTATTACACCCACTCCACGCGCATCCATGTTCAGCTTTCAAACCAACAGCGGTTGTGGAAGGTCTCTTCCTCCACCCCCAGTGAGAACTGGTGCAAAGCAGCCCTAGATTTCAAAGGCCGCGTCCCAGGTGAAAAAAAACTACTACTTTTTTCAGTATGTCCTAAACCTGATGAGGATTATTAAATTGCCTGAGAAAGAGGCGAGCAAGAGGTGGATGCCCAAGCTACGCAAGTTAGTTTCCGACTCATACTTTTCAACCTCAATAATAAGATCTATGCCAAGATCAAGGAGTGGTGTCATCGTCCCATCGAGGGAAACACCCTTATCTGTATCTGGACGGCATTGTGATGAAGCACTTCTGGGTTGGGGAAGTGCGCAATATCTCACGGTAGCCTTCTGCAGTTAACGCAGAAGGCTACCGTGAGATCCTCGGGGTTGTTGAAGAGGCCAAGAAAGGCAAGGCCGGCTGGTCGTCGTTTCTCCGCCACTTGATAGATCGGGGTCTTTTCGGCGTGCAATTGATCCTTTCTGATGCCTGCCTTGGGTTGATTGAAAGCACTGATGAGAAGCTGCCTGACGCCTGCTGGCAACGCCGTATGGTTCACTTCTACCGTAGTGTATTTTACACGTATCCTCCACCAAAGTTCGGGAAGTAAGTCATATGCTCAAGGCTGTAGAAAAGCATGAGAATTTGACCCACCTGGTGGGTTAATTTGCATTGAAAACTGACCCACCTTCTGTGTTTAAATTTTCGTGTCTTTTCGGGCACGGAGAAGCAGTCAGGTGTTATGCATGGAAACAGTTGCTAAGATCCGTCGTTGGGTTCTGGTGGATGGAGTGTCAATTCGGGAGGCAAGCCGGCGCACCGGCATTTCCCGTAATACCATCCGCAAGTATTTGCGCAATGATATCGTCGAGCCAAAGTATAAACTGAGTTCAGCGCGTCCGCTGCGCAGCTTGCTGGACTATGAAGTTTACCTCAAGTCTCTTTTTGAGGCTGACCTTTTACGTCCTTCCAGAGAGCGCCGAAGTATGCGTGGTCTTTATGAGGCCTTAGTTTTACAAGGCTTTGAAGGGTCCTATGATACGGTACGGCGGTATATTTTACGCCTCAAAACCAAAGGCGGTCCGTTAAAGGGGTATGTTCCGCTCGAGTTTGACGCTGGCGATGCGGTGCAGTTTGACTGGAGCCATGAGGTGGTGTGCCTTGGTGGGGTGGATCAACGGATATATGTGGCTCATTTTCGCCTGTGTCATTCACGCAAACCATTTCTGATTGCTTATTTGCGTGAGTCCCAGGAGATGGTTCTGGATGCCTTTAATGAGGCTTTTGCCTTTTATGACGGGATCCCCGAGCGGGTCATTATCGACAATCCCAAAACCATGGTGCTTCAGATCGGCAAAGGCAAGGAACGGGTATTTCATCCCCGTTTTCAAGCACTGATGAGCCATTACGCCACAGAGCCTGTTGCCTGTAGCCCGGCCAGCGGCTGGGAAAAGGGGCAGGTTGAAAATCAGGTCAAAGTGATGCGCGGACAAGTGTTTTGTCCCAAACTGTCGTTTGCAACGCTTGAGGACCTCAATGCCCATCTGCGATTGCGCTGTGAGGCGTTGGCGCAAAAGGGTCACCCGGAAGACAAGAGCCAGACGATTGCTGAGGTTTTCCAGAGGGAGCATGCTTGTTTGCGTTCCAAAGGCCGGGCTTTCGATGGCTATCGGGAGCGGACAGCTCGTGTCAGCGGCACCTGTTTGGTCCAGTATGATACAACAGCTATTCCGTTCCTTGCGCGTACAGCTTTAAAACGGTCTCGTTGCGCAGTTATGCGCAGTACATTACCATTACCGATGGCCAGCGGGTTCTGGCTACGCACAAACGCTGCTTTGGCCGCCATCAAAAGTGTTTTCAGATCTGGCATTACCTGCCGCTGCTTAAGCAGCGCCCCGGGGCTTTACGCAATGGAGCGCCGTTCCGGCACTGGGAAGCCCCTGAGGCTCTGGCCATGATCTGGAAGCACTATCGCAACCAGCGTGGTGGGGACCGAGACTTTGTTGAACTACTGAGCCTGACCCAAAAACATGGACAAGAGGCCGTGGAAATGGCCTGTGAGTTGGCGTTGGACTATAAAACCACGCAGCTGTCTGCAATCCTTGCTCTTCTTTATGACCTCACAGAGCCAGCATTGCCAAAACAGATCCCGCTTGAGGGGCAAGATACGCCAGCCCTCCAGATGCCTCCGGTTGCCAATTGCGGGCAATATGACCTGCTCCTCCAGTCCCCGGGAGAGCACCTATGAATGGCCTGATTGAGGAGCTGAGTGAGCTACGTTTACATGGGATGGCGCAGGCGGCCAAAGAGTTGCTGGCAAGCCAGAGGGCGGTGAGCCTGCCAGAGGCGCTGCGCCAACTCATCCACTGTGAGCGCAGTGAACGACACAAGCGTATTATTCAAAATCGTATGAAAGCTGCCCGCTTTCCCCATCACAAGGACTTTGCCAGCTTTGACTATGCACTGTGTCCTGTGGAGCAGGCAAAGCTACAAGAGTTGGCCAGTGGGGAGTTTACCGCCAAAGCTCAGAATCTGATCCTGATTGGCGGACCTGGAACCGGCAAAACCCACGTGGCTTCAGCCCTTGGAACCAGCCTCATTGAGGCGGAGAAGAAAGTGCGGTTCTTTAATACAGTTGACCTTGTCAATGCGCTGATAAAGGAAGAAAAAGAGGGCAAGGCCGGACGGCTGCAAAAACAACTGCTCGCTGCAGATTGCGTGATCCTGGATGAGCTGGGTTATATTCCGTTTCCAAAGTCTGGCGGCGCACTGCTGTTCCATTTGATTGGTAAGCTCTATGAGACAACCTCAATTATCCTGACCACCAACCTCGTCTTCAAAGAGTGGGTCAGTGTATTTGGCAACGCCAAAATGACAGCGGCGCTGATAGACCGCGTCACCCATCACTGCATAATTCTGGAGACAGGAAACTCCTCCTACCGATTTGCACAGTCCAAGACTGGAAACCAAAAATAAGGTGAGGCCCAGAGCAGCCTGGCTGCACAGACTTACCTATTCAAACGGCCTCTGCAGCCAGGCTGCTCTGGGCCCAAAGGTGGGTCAATTTTAAGTGCTGAAGGTGGGTCAAATTTGAATGCTTATTGACAGTCATGCCTGAGGGCGGCGATAAAGGTTTGCGTATTCCAGTTACCAAAAGGGGCGTGATCAAGAAGTCGCTCGCCTTTAGGTGCCCAACCGGTTGTCTTGACCATATTGGTTTTAAGGCTGGTTTCATCAATAAACACAAGCCTATGCAAATGGCTCTTCATAAAAGGTTGGCGACGAGCAATCCAGACATGGCGCTCATGGCGGATATCAGCGCGCTTTTGCTCTGCGGCCAGCAAGTGTTTTTTTGTGTGTTAGCCCGAGGCGGTGCAAGAGTCGACCAACAGAAGAACGGTGCACCTTGATGGCGTGTTGCTCGAATAGCTCCAAAACCAATTCATCAAGGGTCAGCTCTCCTCTTTCCTGTAAGCGTTGCCGGACCCGCCCCTTAACTCCACTCAATTTTCCGCGACCGGGATTACCTTGTCGTTTGGGCAGAAGAGAGCCTGTCTCCCGTTTTAGACGGACCATGTCATTCACAAATTTAACAGAAACACGAAAATGTGCCGCCGTAGAACGATGACTATTCCCCTCTGCGACCATGCACACAACACGTTCTCGCAATTCAATTGGATGTGGTTTTCCCATGCTTGGCTCCCGTCTCACCTCAAAGACATGGAATCACAAATTACTGGTTTAGGGAATCCTGAACCCAATCTGTATCGACACGCTTGTCTTATGCTTTTTAGTGTCTTCTGCGAATATAGGCCAATGGCCACCGTATTGAGTCGGGAGGGCAGTGGCGGTGGTCCTGATAGGTCAAGCGGGTTGGCATACAACAGCAAAACTGAAGTTGCCTGATAATATAACCATCTTATTGCTCCCACCCCGTTCTCCGGAGCTCAACCCGGTTGAAAATGTTTGGCAGTACTTACGTCAAAACTGGCTCTCTAACCGAACCTTTCAAGACTACCAGGAAATTGTCGATGCCGTCTGTTCCGCTTGGAATAAGCTTATTCAACAACCCCACACAATCACATCAATCGGTAGACGAAATTGGGCGCATACAGGTCAATCATAAGTGCCGTTGGTATTATTCCTACAAAAACTCTAAGAGCATGGTGTTTCAGAGGTGCTCATGAGTTAATTGAGATTTGTTAAGTATAGAAGTTATATAATCTTAGTAGAGTTATGCTTAATGAAATAATAAATCTAATAAATTTCATAAAAGTTGGAATTAAACATTATTTTCATTTTTATAATACATCAGAATTTATCTATTTATATGATATTGCGCGTATGGTATTAATATAGGCTAATCATGTTGATCTAAAGATAAGATAAATAACTTGCTCTTGTTGAAATATACACGCGCAATACATTGGTAATTCATAGAGGCGAGAGATGGCTGATACGAACAATAATAACAATGGGCAGCACTATTCGTTTGATAGCTCTAACAGCCATGGTAACGCAGAGAGTGGAGGAACAAACACAGCCTCTCTCATAGGAATGAGCGAAAGCAGTAATGGTGTAAAGAGTGTTGCAGTTAACGACTTGATCGATTTTGACCGCTATCTTGAATTCATAGGAGCTGGCGCAAGTGAAAGCAATGAGCTGACTATCCAGTTCAGCTACTTGCCGCCCAATTCCGGTGTAAATCAAGGTGACTTGGGAGAAAACGGTCTCTGGCGGGGAACTTTATCAGAGGCTGAGCAACTGGTGCTCCAGCTTCCAAATGACTTCCAAGGTATTGTAACCGGCTCTCTTCCCATTGTTGTAGATAATAAAATAACACATGGTAAATTTCATGTGGACATTGGAAATAAATCCGAAATAAACCTTAGTATAGAACAAGCTATTCCTAGCTCTCAAGATACAGTCTCAGTGGGTCTAGCAGACGCCCTAAGTCTCAATGAGGCCCAAGTCTCGGAGTTGCAAAACGCGGAAGGTCTTTCAATTCGCATCTATGGATTGCCTGAGGGTGCAGAGGCTGTAGGGGGCGTCCAATTACAAGATGGTAGTATTGTTTTCAGTGGTACTGGTGCCGATCTAGCTGAGTTTTCTTTGATACTGCCAAGTGCAGTCGATTTTGCGGCAACCGAGGTCCAGATCTCGAAGTCCTTCCAGCATGGATTTGAAGCCCTAATCCCTTTGGAAGACTATGACGTGCCTGAAGGGGACGTGATTGTTGGCGTAACAGACGCCATGCATAGCAGTAGTGAGGGCGCAGCAATTCTTGTTCCTGAAGGCGGTGAAGAGGGAGTTGCCCACCTCATTCGGCTTTCCCAGTATCTGGAGGCGGCTGTTACCGATCTTGATGGATCGGAAACGCTCACAGAAATTGCACTGCGTTTGGAGAATTTGGCGGAAGGTGCTCTATTCTCGTATGACGGGGGAGAGACATTTACTGCCGCCAATATCAGCGACGGAGTTTTGACTTATCGGGGTCCAGCGGCAGGTTTTGACGAACTCTATCTTTCCTTGCCTGCTGATTACTCTAGTAACGGTGCCGTGGAAGGGATCTTTACAGCATTCACCAATGAAGATGGCAGGGCCAGTCAGGGCTTTCTGATACAGTCGACTTTAATGGAAGACGTGGACCTTTCCGCCCAGAATACTGTTGTCAACGAACAGCTTGATACGGGGGCAACCGTGCATTTGGGTATCAATGCATCCGTGGACGGTACTGAGCCATCCCAGGGTCTTGGCAATACCCCGGATACTGTCACCATTCAGTTCGACAGGCTGCCGGAGGGCACGACTGCAAACGGCGGTACCCTTGATGTATCAGGTCTCATCTGGACGGGTACCATAAACGAGGTTAATGCACTTACCCTCACTTTCCCGCAGGATTACTCTACGACGGCTCAGCAAGTAACTGTCAGCAGCAACCTGATAGTTAATGGTTCATTTGAACAAACCTATCTGGATCCCACAGACTGGGGCTCTTTTATGGGAGGCTCAGGGGTCCCGGGTTGGTCTGGCGAAAAGGTGGAGTTGCAAAATATCCACTGGGGACATTCTGCCTCCAACGGGCAGCAATGGTTGGAACTGGACGCTCAAATGGGTGTTGATACGGTTTTTCAGGATGTTCAGACCCAATCAGGGGCACAGTATCAACTCAGTTTCGATGTATCTACGAGATTTTTTGATACCAGCACCTTTGATGTAAGCTGGAACGGTGAGGTGATTTCAACGGTTATCCCGGAAGGGCGGCAATGGGAAACTGTGACCTTCACCGTGGAAGGAACAGGTGGGATGGATCGTTTGGCTTTCACCGAACTGGCATCCCAAAACAGTTCATTTGGAGCCTTCATTGACAATGTACAACTGGTTGAGACCGTTGTGATGGAAGAGGCTCCTATTGTCTTGCGCACAACCATCACTACTCCCGAGGGCACAGAACGTGTCACCTCTACCGTTGAAGTACAACCCACTCAGGATATTCACATTGAGGTTGGTGAGGCCAACTATATGGAAAGTGATGCGCCGCTCATGATCAAGGTGGCGGATTTTGTGAGTATAGAGGTTAGCGACATCGACAGTTCAGAAGCGCTGGAGAGCATTACCGTGCAGTTGGAGGGGCTGCCAGCGGGTACACTCTCCAATGCAGGGACACTTGAGGCGGATGGTACTTTTCTTTTCACTGGTTCGCCGAGTGCGTTTGAAGATCTGATCCTTACTTTCCCAAAGGATTATTCCACCGAGAACCCTCAGGCAAGTATTTCAGGCTCCGTCTCTGCAGCTTCCAATGAGGGAGAAACCTCGGCCTACCCTATAGAGCTGATAATTGGTGCAGAGGGAGACCTTGAGGTTTCCTACACGCAGGCTATAGATACCACGGGAGATGTGGCGACGATTTATCTCACTGAAACCGACGTCGGTAACGAAGGCCAGCAAATCAATCTTGCTGACTACTTTGCTGCACAAGCAACTGATGCGGATTCCTCTGAAAGCTTTAATGCTATTGCGTTTGAAATTGCTAACCTTCCAGAAAATACTGAGTTCTCGACTGATGGTGGAGAAACATTTAGTTCCGCTAATATCTTAGGAGATACTCTGTCTTATCGTGGTCCTACTGATAGTTTTTCGGATCTCGTTCTCTTCTTCCCCGCAGATTATTCCACCGCTGGGAGCAACACTCCAATTTTTGGTAGCTTCACCGCCTTTACCGATGAGGGGGGGAACAGAACCTTGCTTTCGCTGTACAAATCGCTCCTGAAGCGGACATTCAACTGGCAGCCCAAGCGACTATGGGTGTTGAAGACACGCCCGGCCAAGGCACCAGCGTACATCTCGGAATCTCCGCCGCTATTACAGATCTTGACCTTTCGGAAGGGGATGGCGACACTCCTGACACTGTCAGTATACAGTTTGACCGCTTACCGGATGGAACTTCCGCCAATGGTGGCGTTTTGGATGTGGAATCACTCACATGGCAAGGCTCCGTGAGCGAGGCCAATGCCTTAATCCTTCACTTCCCGGGGGACTTTTCGACGTCCTACCAAGTGGAAAGTTATGGCGATAATCTCATTTTTAATGGCTCGTTCGAGCAGGACCGTCTTGAGGGAAGTCACTGGGCCTCGTTTGAGGGCGGGGAAGGTGTATCAGGTTGGACCGGAGAACGAATTGAGGTCCAAAAAGACCATTGGGGGCATCAGGCATCCAATGGCACCCAGTGGATAGAGCTGGATGCGGAACGCGGTGTTGATATGGTCTATCAAGATGTGGAGACTGAAGCGGGGCAGCTTTATGAACTCACCTTCGATGTGTCCACCCGTTTTTACGATACCAGTACTTTTGATGTGAGCTGGAACGGACAGGTTATCTCAACCGTAGTGCCTCAAGGGCGTGAGTGGGAGACCGTGACGCTAACCGTGGAAGGAACAGGGGGAGCTGACCGTTTAGCTTTTGCGGAGTTGGCATCGCAAAATAGTGCACTTGGAGCCTTTATTGATAATGTGCAACTTCGCGCCGCTCAGGTGGTGGAAGTTGAACCTATCAGTACTCAGATTACCCTCCGTACGAGTGAGGGTTCCGAAACTATCGGCTCTTCCATTACTATTGACCCAACCCATGATATTTCCATAAATGCCTCAAATATAAACCTCACGGAGACTGATGGCTCTGTGACAGTGCAACTTTCACAATATCTTTTGGTCGCTAACTCCGATCAAGACCTGTCTGAAGTCATTGAGATGGTGAGTGTAACACTGGAAAACTTACCGGAGGGTACAACAGCCAATTTTGGTGACTTTGGAGAAAATGGAACCTTTTCATTTTCTGGCCCCCCCTACGAATTCCAAGCCTTAGAACTCACTCTGCCCGCTGATTTTTCCTCCGAAAATCCAGCAACTTCTATTGAAGGTGGCGTGTCAGCACGCTCCAATGAAGGAGAAACCACTCTTTCACCCTTTACTCTGCAAGTGGCAGCAGAAGCTGACTTGGCTTTTAACTATACGCAGGCTATGGATCAAACTGGGGACACGCCAAGCATCGTGCTCGCCCATACAGATACGCAGGGAGAAAACGTAGAATTGCAACTCTCCCAGTACTTTTCGGCCCAAGTTACCGACCTTGATCAATCGGAAAGCCTTACCGTATACACTTTGAGCTTATCCAACCTACCCATGGGAGCGCGCCTGTCTACAGATGGCGGGTTAACATTTCAAGCAAGTGAAGCGGTGAACGGAGTACTTTCTTTCAAGGGAGATGCCAGTGATCTCAGTTCGCTTGTGTTATCTTTACCGGCTATTTCCCCAGAAACGGAAGAACTTTCCATCACTGGATCGTTGAGAGTTGAAACAGATGAAGGCGGCGACGAAACGCTAGATTTTGCTATCAGTAATGATCGCATTATTGAAGATGCGGCGGCAATTGAAGATGGTTCGGGAGTAGGCGTCACTGTTGATGTTGGTTTTTCCGCAAGTGCATTACATACATCCCAAATCGGGTCGGACTGGGATCAAGCCGAAGCCGTCACTATCGCGTTCGACAGGCTACCGGAAGGTACTTTTTCCAATGTTGGTACACTTGATCTGGATGGCCTCACATGGACAGGCACCATTAATGAGGCTAACGATTTAAGCCTTACATTCCCGCAAGACTATTCCACCTCCAATCTTGCCGGGATAGGCAACGACAATTTGATCGTCAACGGGTCATTCGAAGACGCGGATCTGGGTAGCCGCTCATGGGGTTCGTTTGTTGATGGTGTGGGTGTTGCTGGCTGGGAAGGCGGGCGTATTGAGATACAAGATGAAGGTCTTGGGTTCAACGCCACCGATGGTAGACAGTGGATGGAACTGGACGCAGAGCGGGAGGTGGACACCATCTATCAAGATATCCAGACAGAGGCCGGACAGACTTATCAGCTTACTTTTGATGTGGCCACCCGTGTGTGGGAATCCAGTACTTTCGATGTGGTATGGAATGGTGAATCCATTGCCACAGTCAATCCTGCATGGGGGCAGGGGTGGTCAACGATAACGCTTTCAGTAGAAGGGACTGGCGGGGTTGACAGATTAGCATTTACTGAACTGGCTTCACAAAACAACGCTTTTGGGGCTCTGATCGATAATGTTGGACTATTTGAAACCGGTGTTGTGGAAGATAAACCCATAGAGCTAACGACTTCTATCAATACAACGGGAGATCCACTCACCTTTGAAAGCTCGCTGGTTATCGAGCCCACAGTCGATATTGCCATTGAAACCCGTGACTTTAACCTACAAGAGACGGATGCGGAGATTATCATTAATCCGGCCGATCACGTTGCCATTGTTACTACCGATAGTGACGGGTCGGAGATGTTGGAGACGATTTCTATGGTTATCTCCAATTTTCCTGAAGAGGCAACTGCCAGTCATGGAACAGTAGATGCCGACGGCAATTATCAGTTCACTGGAATTCCTGCTGAGTTTGAGAGTCTAACCCTGACTTTCGCTCGCGATTACGCCACCCAATCCGACCAAGGCCCCTTGATTGGGGAAGTTAGTGCGACCTCTAATGAGGGTGTAAGTACAACTTCCTCCTTTAAAGTTGATATCGCCGTTGAAGGAGATTTAGAGCTTAACTATTCTCAGGCCATGGACCTGAGTAGCGGCAAGGCCACAATCACTCTTCAGGAAACGGGTCAGGGCAGTGAGGGGCTCAATATTTCGCTTGGTGATTACTTTAATGCACAGGTCACGGATCAGGATCACTCCGAGAACATTGTCACTCTAACTCTTTTGATGAATGGGCTGCCTGAGGGAACTCTGCTCTCAACCGACGGGGGAACAACGTTCCAAAACACCGGCATTTCAAATGGTACCTTAGATTACTGGGGTGCGCATAATGAAATAAGCGAGGTAGTCCTGAAACTTCCAGCTGATTTTTCGACAACTAATCCCGCCAGTGAATTAAATGGGCAATTGACAGTCAATACGGATGAGCATGGAGTTGCTACTAAAGTCTTCACCGTCGCTGTGAAACACGACGCAGATATTCAATTGAGTGCCAATGACATCACAGCCTATGAAGATGCCAGTGGGGCTGGTGTGGTTGTGGACTTGAACATCAGTGCCTCAATAACTGATGCAGATGGATCCGAAGGGTCCAACCAGACAGCGGACACAGTTACTATTACCTTTGAGAACTTGCCCTCCTCGACAGGCGCTTCCCATGGCTCCTTGAATACGCAAAGCGGCGTGTGGACCGGATCTGTGCAAGAGGCCAACGCCCTATCTCTTGAATTTGCCGAGCACTATTCCACCACCAGTCCACCAGAGGGAATAGCTGCTGGACCTATTAGCTATGATATCAAAATTGTTACTCCTGAGGGAGAGCGTTCCACTTCAGCCTCTATGACAATCAACGCTCAGGAAGATATAGAGTTAACCTATGAGAATATAACCACTACAGAAGACAGCTACACCGAACTTCCTTTCAACCTCAGCGTTGAGGTGCTGGATACGGATCTCTCCGAGATACAACAGGAACCCATTCAGATTCACTTTACAGGACTGCCTGACCCCGCGTTTTTCAATGGCGGTACTTTTGAGGCAGAAGCCGGACTATGGCAGGGAACTGTTGCAGAGTTTGAAGCTCTCGCTCTTTCAGGTGTGCCTCAGCATTTTTCCGGAAAGATAACTGCACAGATCACGGCAACTTCCAATGAGGGCAGTGATACAGCCACTTTTGCTATTGGCGTTCTACCCGTAGCGGAGCCCTCAATCACCCTGTCTGTCACTGCGCAAGCCTCTGAAGGGGACATTCGGATCGTGAAGGAAGAGACTCCGTTTACGGTGCACATTGCAGCCAATACAGCGGATATGGATGGTTCTGAAATGCTGTCCTTTGTTGTCCTATCCAATACCCCGCAAGGTTGGTTGACCACGACGTCTGACGGCAGTGTGGACCTTAACGCGTTTTCCTCTGGGGCAGAGTTTATTCAATCAGCTAATTATGATGCAAATAGCGGTGATTTGACCATTACTCTAGTGGAAGATTTAGTGGAATGGTCTGGTGATTTGACCCTGACCCCCAGTGCAAATGAATCTTTGGATGTAGAAAGCCTGATGGGTGGCGAGCTGACGGTAACTGTCACAAGTGTGGACCGCGCCACGGGCCTTCCAGATTCTGTAGAGACTGCCAGCAGTTTCGTTGATGTGGACGTAGATGCAGTCATAGATAAACCATTGTTGAAGGATCAAGATCGCACCCTCACGGAAGATCTAGATTCTCTGGGGAACTCCAAAATTCGTATTACCCAGCTTAAACTAGGTGATACAGATGGCTCTGAAAAGTATGGCGCTCTCACACTGACCATTACAGCGGACGAGACCGGTTCCCAAGAGTTCTCGATCTCTGATAGCGTGACGTTGTACTCTTCGGCAAGTTCCCAAAAGGGCTCGATTGTTCTACTTCACAGTGACGCCGCTCAGGCAACCTATTCGGTTACCCAACCGGAAAACGTCAGTGATGCTCAATTTGAAGGTTTCGTTAAAAACCTGCGTATCTCCTACCCGCAAAACTTTAGCGGCGTATTCAGTGTGGATGGCAAGCTGGACGTTCATGAAACAATCGCAGAGGGTGATAATGAATATGATCTGACAGATAATTCAATTGAAATTGCCTTCGATACTACGATTACGGTACAGCCGAAAGCTGAAGCTCTGCTGACAGTGACAGTCAGTCCTGCTGAAGATGGCTTCAGCACCTCACCTCAAGCAGATCTTACAAAAAGTGTTTCCGCGACTGTTGGGCAAGATGCACCAACCGTAGAGATCTACGAGGACAGCTCCTTCACACTTCAAGTGCAGGCTGCAACACCTGATAAAGATGGTTCCGAAGATCTATTTGAGATTTTGATCAATAATGTGCCCAACGAATGGTTTGCCTATAGTGACCAAGGTACTGTTGATCCCACCCTATTTGGGGCAGATGCGGACAAAGTTGAAAGCGCCACATATGACGCCCAGACCGGCCAGCTTACATTGGTCATGGAACAGGGAGTACAGGAATTTGAAGGTGCATTGCTTCTCACTCCTATTGCCCACGACGACCGAGATGTGGATGCAGCAGATAGTCTGAAAGGACAAGATTCCAGTGGCTTCTTTGGTGATATATCCGTAGATTTGACAGTAACCGATACCCGCAATATGGAAGCTAGCCTACAAAATACTACTACGGTTTCTGTTTCTGTGGATGTTAATGTGGAAGCGGTAAATGACCTCTCCACTTTAGGGGATGTTTTTGCGGTGACTGAAGCTGCAGTAGATGCTGCAGGTGGTTGGTTACCCATTCCCCTTTCTCCACAAAACCCGGATGTGGAAGGTTCCGAAACCATTGAAACGGTAGGTATTTATGGCATTCCTAGAGGCGTTGTTGTCTTTTACGAAAATGAGACAGGAGCCTTAACACCTGCGAAACTTATGGGAGTTGATACCACTACTGGAACAACAGACTGGGCTTTGGAAAATGGCCAGTGGAGTAGTGCAGTTCTACGTGGGATACCGGAACATTTTTCAGGTGTACTGACATCAGACCCAGTGTCAGGGCAACCTATACGCAGTGATGATGGTACGACCTCAATTACTGCCCGTGTTCTCACTCGTGAGTTTAATGATGGTGAAACCGGACAGACCGATACGGGTCAGTTGGTTATTGAGGTCACTCCGTCCATTGACGGTGGTCAACCGGACCAAACTTTCAATGCTTTTGAAGATCAGGCCTTCCGGCCAAATCTTGATGGAAATCTCATTGATATTTCGGATGATTCTCCTGAAGAGCTTATCGGGGATGTCGTCTTAAGCCTTGATGAGGGAGCGACCAATTCAGTTGGACAGGAAGTACGCTTTTTCCTTGGCGTTGATGAGCCAAGTGCAGAGGAGATCTTTGCCAATGAAGCTGGCGAACTGCGCATCGATTCAAGTAGAATTGGTGAGTTGTACATCTTACCTCCCAAAGACAGTAATGAGGACTTTTCTTTGGGTGTTGAATACAGCATTCGCGAATCTACTAATCCAGATGGGCCTACAAAAACCGAGAGTGGTACCTTAAATATTAATGTAAAAGGGGTCGCGGATACACCGGAAGTTACTGCCCCGGAAGAGGCCTACGTTGGCAACGACAATAGTACCTTCCTTCTTGATAGCTCAGTTGGAGGCGAGGCAGGTGCAGCCACACGTCTTGGCGGTATGATGACCGAGCTTATGCCCGACGGTATCAACTATGATGGCTCAGAAAATCTCTACTTCGTTATCACAGGCGACAGTCTGTCCACAATGGCCCAACAAAATGGACCAACCGTAGCAGCCCCTGCCGTCTCTTTCGTAAACGGAGTGGATACCGGTGCGGGGGCGGTCATCGTTTCGGCATCTGATATCGGCAATCTGAGTTTCATCCCTGTCAATGTCGAGGGTACCACAGACTACGAGTTTACGTTGCGCGCTATCGTGGTTGAAGATGATGAAAAAGTCCCTACAGGAACATCTGTAATCGAGGCTTCAGCCCTACCCGGCGTTGCCATTTCTGAAGCAGACTTCTTTGTCCGTGTTACGGATCAAAATGGTCACAATGGTGTCGGCGGAGGTGGCTACGGTTCTAATCCTCCCGTTACTCCAGAGCTGCCCGAGCCGCCGGATGTGGCCATCTCCCCCATCGTTGGGAGCGAGGACGAAGAAGCTATGTTTAACGTAATTCTCAATAATTATGGCGGGGATTTCTCGCAGATTCCGCAAGAGGGTTCCATCGAAATTACAGGAGTGCCTCAAGGATCGGTGATCCGTGCAGAGCCGGCTGATGCGGTCAGCTATAACCCTATTTCGGGTTCCTACTTCATAAACCATGCTTCTGCAAATTCAGAGACCAACTACTACATAGAGTTTCCCGAGAATATGTCGAGCGCAGACTCGCCAGTAGATGGTCTAGAAACCATGTCTGTTCTTTCACAGTCTCTAAATGCCCGGTTCGGACTTTATGAAAGTGTTGAGCAGGTCACCAGTGTTTACATTGATCCAGTGGCGGATGGCCCAACAGTGCAAGTCCACTCTTCAGGAGGCTATGAGGACACGGCCATTCCCATCGTGATCTCCGTGGGACTAGTGGATCAAGGAGAAACACTGGGCGATGGTATAGAACTCTCCCTTCAGGCAAACCAAGGCGTTCTTGCGGATAGCAACGGAGCACCACTCGTTCCCAGCAGTGTATCCAATGGTCAATTGTACTATGAAGTATCCAGTGATACCACAAATCTCACCTTGCTCCCCACTTTGCACCTGCATGGCGATATTCCTATAACTGTAACAGCCACCTCAGTGGAACCTAACGGAGACAGCGCCTCCACCACTTCAACAGTGACAGTACCTGTGGAAGCGGTCGCAGATGTCGGCATTGTTACCTTCGATTCTCATCTTGAGACAGGTGTTGAGGATGGAGAAGAATTGCCAGTAGCCGCAACGCTAGAGGATGTGAGTTTGCTGGTTGACAACGTCATCGCAACCTCCACGCCTGATGTGGATGGATCTGAGGTTTACAGTGTAACACTTGCAGGCCTTCCTGATTTTCTGAGTGTGAATGTGGGCACTGACAACGGACTTGACGAAAGTGGCCTGCGCAGCTTCACCATGACCCCTGAAGAATATGCTCTCCTTGAGATTAGCCTTACTGAAGCGAATGTTCATATGGACGGCGTCACGTTACCCGAACAGGTACGATTGACGGTGGAAGTGAATACTCTGGAATTATCTAATGGGGATACCAACACAGGGTCTGCGGATTTTCTCTTCAAAGTCCTTCCGGATGCTGATGCTCCAAACGTCAGCGTAACCAGTACCGAAACAGGGGAAGATGTTGCCATTGCTCTCGAAATCTCAGGGGAATTGAGCGATACATCTGAAGTTCTAAGCCACTTTATCATTCGAGATATCCCGGACGGGGCACAAATCTTAGTG
Source organism: Pseudovibrio sp. M1P-2-3 (assembly GCF_031501865.1). Lineage (NCBI taxonomy): Bacteria > Pseudomonadati > Pseudomonadota > Alphaproteobacteria > Hyphomicrobiales > Stappiaceae > Flexibacterium > Flexibacterium corallicola. The sequence continues at coordinate 1,933,173 of NZ_JARRCW010000001.1, forward strand.
GACGGGGCGGCCATTGCCACTGGACCCGAAGAGGCACATATTGAGGCTGCAGGCATTAATAGTGTCAGTTTCAAACCTGCTCCCGACAGCGCTGAGACGATTACATTACAAATTGTGTCTGTCTCATTGGAGCCTACAGTCGAAGATCCTTCAGCAGCCAACGCCACTGAAGAATCCGAACCGGCTGCGCTTACCATCACCGTTACTCCTCAAGCAGATGTAGATCTGCAAGTTGATGTGGCTGATGTGGCGCAAAGCGGTAGCGTTCTGGAGGTTGATTTTGGTCTAAGTGCCATCGTGACAGACAGTGTGGGGCCAGAAACTGAACATCTGGAAGTCATTACACTATCATTTAATAATCTACCAGAAGGTGCCACTTTTAATAGTGGTAGTTTGTCTGCAGATGGGCAGGAGCTCTCTCTCTCTCGTGGCTCCTATGGCAGTGATCAGGCCTTTGTCAGCGCCCTTGCGGCTATCGTGGCCCTTGTGCCTGCAGATTTCTTTGGGGAGATTAGTGGTACAGCCCAAGCAACAACCAGTGAAGGGAAAGGCTCTGTCGTCGATTTTAGTACCACGATCAATGCCCAGCCACACGCTAACGCTGACACAGTGCTGGACGGTCAAGGGTACGGAAACTTCACAATCACTGAAACCAGCCTGCTGGAAAATTATAGTGATCCAGACTCGCAGAATCTCTCCGTAATCAACCTGCAAACCAACTCCAGCAACGCATCCCTTGCACAAGGGGAAGATGCCGGAACATGGGTTCTAACAGTAGCAGAAGGCTTTGAGGGGCAAGTAGACCTTACATACCAAGTTACTGACAATGAAAACTCACCCGCTCAGGTGGATGCCGTGGCCACTGTTCTGGCTGATAACGAGCTTGAGTTACAGATGAGCGCTACGGATTTACAAGTTGATGTGGCCGATGGTGAGAGTGCAAATCTCCTAAGCAATGTTACGGGGTCAGAAGACACGTTTGATGTGGCAGAGGGAACCAGCGGAAATGATGCTGTTATCATTGATGAGAGTTCCACATACGCTGACGTTGATGCATTTAGTACTCTTGGCGGACAAGATCTTGTAGACCTGAGTTTTGCCTATGAAGGCTATACGGTCAATCTTGGCTCGGGGAATGATATTGCTATCGGTTCAAGCGGTGCAGATACTCTTGTTGGAGGTCTTGGACGTGATATTCTGGATGGCGGCTTGGGGGGGGATACTTTGATTGGCGGTGAAGGGGCTGATAATTTCTTGATCAATAATCTCGATGCCCTTGACGCCATCGCCGACTACTCTGCCGAACAAGGAGATGTAATTGACCTCTCTGCCCTATTAGAAGTAAACGGTGATGTGAGTGACTTTGTTCAATTCAATAATAATACTGGAGAGATCAGCGTGGATCAAGATGGTACAGGCAGTCAACAGGGTTACGAGGTCGCTGTCACTTTGGATATGATTCCCACTAACGTGATTATTAACGTCACAGACGATTCCAGTGATGGAAATGTCATTTTGTAGAGGGTGACAATCCTCCCACCTGGGCCTTGGCAAACTCGAGTATTTGCCAAGGATTGGGTTTAGGTGGAAAGTACAGGCATTCGAATAAAGAGCACGTAGACTTTAAAGCAATGAGGCGCAACGCTGAATCGATTGGGGATTCCCAATCAGGTTGATTTGTGATTTACTCCTTTTAGGGAGGAGATCACATGGGCCGGCCACTTTCACTTGATTTACGCCTTCGCTTTAAAAGGCTCATTTTATCCGGGATGAGCGGGCGTGAAGCAGCACGCCGCCTGCTGATCTCTCCAGCATCAGGATCTCGCTTGGCCCGTAAAGTTCGGGAGGGGCAGAGTTTAATCCCGGTCAGGACAGGGCGCCCAAAGGGAGGCGGAAAATTGGAGCCCTACCTCTCCTTCTTGCGCGAGCTGGTCAATCAAGACGGAGATATCACGTTGATGGAGTTATGTGATGCACTTTTCATGGCTGAGGGAGTGAGGGTTCACCATACTTCCGTCTCCAAGGCTTTGCGCCGTCTTGGCTACACCTATAAAAAAAATCGTTGGTGGCAACCGAGCGTGGCAAACTCCATGTACAAAATGCCAGAGATGAATGGCGCCACACCCGTCAGCCTATAATGCGTGATCTGCCTGAGAGACTGGTGTTTCTCGATGAAACCAGTGTTAAAACGAATTTAACCCGGCTGCGAGGCCGAGCCTTTAAAGGGGAACGAGCCCTTGACACAGCGCCGTTTGGACGCTGGCAGAACCAGACCTTTATCGCCGGTTTGACCCACGAGGGACTCATTGCGCCCTGGGTTCTGGACGGGGCCATGAATGGCAAGGCATTCACCACTTATATCACGACACAACTGGCTCCATGCTTGCACCCTAAAACGGTGGTCATTCTGGATAACCTGTCCACACACAAAGTTCCAGAAGCCGCAAGGGCCCTCAGACAAAGCGGGTGTTGGTTCCTTTTTCTGCCGCCCTATTCTCCTGATCTCAATCCTATCGAAATGGCGTTTTCCAAGCTCAAAGCACACCTACGCAGAATGAAAGCCAGAACCTTTGAGACCTTGATAAAGGCTCTGGGTGACATATGCGATCTGTTCACACCCCAAGAGTGTTGGAATTACTTCAAGGCAGCTGGATATGTTTCAGTATAAAGGCTCAAGACTATAGTAGGCAGTGATGAGCTTTACAGAAAGTACCACGGCTATTCAGCCTCAAAGCCTATCACAAATTGCCAGTGTTTTCTCTTTGACACATCTGTATAGCGCTGGAGAGCTTTAGGCCAGATTTTTCAAGGGTAAAATGGGCTAGTACCCGCTTTCTTCCTGCCCTGCCTAGGGCCTTACGTTCTTCTTTAGACAGCTTCAAAAGATCTTCTATTCCTTGGCGTAAGGATGTTGGGTTCCCGGGAGTTACCAGAAATCCAGTTTCGGGGGTGACTGTTTCTTTCATCCCCATAAATGCAGTAGTGATCACAGGAAGCTCCATAGACATTGCTTCCTTTACAACCAGAGGGCCTGTGTCTCTGGCCCCATTTGTAGCTTTTTTAAATGGAGCAATCAAGGCCATATAATTGGGAGCATTTCCCGCCAACCAATGTGAGTCTCTTACTCCCAAAAACTTGATAGTATTCTCTCTTGGGTCAAGAACCGCCGCTTTTTCTTCAAGAAACTTACGTAAAGGACCGTCCCCGACAATATCTATGGGAGGAAATTTATCCATCTCAGAGAACGCCTGTAGGATATCATCCACGCCCTTCTGCTCAACAAGACGACCAATAAAGAGCAGGCGCCCATTACATTGCGATGTAGATACGCTTTGAAACTTTCTGGGGTCGGTGCCACAGGGTATCATACTGACTTTAGCAGCAGGTTGAATGTCATGTAGATCGTTACTTAAGTCATTGCACACGGATACGACAAAGTCGGCGGAGGCTAGTTTGAGTGGTAAATCATAGGCCTCTTCATAGACATCATGTCCATGGCACACGAATGATACCGTTTTTCTACTCAGACGAGCTGCTGCAATGGCATGGGCACTCGCAGGGCCTGAAAAATGAGCATGGAAATGATCAACTTTCTCAGTACTAGCGAAGGATGCAATTTTAAAAGAGTTTCCTAAAAGGGAAAACTTTGGCAAATACATTTGAGTGTTGACAAAGTTTATGGCCTCGCTTGATTTCAGGGAAAGACACTTCAAGCTTGGTAAGGCGGTTCGCACCCCAGCCTCCCCTATAAAATGAGCACCTTCCTGCGAGAGTTTAATATCTTCCGGTTGCGCTGGGCCGCTTGCCCGCTTCAAGATCAACGGTACCACTTTGTGCCCTAAGGATTGCATCGCGCGGATTTCATTTCCCACAAAGGTTTCACTTAGAACGGGAAACTCTTCCAAAACATAGCCAACTGTCTGCATTTGTTACCAGTTTCTTACTTTGAGATTTTAGCAGTGAAACTATTGCCTTCACTGTACAGACAAACCTTAAGCAAACCACAAGAACACCAAAAAGTTGTTTACGCACTCGTGATTATATTTAGAGAAATTTAACCTATTCCAAGCAATTGAAATGCACTTGTCCAACAAGAAGTGGGCAGTATTTCAAGGCGATAAACCAAACGGAACTTCATAAGTAAACTTAGTGAAGATAATCTGATATTTTTAAAAGTAACAGTATGATATAGATAAAATATAATTCCCTTTAACTTGCCTTGCTACTAGGTGGTATACTTATGTTATTATGAAAATCACCTTAAGGGTACCTCTGAAAATTTCCTATTTGATTTTTTGTTGTATCGTCAATGACTTGAAATGATATATTTGGAGTGCTTATGGCCTGCTTGCATTTTTTTGATATTGCCAATCACTATAAGGATCCCGATGCTAGCAATGATCCACTGGCTAAGATCGACAATGTGGTACCATGAGAGAGCTTTCGCGGTTGACTTGAAAAGTCTTAGCGTCAGCGGCCGGAGGATCGCAAGTCCAAAGCGGGCCGCAAACCTTGGGATGCTGTTTTAATGTTCAAAATGCTCATCCTGTGCGCCCTTTATAGCCTGTCGGATGATCAGGCTGAATATCAGATCCGGGATCGGTTTTCATTTTTACGCTTTCTGGGGCTAGGTTTGGAAGACCGCGTTCTGGACGCCAAAACGATCTGGATGTACCGTGAACTGTTGGTACAGGCGGATATCATCCAGTCGCTGTTCGATGCTTTTGACTATTACCTTAAAGAACAAGGTTATCTGGTCATGGGCGGCCAAGTTATTGATGCGTCGATCGTTTCTGTTCCAAAGCTTTGATGGGCAGCTTTGCAGTCATCCGTTTACTCTTGGCCCAACCAACGATCCGGCGGGAATATAGATCCAGAATAATCGGCAGATACAACCATCCTTGAGTTGCCCAGAGAAAACTGATGTCTATGCCCATTTCTGATTTTCGCCTGTACAGGTAAAATCCTGTTCAAGGAGATTGGGCGCAAAAGGGTTGTTGTGAGAACTGTCGGTGGTTTTCTTGAAGCGGGGTTTACTTATATCGCGCAAAGCGTTGTCCCGCATCAATCTGGCAACGCGTTTGCGACCTACAGCAAGGCCGGCCTCCTTGAGTTCTGCGTGAATTCGAGGGGGCCCATAGGTTTGGCGTGAGGTTGCAAAGACTTCTTTGATAGGGGCCAGAAGCACCATATCCTCCTGTTGGCGTTTGCTGGCACAGCGCTGCTTTCAGGCATAGTACCCACTACAGCTCACGCCCATAAATGAGCACAAAAACGAACAGGATAGGAAGCGCTCTACGCTCTAATAAATTGAAATTTCAAATACTTGTTTCCTTGGCGAAGAACGCTGCTGCTTTTTTAGTAACTCCCTTTCCTGACGAAGAAGCGTGACTTCCTTACGCAGGCGAGCAAGCTCTTTCTCAACATCATCATGCGGCCCCGATAGCAGATCCTCATCCCGATACTTGCGGCTCCAGCGGCTTAACGTAGAGCGTGGGACACCAAGCTCGTCGGCAATTTCTGCAACCTTTCGTCCACTACTCACCACCAAACGTACAGCTTCCTGTTTGAACTCATCTGTATAATTCGTTTGCCCCTGTCGCTTCATGCGATCCTCCTGTTGCTACTTTAGCAGAAGTGCCTCCACTTTTACGGGGTAAGTCCATAACATTGGAGATCAAGCTGAGGTGAACTTTGACGCCTCTGGCCATAAAAAGAGCATCGCGTAGCTCACATAAACTTATGTCTGCGTCTTGCGTAATGAGTTCTTTGAAAAACCGGAAATAAATCTCCAGTTTTCCGCTGCCTATGGGGCGATCTAACTTGGCTAGTTCCAAGCTGAGATCAGTACGAACTTTCCGTGCCAGGCGCGAAGCTGCTGCGGAGGAGATCATCAGCTGGCGGGCTGCTTCTCGCCCGCTTAAGTCAGCTTTTATGAGTCGTCGAAAACGAACACGGATGTCACGGGAAAGGGGGGCTGGCATGTAGGGTCCACCTAAAAGGGAGTGAATTACAAACCAGCAAGATTGGGAATCCCTTGAGATTCAACATTATGGGGAGTTGATTTAATATTGGCGATCAGGCGGACTTTCGTCGTGAAGCGACCTTTTGAGCGACCAAAACCCTGTTTTTGGGTCCCCTTTTTGCGCCTGCCTCCTGCTGGTGTGTCCGGGTGACAGTGCTATCAATCATATGAATACTGGAAGGGGTTGAATTACTGTCATTCAGCACGGACAGGATCAATTCCCACAACCCTGCTTGGCTTCACCGGCGGAACTGTTGGTACACATTGATCCATTTCCAAAACTCTTCGGGTAAATAGCGTCACAGTGCACGGGTTCTGGCAATCCAAAAGATCCCATCAAGAACACGGCGATGATCCCTTGGTTTGCGACCACCTCGTCCGCGTATGGCAATGACAAACTGCTCAAAAATAACTGGATTTGTGAATCCTATTTGTAAACTGGACTTGGGGAGATTCGGAGTTACACTTTTTTTTTTTTGGCAATAGAAGACTACTTGATTTCAGGGTGAATGAATATTGATGCTTAAGCAACAGGTAGGCAACAACAGCAACGAAAAGGGCCGCAATGGCTCCAGACAAGTTACTGAAAATTGATGCTATTTGTTCCAAGTGCGACGCAAAACTGTAGCCAAGGGTAATATAGGTGCTGGTCCAAATAATTGCTCCTGGCATCGCTGCCAATGTATAACGACGCCATCCGAGTGCGCCTGCACCGCTTAAATAGCTCATATAAGAGCACATGGGGCTGAGTACTGTGTGGCTGAGAAAAACCGCTAAACTGCCGTGTCCCTGTAAAAGTTTCTTACTTTTTTGTAGGGGAGATCTCGCATGTTTGGAGTGTTCCAAACGGGAGAGGAGGCGCGGGCCGAAAGCTCTTGCAATTCCGTAGGCAATCTGGTCACCCAGTAAGTGTGCGGACAATGAGGACGCAAGCAGTGAAGACACCGTCAGATCTCCGGTAGCCGCGAAACTTCCGCCTATGAGCAACAGGGCTGAGGCCGGAACAGGAACGGCCAGCGTTCCAGACAAGATTACTATAAAAATCAGGTAGGATCCGTAGTCCGGGACGAGACCAATGATGCTATCCATCATGTTGCTCCTCGCGATATTGGGTTGCTGCTGCACGAACGCGCGCAGTCAATTCTTCCATGGAAATTCCTTGTTCATCAGCAATCCGCCCAAGACGGATTCCTTTATCTTTTTTGGGGTCCAGTGAAAGAATTTGTATGACGAGAGGGCGTGGTAAATTGTAGGTTAATACGATGTAGCGAGGTGTCATCCAAGGTTTAAGCGCCATATCTTTATGACGGGGATCATGCAGATATAGGGTATCCAAAATAACGAGCACCAGAAGCCAAGTCGCAACAATCGATGCGATCAGGAGGATACCTGCTAATATGCGTTTCCTATTCACCAAAGCGCTGAGATTTTTAATCATAGTTAATAGACTTCAACTGTCTGCATCATACCAAGGTCTTCATGACGTAAAACGTGACAATGGATAACAAACTTACCGGTGAAGCTTTCAAATCTGGTCTTGTAGGTTATGGAGCCTGGCTTACCTCCCTCACTATAAGGGAGCGCAATGGTATCTTGCCATCGGCGCAGGGGGCTGTCCTGCGGCAGTTCCATTCCATTGATATGTGTGACAAAGAAAGGGTTGAGGTGAATATGAAAAGCATGAACACCCCCAGTTGAATTGGTAATGGTCCATTCCTCAGCTGTGCCCAGTCGCATCCGCTGTGCCATTGTGCCGTCATAGGCCGCATCGTTTACTGTGAAGCCAAGTGTAAAATCTATAGTACGGGTGGGCAACGTCGTATCATCATCAAATGCGCTCAGGCCCGGCCCTGGCAGTTCATCGTCCTCAGACCATTCACAGTTCACTGGAGTTCCAGAGATTCCCACCTGAATTGTTGCCGCGCGGCTATTGCTTGTAAAGGAAAGCAGGTCCGTGAGGCCAGTTATCCAATCGATAGGGATAAGGCCGGGCTTGGCATTTTCAGGAGCTCTCACGATCAAATCCATTCGATTGCCTGGGGCCAAGGCAGAAGGGTTTAACCATGGTTCCCGCTTGTCAAACTGGTCAAGCCTCTGGCGTCGTGGCAAGGTTAGTCCATCAAAGGCAATCTGGTAGAGTTCAAGCTCTGGAATGTTCGTTGCAAGGTAAGCAAAGGCGTTGCCAGCAGACTGGGCGTTTATAATCCGCCACCGTTGCACCTCTCCGGGCCGCATGTGAAGTGTGGGAGCATCTTTCCCCCGCCTTGAGGGTTGACCAGAACCATACCCCGGTTCATGAGCATCAGAATATGCTCGGGGGCCTGTGCAATATAGCTCGGCATGGTGCCGGGTTTGTCTGGAACAATCAAGGGCCCAGCCAGGCCACCGCCAACCTGACGTTGCGTCGATCCATGCTTGTGGGCGTGATACCAGAATGTACCTGAGGGGTGGTCCTGCGCGATTTCAAATCTGTAATTCGCTCGGTGCCTTCGAAAAGTTTCTTCCACCGGTATCCCGCAAATCTGTTCACATGGGACAAGTTGGTCTTTGGGTACAACATTTATAAAGACGTTGTCCGCGTCAAATCTACCGGTTTTATCCTTGTTAGGTGAAACGTGTAGGCCATGGGTATGTAAGTTTGTTGTATTTAATCCATGAAACGCATTGGGGGTGTCCGTACAATCATCGTGCAACGGGCTAAGGTTGTTTACCAGTTCAATATCAAGCGTGCCGCCTGGCTCCAGAGTTAAGGTCGGCCCCGGAGATTTTTCGTTGTACACGGGCCGCCCGTCAACTTCTGTCACTGTTAATGTGGTTGGAGAGAAGGAGGACGCGCTTTGCGCTTGAGCCAGTGTGGGGCTAGATAGGGTGAGGCTGGGGCATGCAAGTCCGAGCGCTGTAGATAATTTGAGAAACGAGCGCCGAGAAAGCGCTGACCGAGAAAAAGTCATGGTACAATCACCCATTCCTTGCTCCGAGAGCCAGCTGTTGAACAGTCTTGGATGATCAAGTCTCTGGACATGAAAGGTCCAGCCGTCCGTATTGGTTCGCCCACCACGATGCACTGATCCGGGGTCTTCCCTAAGCGGATTTCCTTTGTTGCCAAATTATAGGAAAACTGTTGTTTCGTGTTTGAAGCTTCGCAGTCTGTCAAAGTAAGAGTTAGGTCATGGGCTGACTGATATGTCATGCAAAATTTAGGGTAGGCAACTGATCTGATCTTTCCTGTTTTAGCGTCATAGGAAAACTGAACATCCCCCCCCTGCGGTTTACAAGAGTGTGCATGTAGGTTTTCAGCAAACCCCTTTCCGATGGTATCAATACACCAGCCGAGTTCTCGAGTTTCTCCGAAATTGTCAGCCAGATGGATGACAGGTGCTGGCGTTTGTATGTGTGGCTGTTCGGCTGCACTGGCGTGTACCGAGCAAAAAACTGCGCTCAAGATGCAGGCCCAGTAAATCCTTTGAATATAAAGCCCCATACTACTATCTCTCTTCAGTTGAGCTTGTCTGGTCTGTAGCGATGGAGTGATCTCCGCCAAAGCTCTGGGTCTATGAGATGAATTGGTCTTCTCGTTTATTGTTGGCAGCGTTCAGACAGTGCAGCGTTTGATTTTTTGGGTAGCCCACCGCACACTTGTCCCGTCTTCTACTCACACCTTATATAAATGGAGCCTCTCGTCTATTTCGAAGCTGTATCCAACTGTGTCAAAAGTTCACAGGAGTATAGTTTACGACACTTTTCTAGGGGCAGTGCTTCTGTTCTGGAAAAGGAGTAGCTGTCTCTCCATTGCTGGAGATACAATGGATGGAATAGGCGGTGATTTTGAAGACTGTCTTAGGTTGATGCAGCTTCCGTTTGAAACGGGAAGCACGAGCCATGCGCCTGCTTTGTAAAACTTAAAGGTTAGGTGAGGGCCCACACTCGTGAAAATGGCAATGTGTCATTGTAACTCATACCAATCGGGGGCGGAACAAGCTTTGTTCAAAATCGTACGCAAAGGAATTTATTATTTGTTTTCAGTCAAGTGTCCAAAAACGTCCGTTTATGAACAGGTGGAGTTAAAACAGTGCTAACAAGCTTTCCACATTGTTTGCCATTATCAGTCTTGAAAGCATATGGGCATATCGGTGTGCCACGATATTAATGGATCGCAAAGCAATTAAACACAAGGCGTATGGCAGACGAGAAAAGTCACGGTTCCGACTGGGACTGGATACCTTGAGAAACTGGATCACTTTGAAACTGGACAAGGCATTTCTCGCATGGAATAAAGCCTGTCCAAAACGTTCACTCAAATGTAGTGTCATGTACTGTGGTTTTAATAAAACGTCTGACTGCTTTAGCTTGTTGATGCACTAAAGTAATTGGGCCAAACTGTGAGGCCTTGCTTAAATTAAGAGCGAGGTCGGAACCTGCTCACTCCGGTATGATGTACACTCTTTTGTCCGGCTCCGTCTCTTGCCATTAACGCGTGGATGCTTAATTACATGGGTTCTAAGTTACGTGGAGAAGAGACTGCACATGAACGCCCCAACAAGACCCCAGAAGCGGATTTCCGCTTGCCCCCATGATTGTCCGTCTACCTGCGCTCTGGAGGTTGAGGTGCATGAGGACGGGCGCATCGGGCGTATTCGTGGGGCAAAGGACAACTCTTACACCGCCGGTGTTATCTGCGCGAAAGTTGCCCGCTATACGGAGCGGCTCTACCACAAAGACAGGGTTCTTTACCCCCTGCGCAGAAGCGGACCGAAAGGGTCGGGTCAGTTCACCCGCATCACTTGGGAAGAGGCTCTTGAAGAGGCTGCCAGCGCTTTCTTAAAAGCAGAAGAGCAGCACGGCAGCCAAACCGTCTGGCCCTATTATTTTGCGGGAACTATGGGGCAGGTTCAGCGCGATAGCATCAACCGGTTCAGGCATTCCAAGAACTATTCGGGCATGTATGACACCTTCTGCACCAACATGGCTTGGACGGGCTATGTGGCGGGAACGGGTAAGCTTGCAGGCCCCGACCCGCGCGAGATGGCGGAAGCTGATCAGGTTGTCATCTGGGGCACCAATCCGGTTGCAACGCAGGTCAATGTGATGACCCATGCAATCAAGGCCCGCAAGACCCGCGGCGCGAAGATTTTCGTGGTGGACGTTTATGAAACGGAGACCATGAAGCAGGCGGATGTGGGGTTGATTATCAAGCCCGGCTCCGACGGGGCTCTGGCCTGTGCAGTGATGCATGTTCTGTTCAGGGACGGATATGCGGACCGCGCTTATCTGGAAAAGTATTCCGACGCACCTAAAGAGCTGGAGCAGCACCTTAAAACCCGCGGGCCGGAATGGGCAGCCAAGATTACCGGTCTTCCTAGAAAACAGATTGAAGAATTCGCGCAAGCTATTGGAAAAAATAACAAAACATTCTTCCGCATAGGCTATGGGTTCACCCGTTCTCGAAACGGAACTGTCAACATGCACGCGGTCACCAGCATTGCTGTGGTGGGTGGCCATTACCAGCATAAAGGCGGCGGCGCGTTCCATAACAACGGTGCGATTTTCGGTTTTGACAAGTCCATGATCGAAGCCCACTCCTTGAAACAGGAGGGCATCCGCCAGCTGGATATGGGACAGATCGGGCGGATTCTCACCGGCGATAACGAGGCGCTGCTGAATGGTCCGCCCGTGACAGCCATGCTCATTCAAAACACCAATCCGGTGAGCGTCGCGCCAGAACAGGCGCTTGTGAAGCAGGGCATGGCGCGCGAAAACCTGTTCACGGTGGTGCATGAACAGTTCATGACAGAAACCGCCTTGATGGCCGATATTGTGCTGCCAGCCACCCAGTTCCTTGAGCATGATGATATCTATAAGGCAGGGGGGGCGCAGTCCATCCTGTTTGGGCCAAAGCTCACGCAGGCACCGGGAGAGGCGCGCGAAAACCTTTATGTACTCAACGAGCTGATCCGCCGAACCGGAGGCAAAGAGCATGAGGCCCATAGCTGGAGCGCTCGCGAGCATGTGGACTGGCTTTTACAATCTTCCGGCCACGGCAGCTTGGAGAATTTGGAAAAACAGGGCTGGATCGATTGTCAGCCAGATTTTGAGACCTCCCACTTCCTGAACGGCTTTGGCTATGAAGATGGAAAATACCGATTCAAACCGGACTGGACCAACGTGCGGGTTAACAACGCTGGGCCAATGGGGCCTTGGGAGAGCTTGCCAGTCCTTCCCGATCATTGGGCGGTAACGGAAGAGGTAACAAAAGACTACCCTCTGCGGCTCGTCACAGCGCCAGCGCGGTCCTTCCTGAACTCTTCCTTCAACCAGACCGAAAGCTCGCTCAAAAAAGAAAAGCGCCCCACAGCGCTGCTGCACCCCCATGATGCGCAGGCTCATGAGATTGAAGCGGGGGACTATATCATCTTGGAAAATCAGCGGGGCCAAGTTTACCTGCACGCGGAAATAAGCACCCAGCACATGCCGGGTACGGTGATCTCGGAAGGTATTTGGCCCAACCACGCTTTCAAAGAGGGAAATGGCATCAACACCCTCACAGGCGCCGACCAAGTCGCCCCCTTCGGGGGCATCGCCTACCACGACACCCGTATCTCTATTCGTAAATCGGAGACGGGAGAGGCTTGAGGCGTGGGGCTGGCCCAAATCTACTAGGAGAAGTCTACGAAATTCGGGAGTAAACCCAGCAGTATAATCGCTAGTTCGTGGTCTGGATACCGGATCGGCACTTCGCTTGTCCGGCATAACCCAAGGGGTTTACCAAACCTCGCCACCCATTCCGCCGTCATCCCGGCAACCGAGCCGGGATCCAGAAGGAACCCTATAGGTTTGCAATAATGCCGATTGGTATAAGCTGCCTTACAAATGGCAACTAGAAAAATAAGAAGTAAAAAAATAATTAAGCGGTATTGCCTATCAAGGCACCCGTACCTCTATTCGTAAAGCGGAGACGAGGGAGGCTTGAACAGTGGAGTCAGGTTCGAGTACAAAAGCTTCATATTATTTTAGATGCAGGCGAATTAGGGTATCAAAATAGGGTAATATTTCATGAAAATTACAAATTCATATCAACCTAGTATTGCTGATAAAATATTCTTGGCTGGAAGGTCGATAAAGTATTCTCGCCGCTTATCATCGGATTGCGTTGCTTTTATTTGCGGATCTAAGGATGGTCGAGATAAACTAACAAAACACCACGCAATTCTTAAATTTTCTTATTCTGGTAATGTGCAGTATCATAGAGTTGATGTGGATGATGTCGGTAGTTTTATCGATTTTTTTAAAAAGTTAAATGTAACGGACGATGAGTAATTCGTTGGGTTTGTTGTTTGTTTATGAAAGCCGTTGATCCCTTTCTACTTTTTACAGATTATTTATATGAAGTGTAGCGGATATAGGATGCGATAAGATTTTTTCTTACTAACACTCTCATTCTGCTAAATGGATTAAAGTGAGGTTTGAAGGACGGGGCTGGGTGGGTACAAAATAACTGGTCTTTTCGAGTTTACACTAATTTACATGATTAAGGCGGGTTTGAGCATTCGGGGCGCATACGGCATAAATGCCGTAGTAGCTGTTCTCGTTGGTTTCTTGTTAGCGCTGCCGCTGCTTCTTAATCTGACTGCGCTAATTGATGGAACCAGTATAAAAAATGCCTATTTGGGGGTAGGGGTATGCATCGCAGTTATTGTTTACATCAGGGTGCTGCATGCCCTTCATAACGCGGTGTCTCATCGTAAACCGTCTGAGACAAAATCAGCGCAAGATATTTGACAATAACTGTTGTTTTTGGGGGGGACGGGTGTTTTGTCTCGGGCAGGCCTGCCGATGAGTTTTACAATTCCAAAGTAGTCCCCGCAACTACTTAAAGGGTTACTATGGAATCTCTCTAGCCATTCGCATGGAAATGGCAAGAGAACAAGAGCAACAGGCATCTCAACTTGGTGGATAATACAGGTAACCAAAGTGTGGTTACTAGTTTCATATCTATGGAATAATCTCTAAAAATTCCATAATTAAATTGGCATACTCGTATCTCTAAGAGTTTATTAGTATACATTGCACCGCTCATTCGTTTCCTTTTAGTGCTGTCGTTGCTTCCTAGTCTGACTGCTCTGAATGATGGAAGCCGCGTAAAAACTGCCTATTTCGGGGTAGGGTTATGATGGAATGGATGCCTCTCCCGGCGCATTTCTGCAATACTGAGCAGAGTGTAGCTTTTGGAAAAAGAGGGACGCAACCATGAAGAACCTTGCCGTTGTTGGAGTTGATTTATCAAAGAACGTTTTTCAACTGCATGGAGCCGCTGCAGACGGACATGTCGTGTTTTCAAAGAAGGTTTCTCGTGCGGGTTTTTTGAAGGCTTTGGGTAAGCTGCCAACTTGTCTTGTCGCAATGGAGGCTTGTGCGAGTTCCCATTATTGGGGAAGAGAGGTGGGAAAGCTGGGGCACGAGGTTCGCTTGATTGCGCCGATTTACGTCAAACCCTTTGTTAAGCGCCAGAAAAACGACGCCAACGATGCTTTTGCCATTGCCGAAGCCGCCGCCCGTCCCACCATGCGCTTTGTGGAGGTCAAAAGCGAACTTCAACAGGCCCGTTCGATGGTGTTCCGCACCCGTGAGATTCTGGTGCGCCAGCGAACCCAAATGATTAACGCGCTGCGGGCGCATTTGGCCGAACATGGACTGGTCGTCCCTCATGGCGCGGTCCATGTTGAGAAGCTGAGGCAGCGTCTTGAAGCGGATGGGGGACATCTTCCTGAGATTGTTCATGAAATGGCGAGGTTGTACTTTGAACAGATTGGCGAGCATACGCAAAAGATTAAGGTGCTTGAGAAAAAACTTCAGACATTGGCCAGAAACAGTGGTACGGCAAAAATTCTGCAAACCATTCCCGGGCTCGGCCCAATCACCGCGATAGCGATAGAGGCTTTTGCCCCCGCAATGGCCACGTTCAAGCGCGGGCGGGATTTCGCCGCTTGGCTGGGCCTGGTTCCCAAGCAGCACTCAACGGGGGGCAAAACGCGGCTTGGGAAGACGTCTAAAGCCGGCCAGCGTGATATTCGCAGGCTGCTGATTATTGGCGCGACAACAGTTATTTGGTGGGCCCGCAAAAAAGGCGCGCCCCGGCATCCGTGGCTTGAGGCCTTGCTGGCAAGAAAAGCTCCTCTGGTGGCCGCTGTGGCGCTGGCAAATAAAATGGCGCGAACAGTATGGGCAATGATAACAAAGGGAGAAACCTATCGAGATCCGGCAAGCATGGCTGTGTGAACGTGGCTTGTCTCGTCGGTAAGCCGGGAGGGATTGCAAGGGACATCTGACAGTTAAGGACCCAGGATCACTAAGATCGGATCAGGAAAACCAGTTTGCGACACGGAGCTTTGAGCTCGTGGTTATGATATTGGACCTGATCGGCGCTTATCCATAACGGCCCGCGAGGACAAAATCTTGCAAAAAGGCCTGATACACGTGCGCACTTGATCCCATGGTTTTTACGTCTGAGTAACTCTCGCATTGACTAAGGCATCCATACACGTCGCAGTCATTTTATACATCAGGGTGTTGCATGCGCTTCATAACAAGGCCTCTCATAGTCGAGCGCCTTTGAGGCAAGCTGGAAAAGGTAGGTGAAGCTATGAGGGGAGTAACAGGGGAGCAGGGCACCCCTGTTAGGTGGTTGGTGCTTTAAATAACCGGTGCGATCAGGTCTTCCTCAAGATCATCACAGCCGATAATGCGCACACGGTGGCCTTCAATCTTGGTTCTGCCAGCGGCAACCAAAGCAAGGGCCTCGGGGTAGATTTCATGCTCAATGGTGAGAACACGGGCACCCAGCGTGTCCGGTGTGTCGTCATCCAGAACAGGCACCGCCCCTTGCATGATAATCGGCCCCACGTCCATTTCGCTAGTCACAAAGTGCACCGTTGCCCCATGCAGGCGCACGCCAGCGGTGAGGGCGCGCTGGTGGGTGTCCAGTCCGGGGAAGCTGGGCAGGAGCGCCGGATGGATGTTGATAACGCGATTTTCCCACTGCGATACAAACCAAGGGGTAAGCAGGCGCATGAAACCGGCCAGAACGACCAGTTCAGCCCCCGAAGCCTTGATCTTCTGATGCAGTTCCTTTTCAAAGCTCTCACGGTCTTTCCCAAAGAGCTTGTGGTCAACTACAAATGTCTGGATACCGTTATCCTTGGCGGTTTCCAAGCCTTTCGCATCTAGCCTGTTGGAGATAACCGCGCAGATTTCAGCGGGGTAGCTTTCGTTCTTAGTGGCTTCAATAAGAGAGGCCATATTGCTGCCCCGACCAGAGATCAGAACAGCAACCTTCTTCTTTGGAAAATCACTCATTGTTCAAGCCCAAAGATCCGTCAAAGACAACAGCTTCACTCTCGCGCTTCTCAAGGGTGCCCAAGCGGGAAACCGTCTCTCCGTGCGCTTCCACAATGGCGATAACCTTATCCGCTTCGCTTTGCTCCACAACCACAGCCATGCCAACGCCGCAGTTGAAAGTTCTCAGCATTTCTTTCTGCTCGATTTTTCCGGTCTTGGACAGCCAGTTGAACACGTGGGGGAGGTTAATTGCCCCCAGATCAATGTGAGCTGCTAAGCTGGAAGGCAGAACACGTGGCAGGTTCTCAGGAAGCCCACCGCCGGTAATGTGGGCCATTGCTTTTACAGAGTGGGTTTCACGGATGGCTGCAAGCAGGGATTTCACATAAATACGGGTTGGCTCCATGAGAGCAGCGCCAAGTGACTTGGTGGAGTCAAACGGGGCTGCATCCTCCCAGCTCAAACCGCTCAGCTCAACAATCTTGCGCACAAGGGAAAAGCCATTGGAATGAACACCTGAAGAAGCCAGACCAAGGATTACATCGCCTTCTTTGAGGTCTTTGGAAGGCAGCAGCTCCCCCCGCTCGGCAGCGCCAACGGAAAAGCCTGCCAGATCATAATCATCCTTGGCATACATGCCGGGCATTTCAGCGGTCTCGCCGCCAATAAGAGCGCAGCCTGCTTGTTTGCAGCCCTCGGCAATACCGGCGACAACTTCGGTTGCCCGCTCAACATCCAAAGAGCCGCAGGCAAAGTAATCGAGGAAGAAGAGAGGTTCAGCCCCTTGAACAATGAGATCATTCACGCACATGGCAACCAGATCAATGCCAACACTGGCGTGCTGGTTGGTATCAATGGCTATTTTGAGCTTTGTTCCCACACCATCATTGGCCGCAACCAGAATGGGGTCTTTAAAACCAGCCCCTTTAAGATCGAAAAGTCCCCCAAATCCGCCAATTTCGCTGTCCGCTCCGGAGCGGCGAGTGGCTTTCACCATTGGGCCAATTTTTTTGACCAGTTCGTTTCCGGCATCAATACTCACTCCGGCTTGTGAATATGTAAGACCATTGCTGGCATTCTGGCTCATAGAGGAAACTCCGTGTATGCTTGGGATCGATCCCGATTTATGTATCAGCAATTTCGCGGGCATAGAACCTAAAAGGGCGTTTGAATGCAAGTTCTCGAATGGGAGAGTTTTTGTCTTTTCTGATCTATTTGAAGACCGTCCCCTAAAACTTTGCGCAGTGATGGATTAATTTATAATTTCTATTGGCGAATCAAGTTACTGATCCCTTAATGAACAGTTCAATCTATTTTTCCGCTAGCGGAAACGAGGGTGTTTATGACGCTTAAGAATCAAATGTACTTCTGGTTTTGCTCGTTCCTGATCTTTGTTCTCTTCCTGTTCGTCTTCAGTGATATCTTGCTGCCTTTTGTCGCGGGAATGGGGCTGGCTTATCTTCTTGATCCTGTAGCTGACTATCTGGAGGACAAGCGCATCAGCCGCTTGTGGTCCACAGTGCTGATTCTATTGGTTTTCGTAATCATCTTTGTTGCAGTTCTTCTAATTCTCGCGCCTTTGCTTGGAAACCAGCTCGCCCGGTTTATCGAGGAACTCCCAACAAACATTGAAAAGCTACAGGCCCTTTTGACAGATCTTGCTGGCAACCGGCTGCAGAACCTGAGTAGCTTCTCCAATGCAGATCTTAAAAGTACGATCGGTAATTTGATGGGGCAGGCGGCAACTTGGCTGGGAGCACTTTTGTCGTCAATCTGGAGCGGGGGCCAAGCACTTCTTTCCATAATTTCCCTAATGGTTGTCACTCCGGTTGTCGCATTTTATTTGCTGCTGGACTGGGATGACATGATTGGCCGCATCGACAGCTGGATCCCAAATGCGCAGAAACAGACAGTTAGAGACCTTGCCCGACAAATGGATGAGGCCGTCGCGGGGTTTGTCCGGGGCCAAGTTTTACTCTGTATAATACTGGGGAGTTTTTACGCAATTGCGCTTTTGCTTGTTGGTTTGAAATTTGGGCTATTGATTGGGCTGACCGCTGGCCTTATTAGCTTCATACCCTATGTTGGAGCGCTAGTCGGCTTTTTCCTTTCTATTGGAGTTGCGCTGGTCCAGTTTTGGCCAGACCCTCTCATGATAGGTCTCGTGCTTCTCGTTTTTGCGATGGGTCAGTTTCTGGAGGGCAATGTCCTCCAACCCAAACTTGTAGGACACAGTGTCGGTCTTCATCCTGTATGGTTGATGTTTGCGCTGTTTGCATTCGGATCCCTTTTTGGTTTTGTCGGGATGCTGATCGCCATTCCTGCCGCTGCGGTGGTCGGGGTTTTAGCGCGGTTTGCACTAAAGCAATACCTTGGCAGTCCGTTTTATGCCGGAATTGGTAGTGACAATAGGAATATGGACGAGTTGGAATGACTGGATCGGCAATCCCACAACAGTTGCCTTTGATGTTACCTCACAACGAGGCGCTAGGATTTGATGATTACCTCGTAAGTGAGGCCAATCAAGCGGCATTCAACCTGCTGACATCTTGGCCGAACTGGAGTTCGCCAATTGTGCTGCTGGCCGGGCCGACTGGCGCGGGCAAAACACATCTTGTGAATGCTTGGCAAGAGGTAAGCGGAGCCCATATTGTCAAGGCCCCTCAGCTTTATCAGTTCAGTCCTTCTGAACTGGCGGAAGCCGGGCCCGTGGCTATTGAAGACCTGCATGAGGGGTTTGATGAAAAATCTCTCTTCCATCTGTTCAATGCGATCCGGCTAAATGGGCAGACTATGCTGCTCACCAGCCGCACATGGCCCCATGCCTTCAATTTGCAACTCCCGGATTTGGCCTCAAGGTTCCGTGCCGCCACGCCAATTGAGATTGCAGAGCCCGATGATATGCTCCTGCGCATGGTAATGACCAAGTTATTTGCAGATAGACAGGTTTCTGTTGACCATTCGTTAATTGAGTTTCTCATTCTTCGAATTGAAAGGTCCTTGTCTGCTGTGGGGCATATTGTAGAGGCTTTGGACAGGTATGCTTTAGCAAAAGGTAAAAAAATTACCAGAGCAATGGCATCGAGTGTCCTGGACAGTCTGGATCAGTAGGCGTTTTCTATTAAATATTGTATTACAAACCTCATGCGCTGAATCCGAGTGGGTATGGCATGTTATAATGTGGTTTGTTGCTAAGAATAAGATACTATGCGGAGGGTTCTGGGATGAATGAAATGGCTGGCACGAATACTACAGATGTACAGAACATGCCGCTAATTACGCCAGAACAGGGGCAGGAACTTCTAGAAAAACCCGGACGTTTTATCAATCGGGAGATCTCATGGCTCTCGTTTAACCGCCGGGTACTGGAAGAATCCATGAACCCCAGCCATCCATTGTTGGAACGGCTGCGCTTTTTATCTATTTCAGCCAACAATCTGGATGAGTTCTTCATGGTGCGTGTTGCCGGGCTTCGTGGTCAGCAACGGGAAGGGATTAACAAGCAATCCGATGACGGATTGACCCCCGGGGAACAACTGGAAAAGATTGGAGAGGCTGTTGGCCGCCTGCAAAGTGAGCAGCAAAGCTGTTTTCGCCAGCTGCGAACAGAGTTGGCTGAGGATGGTATTCGCATCCTGCACGCAAAAGATCTGGAAGATCAGGAAGCCGATTGGCTGGAGGATTACTTCCTGCAGCATATTTTCCCAGTTCTAACACCGCTTGCAATTGATCCTGCCCATCCGTTTCCGTTCATTCCAAATCTCGGTTTTGCGCTCATTCTGGATTTGTTGCCAACAGGTGGCGGCGCCGGAATGACTGCGCTGCTCCGTCTTCCAAGCCAGATTGGCCGGTTTGTTATTTTGCCGCAGCCAAAGGGGACGGATCGGCATGCGAAGCGTTTTGTCGCAACAGAATCCATCATCAGCCTGTTTATTGACCGCCTGTTTCCCGGATATCATATCCGCGGGAAGGGCACATTCCGTGTTATTCGAGATTCCGATCTGGAGATCGAAGAGGAAGCGGAAGATCTGGTTCGGGTCTTTGAAAGCGCTCTGAAACGGCGGCGCCGTGGTTCGGTTATTCGCCTGGAAATAGTAGGTAACACCCCTGAAGACCTGAGGGCCTTTGTTGCAAATGAAATGGAAATCGAAGAGGAAGACGAGATCTTCCTTGTAGACGGTTTGCTTGCTCTCAACGATCTTTCGCAGCTTGTTGATATTAAGCGCAGTGACTTGAAATTTCCAAAGTTCAATGCACGTTTTCCTGAAAGGATTAGAGAACACGGTGGGGATTGTTTTGCTGCAATCCAGCAAAAGGACATTGTCGTTCATCACCCCTATGAGAGTTTTGATGTGGTGGTGCAGTTCCTGCATCAAGCTGCTCAAGATCCGGATGTGGTGGCCATCAAGCAGACACTTTACCGCACATCAAATAACTCGCCAATCGTACGGGCGTTGATAGAAGCGGCGGAAGCCGGTAAGTCGGTCACAGCTCTTGTGGAGCTTAAAGCGCGGTTTGATGAGGCTGCTAATATTCGCTGGGCGCGTGATCTGGAACGTGCTGGCGTGCAGGTGGTCTATGGGTTTATCGAGCTGAAAACGCACGCCAAATTGTCTATGGTTGTTCGCCGTGAGGGGAGCAATTTAAGGACCTACTGCCATATTGGTACCGGAAATTATCACCCCATTACTGCACGGATATATACTGATCTGTCGTATTTCACTGCCGACCCCGTGATTGCAAGTGATGCGGCTAAGATCTTTAACTATATTACCGGCTATGCCGAACCTGGTGAGCTGGAAACTGCTGTCATCTCGCCCAAGTCCTTGCGTGCGCGCATCATGCAGCATATGGAAGAGGAAATTGAGCACGCCAAAGCAGGGAGGCCTGCCCAGATTTGGCTCAAAATGAACTCTTTGGTCGATCCGCAGATTATCGACGCTCTTTATCGCTCCAGCCAAGCGGGCGTGCAAGTCGACATTGTTGTTCGCGGTATCTGTTGCCTGCGCCCCGGTATTCCGGGTCTTTCGGAGAATATCCGGGTAAAGTCGATTGTTGGACGTTTCTTGGAACACAGCCGCATATATTGCTTTGGGAACGGTTATGGGTTACCGAGTCGAGAGGCGCATGTGTATATTAGCTCGGCAGATCTAATGCCTCGGAATCTGGACCGGCGGGTAGAAATGTTGGCACCGATAACAAACCGTACTGTTCATGAGCAGGTGTTGGACCAGATCATGGTTGCAAATCTGGAAGATAATCAGCAAAGCTGGAAGATACTTCCTGATGGCGGTCATGAACGTATTGTCCCTCTCCCGGATGAAGAGCCGTTCAATGCGCATAAATACTTCATGACAAACCCATCTTTGTCGGGGCGTGGTAGTTCCTTGCAAAGTGATAGCCCGAAATTATTCCCGGAACGCAACTCCAGTGCCTAATAACTATAAAAATGGTGATATCAGGGGCCGCTTTAACGGCTCTGGTCCAGTCGCGATCATTGACATTGGTTCCAATTCAGTTCGACTGGTTGTTTACGAACGACTTTCACGCAGCCCATCCCCGCTTTTCAATGAAAAGGTATTAGCGGGATTAGGGCGCGGAGTTGGCTTGAATGGTGAAATGGACCCGCTAAGGGTAGAGGTTGCCCTAAAGGCAATCTCCCGTTTCAAGGCCATAAGCAAGCAAGTTGGCGTTACTATGCTGCGCATCGTCGCCACAGCTGCAGTACGAGAAGCCAATAACGGGCCAGCCTTCATTTCCGAGGTTGAGCGTATCTGTGACACTCAAGTGCAGATCCTTTCGGGTAAAGGTGAAGCGCACTACTCCGCAATGGGAGTTGTTTCAGGCTTTCAAAATCCAAACGGTCTGATTGGTGATTTGGGGGGAGGGAGCCTTGAGCTTGTTGAAATCTCGAAAGAGGATGTGGGGCACGGCATCACTTTCCCTCTTGGTGGGCTGAGACTTCAAGATAACTCTCACCGTGATATTGTTCAGGCCCAAGAGATCGCAAAGACTGTCTTGCAAAATGCTGAGTGGCTTTCCGAAGCAGGTGCTGGGAAAAACTTCTATGCAATTGGAGGCACATGGCGCTCACTGGGCCGCCTTCACCTGTTTCAAGAAGGTTATCCTCTCCATGTCATGCAGGAGTATACTATTCCTGCGGAAGTGGCCGTTGAGTTTTGTGATCGTGTTATCCGGAAGCAGACAAATAAGCTTAGAGAGATCAAAGTCATCTCCAAAGCACGGCGTACCCTCTTGCCATATGGGGCGGCAGTCCTAAAAGAGGTTGTTCTCCAGTCCAAAGTGGATCAAGTGGTATTTTCTGCTTTGGGTATTCGCGAGGGGCTGCTCTATGATCTGTTAGATCAGGAGGAGCGGAAAAAAGATGCCTTGTATGAGGCAGCTTATGAGATAAGTGCGCTGCGCTCGCGTTCTCCCAAATTCGGTCTGGAGCTGGAGGCGTGGACAGAAGGCGCTCTTTTGGCTGCCGGTATTATTGAAAGTGACAGAGAACGTCGCCTTCGTCTGGCTGCGTGTCA
The DNA here is from genome assembly GCF_031501865.1 of Pseudovibrio sp. M1P-2-3. NCBI lineage: Bacteria > Pseudomonadati > Pseudomonadota > Alphaproteobacteria > Hyphomicrobiales > Stappiaceae > Flexibacterium > Flexibacterium corallicola. Next base: position 1,956,069 of record NZ_JARRCW010000001.1, read on the forward strand.
TCTGGCGGACATTGGGTGGCGGGCTCATCCAGATTATCGAGGGGAACAATCCCTCAATATTATTAGTAATGGGTCTTTTATTCAGGTGGATCACCCCGGCCGTGCCTACCTTGCAATGTCCGCGTTCTATCGGCACGAAGGGCTTGTTGATGATGCGGTATCTCCGCAGATTTTGAGTTTATGTAGCGAGCGGCTTCAGATGCTTGCACGGATAATGGGAGCACTGCTGCGCATAGCTTCACTGGTGAGTGCTTCAACTGCCGGTGTACTGGGGCGAACTTCCATTTCATTTGTAGACGGCAAACTGGCTTTGTGTTTGCCTGAAGGGCTGAAGGATCTAGATGGAGAGCGCCTTAATAAGAGGGTCAAACAGCTGGCTCGAATCTTTGATATGAAGGGCGCAATTCTCATCAGGTAGATATAGAAAAAGCGCCAGTGATGACGCTTTCTATGAGGGCTTCAATTAATTATAGTCTTGAGCCTTTATACTGAAACATATCCAGCTGCCTTGAAGTAATTCCAACACTCTTGGGGTGTGAACAGATCGCATATGTCACCCAGAGCCTTTATCAAGGTCTCAAAGGTTCTGGCTTTCATTCTGCGTAGGTGTGCTTTGAGCTTGGAAAACGCCATTTCGATAGGATTGAGATCAGGAGAATAGGGCGGCAGAAAAAGGAACCAACACCCGCTTTGTCTGAGGGCCCTTGCGGCTTCTGGAACTTTGTGTGTGGACAGGTTATCCAGAATGACCACCGTTTTAGGGTGCAAGCATGGAGCCAGTTGTGTCGTGATATAAGTGGTGAATGCCTTGCCATTCATGGCCCCGTCCAGAACCCAGGGCGCAATGAGTCCCTCGTGGGTCAAACCGGCGATAAAGGTCTGGTTCTGCCAGCGTCCAAACGGCGCTGTGTCAAGGGCTCGTTCCCCTTTAAAGGCTCGGCCTCGCAGCCGGGTTAAATTCGTTTTAACACTGGTTTCATCGAGAAACACCAGTCTCTCAGGCAGATCACGCATTATAGGCTGACGGGTGTGGCGCCATTCATCTCTGGCATTTTGTACATGGAGTTTGCCACGCTCGGTTGCCACCAACGATTTTTTTTATAGGTGTAGCCAAGACGGCGCAAAGCCTTGGAGACGGAAGTATGGTGAACCCTCACTCCCTCAGCCATGAAAAGTGCATCACATAACTCCATCAACGTGATATCTCCGTCTTGATTGACCAGCTCGCGCAAGAAGGAGAGGTAGGGCTCCAATTTTCCGCCTCCCTTTGGGCGCCCTGTCCTGACCGGGATTAAACTCTGCCCCTCCCGAACTTTACGGGCCAAGCGAGATCCTGATGCTGGAGAGATCAGCAGGCGGCGTGCTGCTTCACGCCCGCTCATCCCGGATAAAATGAGCCTTTTAAAGCGAAGGCGTAAATCAAGTGAAAGTGGCCGACCCATGTGATCTCCTCCCTAAAAGGAGTGAATCACAAATCAACCTGATTGGGAATCCCCAATCGATTCAGCGTTGCGCCTCATTGCTTTAGCTGGCGTTTCCGCTTTTCGGGGGACTGGAACGCCTCTTTTTGTTTCTGGTACTTGAATGGCGCTCCACAGGCTCTCCTTGTTCGCAAAGAACAGTGGATCTGCCGTTAAAGGCAAGCGCTACTTCACCGTTTTTGAGACGCAGGGCATCGGCTCCGAAAATTTCCTTACGCCAGCCTTGGAGTACGGCAATTTCAGTGTCATCTCCAGATGCGATCTTCTCAAGGTCGTCAACCGTAGCGATAACTTTTGGTGCCACCCCAAACTGTTCGCACTTCATCTTCAGCAGAACTTTTAGAAGGTCGACAGCTGCTGATGCCCCATCAGGAGCAGGTCTTCCTTTCGGAAGTTCAGGAAGCTCTTCTTGAGGAATCTGAAGGCCAGCGTGAACAGCGTTGAGGATATCCTCAGCATATTTTGAGCGCTCTAAACCCTTTGGTATCGACCGTAGGTGGCCAAGTCGTGTTGTATCTCTGGGCTGCTGAATTGAGAGCTCAAATATTGCATCGTCTTTGAGGACGCGGCTTCTGGGCATGTTGCGTCTTTGGGCTTCTTTGTCACGCCACGCTGCCAGCTCTTTTAGAACTGCGAGTTCACGGGGCTTGCGTACCCGAAGCTTCATGCGTTTCCACGCCTTTTGAGGGTCGGAAATGTAAGTATCCTTGGACGTAAGGGTCTTCATTTCGTCTTCAACCCAGTGGGTCCGATTCTTTGTCTCTAACTCTTTACGCAGATGATTATAGATATCACGCAGGTGCGTTACATCGGCTAGAGCGTACTCCAACTGTTTTTCAGTGAGTGGGCGTCTGGACCAATCCGTAAAACGGGAGGACTTATCAATTCTGTTGCCGGTGACTTTCTGGACGAGTTGATCGTAGGAAACAGAATCACCAAAGCCACAGACCATTGCAGCAACCTGACTGTCGAAAAGCGGGCTTGGAACAATTCCGCCAAGGTGCACAATAATTTCGACATCCTGCCGAGCCGCATGAAATACCTTGGTTACATTTTGGTTTTTCATCAGCTCGAAAAAAGGCTCCAAGTCCAGATTTTCTGCCAATGCGTCAACTATAAAGGCTTCTTCAGGGCTTGCCATCTGTATGAGGCAGAGCTTTGGCCAGAATGTTGTTTCGCGCAGAAACTCTGTGTCGATTGTGACAAACTCAAAGCGAGCGAGACGAGTACAGGCTTCTTGAAGCCCTTTTGTTGAAGTGATCATATTCATGGTTGCAATGCTATAACGCAGGTGATGTCAATTGTCGTTGATTTATTCTTGAGAATACCGCAGAACTGTACGATCTACGCAACTTTTCTCTCGAAAGTGGTAATTGTTGTGAATTGGAACTGTCCTCCTAGCCTGCAATATGTTTTTGCAAAAGAAAAGGTCTGCATGAGGATACTTTACTTGACTTTATAGCCGTGACATGGCTTCTCCAGCCGGTGCCTTCGTTTTGGTAGGCAAATGATTTTTAAAAGTTACAAAGATTATACTATGGCTGAGGACGCTATGCATCGATATCGAAGCAACACCTGTGGTGAATTGCGCGAAACCCACGTAGGAGAAACAGTACGCCTTTCAGGTTGGGTCCACCGTGTCCGCGATCATGGTGGCCTGTTATTTATCGACCTGCGCGATCATTATGGTTTAACACAATGTGTTGTTGATCCGGATTCTCCGGCATTTAAATTGGCAGAAACAGTTCGCTCTGAATGGTGCATACGCATTGATGGTGAAGTGAAAAAGCGCAGTGATGAAACAATCAACGAAGCGCTGCCAACCGGTTCCGTTGAAATATATATTCACGAAATGGAAGTTCTGGGCTCTTCCAAGGAATTGCCACTGCCGGTATTTGGTGAATTGGAATATCCAGAGGACATTCGCCTTAAATACCGCTTCCTCGACCTTCGTCGTGACACGCTGCACCAGAACTTGATGACACGGACAAAAGTTATCAACTCTATGCGTCAGCGCATGAATGCGGCCGCATTTAACGAGTTTCAAACTCCAATCTTGACTGCGTCCTCTCCAGAAGGTGCCCGTGACTTCTTGGTGCCCTCTCGTATCCACCCTGGTAAGTTCTATGCACTTCCGCAAGCACCGCAGCAATTCAAGCAATTGTTGATGATGTCCGGCTTCGACAAGTACTTCCAGATTGCACCTTGTTTCCGTGATGAAGATCCTCGGGCCGACCGGCTTCCAGGTGAGTTCTATCAGCTCGACATGGAAATGAGTTTTGTAACTCAAGAAGACGTTCTGACAACTATGGAACCCGTTATTCGCGGCGTTTTTGAAGAGTTTGCAGAGGGTAAGCCAGTTACTGATGTGTTCCCACGCATCCCTTATGCAGAAGCAATCCGCAAATATGGTTCTGATAAACCAGACTTGCGCAACCCTATTGAGATGCAGGAAGTAACAGAGCAGTTTGCAGGCTCAGGCTTCAAAGTGTTTGCTCGCATGATCGATAGCGATCCGAAAGTTCAGGTCTGGGCAATTCCAGCACCTAAAGGTGGATCCCGCGCATTTTGTGATCGCATGAACTCTTGGGCGCAAGGCGAAGGGCAACCGGGTCTTGGGTATATTTTCTTCCGTAAGGAGGAAGACACAATTGCCGGTGCTGGACCGATTGCCAAGAATATTGGTGCGGAACGTACTGAAGCCCTGCGCGTTCAACTTGGACTGAACGAAGGGGATGCTGTCTTCTTTGCTGCCGGTGATCCTAAGAAATTTGCAGACTTTGCTGGCAAGGCACGTACCCGTGCAGCTGAAGAACTTGACCTAATTGACGAAGATCGCTTTGCCCTTTGCTGGATTGTGGACTTCCCAATGTACGAATGGGATGAAGAAAACAAGAAGGTAGACTTCAGCCACAACCCGTTCTCCATGCCTGAAGGCGGCCTTGATGGTCTGGAAAACACTGACCCACTCGAGCTGAACGCCTATCAGTACGATGTTGTGTGTAACGGTTACGAAATTGGCTCAGGCGCTATCAGAAACCATCAGGTCGAGGTTATGAAAAAAGCCTTCGAAATTGCTGGTTATGATGAGAGCTTGCTGGAAGAAAAGTTCGGCGGAATGTTCCGTGCCTTCCAGTATGGCGCACCTCCGCATGGTGGTATGGCAGCAGGCGTTGACCGTATCGTTATGCTGTTGGTCGGAGCGAAAAACCTGCGCGAAGTAACTCTCTTCCCGATGAACCAGCAGGCACAAGATCTGATGATGGGTGCGCCAGGCGATGTCTTCCCGGCACAACTGAGAGATCTGCATATTCGCTTGAACTTGCCAGACGCGTAACTTTTAGGCGCCTCAAGGTTACTGAGTGAGTAAGCTACAACTAGCTTTTATAGGAGGCGATCGTATAGGATACGATCGCCTTTTGTGTTAACAGGTTCCCACTATAAAGATGACGAGTATGAGGACATGCCGTGTTTAAAGCACTAGGGAGAAAACTGTTTGAGGATCCCGAAGGAGCTCCCTATCTGTTGCGCCGACTATTAGGCGAAAACTTGCACCGCTACAAAAAACAGTATGCAATTGCTTTTGTTTTTATGGGAATGACCGCTGCCGCGGGCGCAGGCAGTGCCGCGATAATGAAAGACGTTATCAATGAGGTCTTTATTAATAAAGACTCCACGATGGTCTACGTTATTTCTCTGACGGTTGTTGGTATTTTCGTTATGAAGGGGGCGGCCAGCTATGGGCAATCTGTAGTTCTAAGCCGCATTGGTAACTCAGTAATCGCGAAACTACAAAACGACATGTATGCCAAGATAACGCGCTTGGGAGTGCGTTATTATGATACAACATCATTTGGAGATATTGCGACTCGTTTTGGGCAGAATACCGGGGCCGCACGTAAAGCAATGGATACGATCGTTCTGGCTGTAGGCCGGGATGTAATGTCAGTGATCGGCCTTGTGTCCGTTATGGTCTATCAAAATCCGCTGTTGAGTTTGATTTCAATGGCCATAATGCCTCCTGCCGTTTTCGCCGTTGCCAAGCTGGTCAAGCGGGTTAAAAAAATCGCCAAGTCCCAGTTTATTAACCGGACAAGAATTCTCTCAACAGTGAAAGAGACAGCTCAAGGCATTCGCGTCATTAAGTCGTTCCGGTTTGAAACCGAAATGAGAGATACGATGTCATCTGCTGTGGGTGACGTTGAAAAACAAGCAAATAAAATTGCCAAACTGACTGCACGCACATCACCGCTCATGGAAACTTTAGGCGGAATTGCCGTTGCAGCGATCATCATGTATGGCGGATACAGTGTGATTGAAATGGGGCAAGATCCTGGTGCGTTTTTTGCTTTTATTACCGCACTTCTTCTTGCCTATGATCCAATTAAACGTCTGGCTCGGGTTCAGGTAAGCCTGAACAATCAGCTTGTAGGCGTTCGGTTAATGTATGAGCTGCTGGATCTGAAGGAAGATTACCCTGAAACAAGTAATAACGCAGACCTTTCCGTTTCAGGTGGTGAAGTTGTACTTGATGATGTGGTGTTCCACTATGGTGATTCTCCGGCTCTAAATGGTCTCTCGCTAACGGCTGAAGCTGGTAAAGTAACCGCTCTTGTTGGGAGTTCAGGAGCAGGAAAGTCCACCGTTTTTGCTATGCTGGAACGCTTCTATTATCCGCAATCTGGAGAAATTTTGATTGATGGCCAGTCAATCAATGGCGTGAATATTCAGTCCTTGAGAGCAAATATGGCAATTGTTACTCAAGATACTTTCTTATTTGATCGCTCAGTTCGGGATAATATTCGAATTGGTAAGCCAGATGCCACTGATGCCGAAGTGGAAGAGGCTGCAAAAAATGCAAACGCTCATGATTTCATCTGTGAACTTGATCAAGGGTATGAGACATTCGTTGGTGAAGGGGGGGGGCGTTTGTCTGGCGGGCAGCGTCAACGTATCGCAATTGCGCGCGCAATGCTCTCGGATGCTAAAATCCTGCTTCTAGATGAGGCTACATCTGCATTGGATGCTGAATCTGAACACAAGATTCAGGCGGCTCTTACCAAGCTTATGGCAGGAAGAACAACGATTGTGATTGCCCACCGGCTCTCAACAGTTCGGGAAGCGGACACCATCCATGTATTAGAAAAAGGTCGTCTTTTGGAAAGTGGCTCTCACGATGAGCTTTATGCCATGGATGGCTTCTATCGGCATTTGTGTAAACTGCAATTTACCGAAACTACAGTCAAAGCCCACCACTAATGATAGTCGGAGGCTAGAGGACGCTTACGCGTCCTCTAGTTAATCTAGTTAGCAGCTAATCTGGCCCGTTCTTTTTTCGGATCAGGTATTGGAACTGCGTTGATGAGCACTTTGGTGTAGTCATCTTGCGGGTTTGAAATGACCTGCTTAGCCTCTCCAAGTTCGGCAATATTGCCGAAATTGAGTACCATTATGCGGTGGCTAATGTGGCGCACTACGCTCAAATCATGGGCGATGAAAAGCAGGGATAACCCAAGCTCTTCCTGTAGGTCCATGAGAAGGTTAACCACTTGTGCCTGCACGGAAACATCGAGTGCTGACACAGGCTCATCGCAAATGATCAGTTTGGGCTCTGTTATAAGAGCTCTAGCGATGCCAATACGCTGACATTGCCCACCAGAAAATTCGTGGGGGTAACGATTGATCATGTTGGGGTGTAGGCCAACCTTGATCATTAGTTCGCACACCCGCTCTTTGATTTCTTTGCGAGTAAGTCCCTTGCTATGGGTTCTAAGCGGCTCTGCAATAATTTGTGCCGCTGTTAAGCGTGGGTTCAGAGAGGCGAGGGGATCTTGGAAAATCATCTGCATCTCTTTACGAAGAGCATGCATTTGTCTGGCGCTATATTTGAGAACGTCTTGCCCTTGCCATAAGACTTGACCTGTTTGAGAGGGAACCATACGAGTTATGGCTCTAGCGAGTGTAGACTTGCCACAACCAGATTCGCCGACAATTCCCAGTGTTTCGCCGGCTGCCAAGTCGAAGGATACACCATTGACTGCTTTCAAAGTATCTGGCTTTGAAAAAGGCATGGCGTTTTTTCGAGGAATAGAAAACTCCACATGAAGATTTTTTACTGAAAGAAGGGGGGGGGTCATTTTTGTACTCCTTCCAGTTGACGTTGAACTTCTTCCTTGTCAATGACAGAAAGACGTTGATCATCAATATCAAGCCGGGGAACGGATTTGAGGAGTGCCTGCGTGTAGGGGCTTTGAGGGTTTTCAAAAATATCTTCAGTTGCCCCTTGTTCCATAACGTCCCCGTTAAACATTACCAATGTACGTTCACAGGAGCCAGCAACAATGCCAAGGTTATGGGTAATCAAGATGATTGCCATGCCAAAGTCGTGTTGCAAGTCCACAAGAAGGTCCATGATTTTTGCTTGCACCGTCACATCAAGTGCGGTGGTAGGTTCATCTGCTATAAGAAGCTTTGGCCGGCATAACAGTGCCATGGCAATCATGACGCGCTGGCGCATGCCCCCTGAAAACTCGTGGGGGTACATATGAATGCGATTTTTCGCATTTGGAATTTTAACGGCATCCAGCATGCGTACACATTCAGAAACTGCATCTCGCTTGCTCATACGTCGGCTTTTATCGGCGTTATAAATGAGCGGCTCAATCATTTGATCGCTGATACGCATGTACGGATTGAGTGATGTCATAGGATCTTGAAAGATCATCGCCAACTCATTGGACCGCAGCCGGTTCATTTTCTGTTGAGTGAGGCCGAGAATTTCCTGATCCTGATAACGGATTGATCCTTCTATAATGGCGTTTGGAGGGCACAGGCCCATTGTCGCAAAAGCTGACTGGCTTTTTCCAGAGCCAGACTCCCCAACAATTGCGAGTGTTTCTTTTTCCTCCAACTGGAAGGATATTCCCTTTACAGCCTTGACCGTACCTTCGGGCGTATCATAGGAGACTTTCAGATTTCTTATATCAAGTAATGCCATGGTTTTTCTCCTATTTGTCCTTGGGGTCAAGAGCATCGCGCAAGCCATCGCCTATGAAGAACAAACTAAACAAGGTCACAACGAAGAAAAACAAAGGAAATCCGATTTGCCAAAGGGTTCCATACTGCATAGTTCCCGCTCCCTCAGAAATGAGGGCTCCCCAGCTTGTGTTGGGTTCTTGTACGCCAAGGCCAAGGAAGGAGATAAAACTTTCAGTCAAAATCATATTGGGAACCAGTAGGGTTGAATAAACAACAACGACTCCCATCAAGTTGGGCACGATATGCCGAATGATAATGGTAAAAGGCTTCACACCTGTAACCATAGCAGCTTCGACAAATTCCTTATGCTTGAGTGAAAGTGTTTGGCCGCGGGCGATACGGGACATATCCAGCCAAGAAATCAGGCCAATACCGACAAATAGCATAGAAATTGAACGACCGAACACCACAAGAAGCAGGATAAGGATGAACATATAGGGGACTGACTGCAGGACATCCACGATACGCATCATGATGTTATCGGCTCTTCCGCCAACATAGCCTGCAACAGCACCATAAAGTGTGCCAACGAGTACTGCGATAATCGCTCCGATTATCCCTACCATCAAGGATATCTGGGTACCTTGGATTACGCGTGCGAAGAGGTCTCTGCCCAGATCGTCAGTACCGAAATAATGGCCGTTTTCCAATGAGGGTTGTCCAAGGCTGGCAGCCTGTCCAATCAAGTCCCAGTCAATCTCCTCATTGGACCACTGTGCTAAGGTGTTTCCAAATGCAGCAAACAGGACAACCAGCACTAGAGCAATCAAGCCTCCTGTTGCGGCTTTGTTGCGCATGAAGCGGCGGCGAGCATCCGCATAAATTGAGCGACCTTTGACTTGCTCGGCTTCAGCTAGTGCCTCAGCAATTGCATTCATATTTTTTGTAGTAGCAATCATCGGTTTAGCCTCACTTATAACGGATCTTAGGGTCAATCCATGCGTAGAGCATGTCGACAATGAGATTAAAAAGGATGGTGAGTGAGCCGATGAGAATTGTAATACCAAGCATTACCGCATAATCGCGGGTAAGGGCTGAATTCACGAAAGCCTGACCAATGCCGCCGGTCGAGAAGTAAACATCAATGATAACCGAACCTGTTATCATGGAAACAAAGATAGGTCCCAGATAGGAAATGACAGGCATCATTGCTGGTTTTAGTGCATGCCTGCGAACGATCACGTGGTAGGGGAGGCCCTTAGCCTGTGCTGTACGGATGTAGTTGGTGTGCAGTACTTCCAGCATGGAAGAACGCGTGAGGCGGGCAATGGAAGCCATGTAACTGGTGGAAAGTGCAATCACCGGCATTATCAGGTTTTGCCAATGTCCATCATTCCAGCCTCCGCCTGGAAGCCAGCCAAGCCAAAGGGTAAATATCAGGATAAGTAGTGGTGCCATAACAAAGTTTGGCAGCACTTGCGCACCGATAGAAATACCAACGGCGAAGTAGTCCAGAATTGAGTTCTGCTTAACAGCAGCTGCAATGCCGAGGGCACAACCAACAAGGGTTGCCGCAATGAATGAAATAATACCGTAAGTAAGGGTAATAGGGAAGCCCGTGGCAATGATATCGTTTACCGTCCGATCTTTGTACTTAAAGGAAGGCCCAAAGTCGAATTCAGTAACAATACCGCCGATATAGGATAGTATTTGATTAAAAAGTGGCTGATCAAGACCGTACTTGGCATTGATGTTGGCCAGTATTTCAGGTGGCAGCGGCTTTTCCGAGGTGAAAGGGCCACCGGGGGCTGCATGCATAAGCAAAAATGAAATAACGATCAGAAACAGCAACGTTGGTATTGCTATTGCCAATCGCCTCAATAGGTAAGCGAGCATTTTTATTATCCGATTGGTTTTTGTCTAAGCAAGAAATCATCGGCGCACGAGGCGCCGATGATATAGCTTGACTTAATTACTCAGCAACCTTGTAGAGGTTTTTAGCATACCAGTTTTGTTCGGCATTTTTAACAGGCCAGTTTTTCAAGCTTGTTTGGAACATGTATCCCTCTGTGTAGTGATAGATTGGGATAATTGGCATGTCAGCTGCAAGAAGCTCTTCCGCCTGTGTGTATAGCGGCTGTGCATCTTCCGCAGTTTTTGCTGCATCCAGCAGCTTGTCGTAGTCAGCGCTGTTGTATTTGCTGTCGTTCATGCCCGATGTGCTGCGAAGGGTGTCAAGAAACGTTGAAGCTTCGTTATAGTCACCACACCAGCCAGCACGGCCAAGGTCGAAGTTCTGGTTTTGGCGCTCAGTAAGGAATGTCTTCCACTCCATGTTGTTCATGGTCACTTTGACACCGAGCTTCTGCTTCCACATTTGTGTGGCAGCAATAGCTACCTTTTTGTGGCCTTCATCTGTATTATAGATCAGGTTCAGGTCCAGTGGGTTGTCTTTTCCATAACCAGCTTCTGCAAGAAGTTCTTCTGCCTTAGCATCACGCTCTTTCTGGCTCATGTCTGCATAATCAATAGACGGTACAGTAAAGCCACCAGTCACTTCAGGTGTGAAGGTGTATGCAGGCATTTGGCCTTCTTGTAGAATGCGCTCTGTAATCACATCACGATCCAACGCATAGGACAGTGCCTTGCGGACACGTACATCCTTGAGTGCCTCAGGCCCTCCTTCGGAGACGTTTACATAGTAATAGTACGAGCAGAGGCGCGGCATTACTGTGGTTTGATTAGGGTACTGCTTCTTGAGAGAAGGGTACTGACCAGCTGGAATTTCCGTACGGTCCAACTCACCTGCTAGGTAGCGTGTCAGTGCTACGTTTTCATCGTTGATGATAACAGCGTTAACTTCATTGATGATGGTGTTTTCGTTATCCCAGTACTTTTCGTTGCGTACCATGGTGGAAATTTCCTGAGGCTTATGAACTTTGAGAACATAGGCGCCGTTGGAAACGATATTTTCAGGTTTAGTCCAGTCTTTACCGTGTTTTTCAATAGCCCATTTAGGTGTTGGGAACGTAGATCCGTGTGTTGTCATCAGCGCGAAGTATGGGAGCGCGTCAGTCAGCTTTACTTCCAGAGTAAGGTCGTCAAGTGCTGTCACTCCAAGAGTAGATGGCTCTTTTTTACCATTCACGATGTCAGATGCGTTTTCCAAGGACATTAACTCGACAAACCATGCGTATTGAGATGCTGTCTTTGGATCAGCAAGGCGCTGCCAAGCGTATACGAAGTCGCCCGCGGTTACTGGCTTACCGTCGGACCACTTAGCTTCTTTGCGCAGCTTAAATGTATAGGTTTTCTTGTCTTCACTAACTTCATGGCTAAGAGCCACACCTGGAACCAGATTGCCGTTGTTGTCCTGATTGTAAAGGCCTTCAAACAGGCCACGTACGAGCTCGGAGCCAGAAACATCCTCAACAATTTGCGGGTCAACTGATGAGTGCTCATCCAAAACGCGGTAGGTGAAAACCTGCTCATCGGCAAGATTTTCCCCTGTTGTTGGGTGGGTGCCTGCAGCAAACGCGCTGGTGGCTAGCATCGCAGAGCCCACGACACTGCCCATAAGAATAGATTTAAGCATGAAACATACCCCCAAAAAGATAATATATGAGTTTATAACTCGTTGTATTAATTTGTTATTTCGAACGTAAAAGGTGCAACGTGTGTGCAGCCCATTCGTATTCAGTTTGAACTGAACGTAAAGAACAAAACGCCCTCGCTCTCGTTATTCCTCCAAGAACGCCCCTGCTTCTACGTTAGTCCATCTACTTATGGTACCAATAAGGAAGGAAAATGCAATTAACTTCGCATAATAGGGAGAATTTTCACCCATTAACCCGCTGGGCGATAATATAAACTAAATGCAGCTTTAAATTACTTTGTATGTATAGAGCATAAGATCGTTATAACTAATTGTAATATATATGATATTATTATCCAGTTTATTTTTAGATTGCTTTTTGAAGGGGAGGGATGGCAAATCCAACTATTTGATGAAGTGGATAAGTAAAACTGCTTTCCTGTATATTTTGTAAGACTTACGCGCTGTGCTCAGAAAATGCACTATTTGTACTGGAGTTCGTCGTAACAACGCTGGGTTTAAGTTAAGTGCTATTAACTAATGCGTTTTATTGATGGATTCCATCAAACTCACGTAGCTAGCTCATATAGGTTATTTCATTATATATATTTCCCCATAATGATATGCAGAGTTCTATTTTTTTTTTAGACTCTTCAAAAAGAGTTTATTCCCAACCTTAATTATTTTTATACTGCTGGATGCTATTGTAAATTCATAATTAATCCCCAAAGTAAACTAGGATTAATTTCTCTGATTAATAATATAATTATTACATTTTATTTAACATCTATTGAGTTGCTATGCTTTGATGGCCTATGATTTACTTCTAGGACTAAAACGCCATCCTAGCCGATCCAAGGAAAGGGCAAGCAATGGACGTGTTCTCTTTGTACTCAGAAGTTTACGACCGGACGAAAGTTGAGGAGATGTCTCTTCAAGACTATATCCTTGGTTGCCGTGATAATCCAGGTATGAGGGCAACCGTTGCAGAGCGGATGATATCAGCAATAGGTGAACCGCAAATCATTGATACGAGCCAAGACCAGCGACTTGGGCGAATTTTCCTCAATCGAACCATAAAACGTTACCCAGCTTTTTCCGATCTTTTTGGGATGGAAGAAACAATAGAACGTATTGTCGGCTTTTTCAGGCATGCCTCCCAGGGATTGGAAGAGCGCAAACAAATCCTATACTTGTTAGGACCTGTTGGAGGAGGAAAGTCAACTCTGGCTGAAATCCTTAAGGTTCTTATCGAAAGAGAGCCGGTTTACGTTTTGAAAGCCGGGGAGGAGATAAGTCCGGTTTTTGAGTCTCCCCTTGGTTTATTTGATCGGGAGAAAACTGGAGATCTGCTGGAAGGAAAGTACAATATTCCTAGTCGTTTATTGACAGGCCTTATTTCACCTTGGGCAACAAAGCGTCTTGATGAGTATGAAGGAGATATATCACGGTTCAAGATCGTGAAGTTGTATCCTTCCAAATTGCGGCAGATATGCGTTACCAAAACAGAGCCAGGGGATGAAAATAATCAGGATGTCTCTTCTCTTGTAGGCAAACTTGATATTCGAAAACTGGAACATTTGAGCCAGAATGACCCCGACGCTTATAGTTATTCAGGTGGCTTGAACAGAACAACTCAAGGCTTGTTAGAGTTTGTGGAGATGTTCAAGGCACCCATCAAAGTCCTTCACCCATTGTTAACCGCAACGCAGGAAGGAAATTATGTTGGGACTGAAAATATAGGTGCGTTCCCATTTCAGGGCCTCGTCGTAGCACACTCCAATGAATCTGAGTGGTTGCAGTTTAAAAACAACAAGAATAATGAAGCTTTTCTGGATCGTATAAGTGTTGTCAAGGTACCCTATTGTATGCGGGTCTCTGATGAAGAGGAGATTTATGGTAAGCTCTTAAGTAACAGTGCTCTAGGGGAGGCTCAGTGTGCACCCGAGACTTTGAAGATGATGGCCCGCTTTTCCGTGCTTTCGCGACTTCATGAGCATGAGAACTCCACCCTTTTCTCAAAGCTTAGCGTTTATGATGGTGAGAACCTAAAGGATATAGACCCTAAGGCTAAATCAGTTCAGGAGTACCGTGATGCGGCAGGTGTAGATGAAGGTATGCACGGCATTAGTACACGGTTTTCGTTCAAAGTGCTCTCCGAAACGTTTAACCATGACACAGAAGAGGTTGCAGCTGACCCAGTTCATCTGATGTATGTGCTTGAACAAGCTGTAAAACGCGAACAGTTCTCAGAGGATGTTGAGGCTAGTTACCTTGATTTTATAAAATCAGAGTTGGCACCACGTTATGCCGAATTTATTGGTAATGAAATCCAAAAAGCCTATTTGGAATCCTATAGGGATTACGGCCAAAATCTTTTTGACCGCTACATCGCCTATGCTGATGCTTGGATAGAAGACCAAGACTACAAAGACCCTGATACAGGACAGATGTTCAATCGAGAAATCCTTGAGCAGGAAATGTCAAAGATAGAGAAACCTGCCGGAATTGCGAACCCAAAAGACTTTAGAAATGAAGTTGTAAAGTTTGTCTTACGCGCTAGAGCCGAGAACTCTGGCAGAAACCCTGACTGGCAGACCTATAAGAAGTTACGTAGAGTGATTGAAAAAAGAATGTTTGGTCAGATTGAGGACTTGCTTCCGGTGATCAGCTTTGGTTCGAAGAAGGACCGAGATAGTGATGCCAAACATCATGAGTTTGTAGAAAGGATGATGGCGCGCGGATATACTAGGCGGCAAGTTCAGAGGCTTGTTGAGTGGTACATGCGTATTAATAAGGCTGGTTGACCCTGACAAGAGCGTGAAGAGGTGCTTTAACTATGACAATTTTCATTGATAGGCGCCTGAACCCTAAGGACAAAAGCTTAGGAAACCGAAGGCGATTTCTAAAGCGGGTGCGCTCCCATATTAAGAGAGCTGTGGATGAAACTGTGAAAGGGCGCGGTGTCACAGATGTCGCCCGCGGTGAAAAAGTTTCGGTACCATCCGATGGTATTTCTGAGCCAGTATTTCGGCGTGATCTCCAGACAGGCCAACGTAGTTTTGTTTTTGGTGGCAACAAAGAATATATTGCTGGAGACAAAATTCTGAAACCCGGAAGCGGGGCAGGCAGAGGAAGAGGGAAAGAAGGCACAGATACAGGGGAAGGGGAAGACGAGTTTGTTTTCGCATTATCTCGCGATGAGTTCTTAGACCTGTTCTTTGAGGACCTAGAACTTCCTGACCTCATTAAACATTCTTTAAAAGAAGTAGAAACGTTGAAACCGCGAAGGGCGGGTTATTCTGTTACAGGCTCACCGAACAACATTAATATATTGAAAACCATGCGGAATTCTCTGGGGCGTAGGCTTGCTCTTCATAGGCCGGATAAAGATGCTGTAAAAGAACTACAAGTACAAGTCTTCCAACTTGAAAAAGTATCTCACCCTTCCGTGGAGCAAAAGAAGGAGCTTGCATGTTTGAGGGCTGCCCTAGAAGAAATGTTACGACGTCAAAAGGTGATCGCCTATATTGACCCATTAGATGTGCGTTACAATTTTTTTGAACAAACTCCAGTTCCTAGCGCAAATGCCGTTATGTTTTGTCTCATGGATACATCGGCTTCAATGGGTGCCCGTGAGAAGGAACTAGCAAAACGTTTCTTCATCCTTTTGCACCTGTTTTTGAAGCGACGTTATAAGAAGATTGACTTGGTATTTATTCGTCATACACACAATGCGCAGGAGGTTGATGAAGAAGCTTTTTTCTATTCACGCGAGACAGGTGGTACAGTAGTGAGTACGGCTTTGAAGGAGATGGATAAAGTCATAAAGTCCCGTTACCCCCCTGCAGAGTGGAATATCTATGCAGCACAAGCATCAGATGGGGAGAACTTTGCGGGTGACACTGAAGTTTGTATTGAACTTCTTCAAAACACAATCATACCGGTTTGCCAGTACTTTGCATATATTGAAATTCTTGAGGAAGCGGAAGTCAAATTGATGGAGGCGGAAGAAAATGGAATGGAGTTATGGCGAGGGTATAGATCTGTAAAATTGGGTTGGCCAAACTTTGCGATGAAGAGAATTGCTAAACCAGCTGATATTTATCCTGTTTTTCGGGAACTTTTTTCAAAAAGTGCTGAAGGAGTTGGAAAATGAATAGTGGCACTATTTCCAGCACTTCAAGTGAGCTACTTTTCACCGATGCTGATTGGAACTTTGATAGTCTTCGAAGAACATATGACGCTATTGAAAATATTGCACTTGATGACTTGAAACTGAATATCTACCCCAATCAGGTTGAAATTATTAGCGCTGAACAGATGTTGGATGCTTATTCATCTGTTGGAATGCCACTCATGTATTCTCATTGGTCATTTGGCAAGCACTTTGTTGCGCAAGAAACTCAATATCGCAAAGGGTTACGTGGCCTAGCCTATGAAATCGTTATAAATTCAAGCCCCTGTATTAGTTATAATATGGAAGAAAATACCATGGCTCAGCAAGCTTTGGTCATGGCGCACGCGGCATTTGGGCACAATCATTTTTTTAAGAACAATGAGCAGTTTCTTCAATGGACAGATGCAGAGGGTATTCTAGATTATCTCAATTTTGCCAAGGGATATATTTCCAAATGTGAAGAGCGCTACGGGGTATCTGAAGTCGAGCAGTTGTTAGATAGTGCCCACGCACTTATGCCAAATGGAGTTTATAGATATCGCCGCCCACAGAAACTCTCCTTAAAAGCAGAGCGGGAAAAAGAAAGAAAGCGCGCGATCTATGAAGAGAAGAGCGTAAACTATCTTTGGGATGCTATGCCTAGAAGTAGTTACGTTGATACTTCCGATATGGAACGTGAGGCTCGTAAACGCAAAAATTCTCTTCACTTACCTGAAGAAAATTTGCTGTATTTTTTGGAGCAGTATAGCCCGGTTTTAAAGGTTTGGCAGAGAGAAATTATTAGAATAATACGAAATATATCTCAGTATTTTTATCCTCAAAGGCAAACTAAAGTCATGAATGAGGGATGCGCTTGTTTTGTTCATTACTATATAACGCACTCTTTACATAGAACTGGTCTTATCAATGATGGAGCGATGCTCGAAATATTGCATAATCACTCCAATGTCATCTATCAGCCATCCTTTGATGAACGCCATTATTCCGGCTTTAATCCCTATGCACTCGGTTATTCTATGATGGAAGACATCAAACGAATTTGTGTTGAGCCTACTGAGGAAGATCGGTTCTGGTTTTCTGATATTGCAGGATGTGGGGATTGGAAAAATGTTTTAAAAGATGCTTGGGCTAACTACCGCGATGAATCATTTATTACTCAATTTTTAAGCCCCGAGATCATCAGAAAATTTCGAATGTTTGCTCTGTCGGATGACGCAAAATCGTCCCATGTAGTTGTAACGGATATTCATAATGAACAGGGGTACTTAAACGTGCGTGAAGCTCTTTCGAGAAGTTATGATGCCGGTGCTATTGATCCAGACATTCAAGTTGTTGATGTGGACCTACTGGGAGATCGTTGCCTGCGTTTATGCCACTTTACTAGAGATGGGGTAACATTGGATGAAAAGGATCGAGAACAGGTGCTAAAACATCTTAGGCGACTTTGGGGCTTTGAAGTAAACTTGGAAGAGGTTAATAGTACCGAAACACTCTAGGTACTGTTTACAAATAGGATTCACAAACTCAATAATTTGTGATTCAAGATAATTTTTTGAGAGGTTACCTCGGCGCGGCACTTGATGAGTGATGATGAATGGAATTTTTTGAGCAGTTTTGGTCCAGCCATTCTTGCCTGACTGTTCTGTTATAGCGCTCCACATACGCATTTTGAGCAGGTTTACCTGGTTGGATATGCCGGATCTCTATCGCTTTCACTCTGGCCCATGATAGCAAGGGTTCACTGATGTTTTCCGGGCCATTGTCAACACGTATCACGGCAGGCTTGCCGCGCCATTCCAACACTTGTTGCAGCGTGTGCGCCACTCTGAGCGCCGGCAAAGAGAAGTCAACTTCAATCGTGTGCGTACGGCGTCACCGACCTAACGTCGCAGAATTGATTGGCTTACGTTCTACCAGATTGAAACATGCAGAGCGGTAATTATGATAACAAAAGCCAAGGTCTACTGGAGTGAAGAGAATAAACGCTCCATCTGCCAGCAGGCACTGTCTGATACGGAGCCAGTTGCCCAAGTCGCCCGCCGCAACGGGTTGAACAAGGGGCGGCTGTATAACTGGCTGAAGGATGCTCGCTATAACCCCTCACTGAGCGCAGCCGTTCCCAAGACTGAGCCACCCGCTTTTATCCCCGTTAGCGTTGAACAGACAGCTTCAAATGAGGATATAGCGCCTGAAGTCTCACAAGACTTTACAAGTATCAGTTCACAATTGGTTATCGAAATCCGGCTGGTTGCAGGCCATGAGGTGCGTCTGAGTGGTTGTATGAGTGGCGAACAGATTACCAGTATTTTGCAGGGACTAGCACCATGATCCCGGTTCCCAGCAATGCGCGGGTGTGGCTGGCTGCTGGTATCACCGACATGCGCTGTGGTTTCAATTCTCTGGCTGCAAAAGCAGAAAGTGTTTTGCATGAAGACCCCTTTTCTGGCCATCTGTTTGTGTTTCGTGGGCGGCGGGGCGACCTGCTGAAACTGATTTGGTGGGATACCCAAGGAGCCTGTTTGTTTACCAAGCGATTGGAGCGGGGCCGTTTCCTGTGGCCAGCGGCAAAAGAAGGCAAAGTCAGCCTGTCACCATCACAACTCTCTCTCCTTCTGGAGGGGATCGATTGGCGCATGCCACAGAAAACATGGCGACCGATGACCTGCGGATAACTATCGGAATTCTATGTAATATTTGCCTATTTCCACTCAGTTTTAAGCGGGTTTCATGCTATAAGCATGGCATGCTCAATACGCTTTCCAACTTGCCGGAAGACCCTACTGAACTCAAAAACCTGATTACGTTTTTGAGCCGGCAAGTGCAGGCTCAGGCCCTGAAGATTGAGCAGTTACAGCAGCAGCTGCATGGGGCCAATCGGCACCGGTTTGGAACACGTTCTGAAAATCTGGAACAGCTACAGCTCACCTTGGAAAATCAGGAAATTGTTACCGCCGGAGAAGCTCCGACAATAGAGGAAGAAGAGCAGGCCCAAGAAGATAAGCAAAAGCCAAAGCGCAAGTCCTTGCCGGGAAACCTACCCCGCAATATCGAGGTTCTGGATCCGGGTGAAGTCTGTCCGTGTTGCAGGGGACGCTTGAAAACACTGGGTGAGGACATTACCGAAGAGCTGGAATATATCCCCGGCCGATTTGTGGTAAACCGACTTGCAAGGCCGCGTAAAGCTTGTAGCTGCTGTGAAAAGATAACACAGGCCCTGCTGCCATCGCGCCCTATTGAGCGAGGGCGCCCCGGTCCCGGCCTTCTGGCACATGTGCTGGTGAGCAAGTTCGCGGACCACTTACCATTGTACCGACAATCGCAGATTTATGCCCGTGAAGGGCTGGATCTCAGCCGGTCCACGCTGGCGGGCTGGGTGGGGCGACCGTGTTGCATAAATCGACCGTTTAGGGTTTAAGCTGCCCCCTCCTTTTTCTGCTCAGTTTTTCTTTCATGCCCTTCAAACACAAATGCTGCCCGCCGCGACAAGTTTACAAAGGCTCAATACCGGATCACCAACTGGTCGGAGTATAACGAAAGTCTACGCCGGCGTGGGGATGTGACAGTCTGGTTTTATGATGATGTTGCCAGTCGCTGGCTTGCCTCGCCGAGGCGGCGGCGCGGCCGCCCTGTCCGGTTCTCCGCTTTTGCCATTGAAGCGTGTTTGCAGGTGAGATTGGTGTTTGATCTTGGGTTGCGTCAAACTCAAAGGTTTATACGCTCCCTTTTGCGGCTGATGCAACTGAACCTTCCCGTCCCTGACTTCTCAAAGCTGTCGCGTCGATCTGGAACTTTAAGAAGGCTAAAACCTCGAAAAACAACCTCGACATCTGAACCCGTTCATTTGGTTGTTGATAGCACCGGTCTGAAGGTCTTCGGAGCTGGAGAATGGCAGGAAACCAAGCACGGCACCAAGATGAGGCGGCGAAAATGGCGCAAGATACATCTGGGAATGGACTTGAATACGGGCGAAATTCACGGCGCGGAGCTCACTGAGGACAGTATTGGGGACCCCACTGCTCCGCCAGACTTACTGGATCAAATTGAGGCACCGGTTGCCAAGTTTCTAGGGGATGGGGCCTATGATGGTGAGCCCACCAGACAAATCCTTTCAGACCGCTTCACCGGCGTAGAGGTTATCATCCCGTCGCCCAAATCCGCTCTCTCCAGCCTGAAGGCTGAGACCGATCCCTCAGCACGGGACCAAGGCATTCTTGCCATTAGATGTTTAGTCCCGCGAGCAGATGGAATCGGTTTAACATTGACTTCATCATTTCGGGAGGACTTATGGGACAGGTATTACACGGCAGCGCCACGACTACTCACGCGGTTCGATCAGCCATACAAAAATCGGATGCAACCATCAAAGAGTTGAGCCGGCGCTATAACATCAATCCCAAAACGGTGATGAAGTGGAAATATCGCAATAGCGTGGAAGATCAACCTATGGGGCGGAAGAATCCCCGCTCCACAGTCCTGAGCGTGGCAGAAGAAGCGGCGTGTGTCGCTTTTCGCAAGCACTCTTTATTGCCACTCGATGACTGCCTTTACGCCCTGCAGGAAACGGTCCCTTGTGACCTAGCGCGTCCCGATCCGACCACCGCCACTGCCCTCCCGACTCAATACGGTGGCCATTGGCCTATATTCGCAGAAGACACTAAAAAGCATAAGACAAGCGTGTCGACGCAGACTAGATTCGGGATTCCCTAAACCAGTAATTTGTGATTCCATGTCTTTGCGGTGAGACGGGAGCCAAGCATGGGAAAACCACATCCAATTGAATTGCGAGAACGTGTTGTGTGCATGGTCGCAGAGGGGAATAGTCATCGTTCTACGGCCGCACATTTTCATGTTTCTGTTAAATTTGTGAATGACATGGTCCGTCTAAAACGTGAGACAGGCTCTCTTCTGCCCAAACGACAAGGTAATCCCGGTCGCGGAAAATTGAGTGGAGTTAAGGATTGGGTCCGGCAACGCTTACAGGAAAGAGGAGAACTGACCCTTGATGAATTGGTTCTGGAGCTATTCGAGCAACACGCCATCAGGGTGCACCGTTCGTCTGTTGGCCGGCTCTTGCACCGCCTTGGGCTAACACACAAAAAAACACTTGCTGGCCGCAGAGCAAAAGCGCGCTGATATCCGCCATGAGCGCCATGTCTGGATTGCGCGTCGCCAACCTTTTATGAAGAGCCATTTGCATAGGCTTGTGTTTATTGATGAAACCAGCCTCAAAACCAATATGGTCAAGACAACTGGCTGGGCACCCAAAGGAGAGAGACTTCTTGATCACGCCCCTTTTGGTAACTGGAATACGCAAACCTTTATCGCCGCCCTCAGGCATGACCGCCTAGAGGCGCCTTGGGTCATAAATGCGCCCATGAACCGTCAGCGATTTGAACGGTATGTGGAAACGCAATTAACCCCAACTTTGAAAAAAGGAGATGTCGTTGTTCTGGACAACCTATCCTCACACAAAAGCACGAATGCGGCAAAAGCTTTGCAGGCTGTTGGAGCTTGGTTTCTGTTTCTTCCTGCTTACAGTCCAGACCTTAATCCCATCGAGATGGCGTTTGCCAAACTTAAAACACTTATTCGAAAAATTGCAGCCCGTAGCTATGACGACTTATGGAAAGCTATCGGGCAAGTATGCGACCTATTCTCAGAACAGGAATGTTATAACTTCTTCAATGCAGCTGGTTATAAACCCGATTAAAGGCGACACGCTCTAAAACCAATGGCCGGATGCGTTGGCAAAAGCAGACGGGCTACGGCCAAAGGGCGCGAGCAGAAACCCTGATGGGCCGCTATAAACAAGTGATCGGCAACAAACTCAGATCACGAAAGCTGGAAAATCAAAGAACGGAGGTGCAAGTCGGTGTCGTCGTTCTTAACAAAATGACCGCACTCGGACGACCCTCGTTCGAGCGCATTAAAGCACTGAGGCGCAACGCTGAATCGATTGGAGATTCCCAATCAGGTTGATTTGTGATTCACTCCTTTTAGGGAGGAGATCACATGGGCCGGCCACTTTCACTTGATTTACGCCTTCGCTTTAAAAGGCTCATTTTATCCGGGATGAGCGGGCGTGAAGCAGCACGCCGCCTGCTGATCTCTCCAGCATCAGGATCTCGCTTGGCCCGTAAAGTTCGGGAGGGGCAGAGTTTAATCCCGGTCAGGACAGGGCGCCCAAAGGGAGGCGGAAAATTGGAGCCCTACCTCTCCTTCTTGCGCGAGCTGGTCAATCAAGACGGAGATATCACGTTAATGGAGTTATGTGATGCACTTTTCATGGCTGAGGGAGTGAGGGTTCACCATACTTCCGTCTCCAAGGCTTTGCGCCGTCTTGGCTACACCTATAAAAAAAATCGTTGGTGGCAACCGAGCGTGGCAAACTCCATGTACAAAATGCCAGAGATGAATGGCGCCACACCCGTCAGCCTATAATGCGTGATCTGCCTGAGAGACTGGTGTTTCTCGATGAAACCAGTGTTAAAACGAATTTAACCCGGCTGCGAGGCCGAGCCTTTAAAGGGGAACGAGCCCTTGACACAGCGCCGTTTGGACGCTGGCAGAACCAGACCTTTATCGCCGGTTTGACCCACGAGGGACTCATTGCGCCCTGGGTTCTGGACGGGGCCATGAATGGCAAGGCATTCACCACTTATATCACGACACAACTGGCTCCATGCTTGCACCCTAAAACGGTGGTCATTCTGGATAACCTGTCCACACACAAAGTTCCAGAAGCCGCAAGGGCCCTCAGACAAAGCGGGTGTTGGTTCCTTTTTCTGCCGCCCTATTCTCCTGATCTCAATCCTATCGAAATGGCGTTTTCCAAGCTCAAAGCACACCTACGCAGAATGAAAGCCAGAACCTTTGAGACCTTGATAAAGGCTCTGGGTGACATATGCGATCTGTTCACACCCCAAGAGTGTTGGAATTACTTCAAGGCAGCTGGATATGTTTCAGTATAAAGGCTCAAGACTATAATTGTTTAGTCCCGCGAGCAGATGGTGTGGTTGTTTTATAAATCTGTCCGACTCTTGTGTCCATTGTCTGGTAATATAGTCGAAGGGTGTTTGTCCTTTGAGAGCCTTGAGGCGTTTGGCGAAGTTATAGGCCTGAATAAATGTGTCCAGATGGGCTCTTAGTTCGTTGTGTGTGCGGTAATAGTAGCGCCGAACGGTTGCTTCTTTAAGGGTTCTGTTCATGCGCTCGACCTGGCCATTTGTCCACGGATGGGCTGGTTTGGTAAGCCGGTGGTCAATGTCATTTTGGGCACAAGCCAGAACAAATGCATGAGCACGAAACAACTGGCCTGTTGTGAGCAAATGTTGAACCTCACTGGCGTTCCAGCTGTACCCTTTGGGGTCAGTGAACTGGGTGCCGTTATCGGTCAGCACGGTATGGATCTTGTAGGGAACCGCTTCAATAAGGGCCCGCAGAAAGGTACTGGCAATCCTTCTGGTGGCTTTTTCAAAGAGTTTGACAAAGGCGAATTTTGAGGTTCGGTCAATGGCAACGAACAAATAGAGCTTGCCTTCTTGCGTACGAACCTCAGCAATATCAAGATGAAAGTAACCAATTGGATAGGCTTTGAAGCGTTTCTTGTTCGCTTTCATATCCGGTGGTGGCAGGCGCGAAATCCCATGGCGCTGGAATAAGCGATGCAGGGACGAGCGGGTCAGACGCGGGATCGTTTCCTGCAGGGCGTAAAGGCAGTCATCGAGTGGCAATAAAGAGTGCTTGCGAAAAGCGACACACGCCGCTTCTTCTGCCACGCTCAGGACTGTGGAGCGGGGATTCTTCCGCCCCATAGGTTGATCTTCCACGCTATTGCGATGTTTCCACTTCATCACTGTTTTGGGATTGATGTTATAACGCCGGCTCAACTCTTTGATGGTTGCATCCGATTTTTGTATGGCTGATCGAACCGCGTGAGTGGTCGTGGCGCTGCCGTGTAATACCTGTCCCATAAGTCCTCCCGAAATGATGAAGTCAATGTTAAACCGATTCCATCTGCTCGCGGGACTAAACATATAATGCGACCTGAATGTCAACGGGTAAGGGCAAACTGTAAGCTGAGATAGATTTGTGCAACAACGCCAGATTGGTACTGTTTTAAAATTTCAGGTGTATGGTTTTTCAGTATCATACGACAGTATCCTAGAATTTTGGAAATATAAGGGTGCGGGTACCGTCTTTATTGTAAATAGTTATCTCATCAAATTTATGATATATTTACCTATCCAATTGATCAACCGTATTAATGAACTGTTGCCAT
Source organism: Pseudovibrio sp. M1P-2-3 (assembly GCF_031501865.1). Taxonomy (NCBI): domain Bacteria; kingdom Pseudomonadati; phylum Pseudomonadota; class Alphaproteobacteria; order Hyphomicrobiales; family Stappiaceae; genus Flexibacterium; species Flexibacterium corallicola. The sequence goes on from NZ_JARRCW010000001.1 coordinate 1,980,584, forward strand.
GGAACTATACCCAACATAGTTGAGTTTCGTGTGATCTGTTTCTATAAAAAGGTCGGGAATACCGCACGCTCACGTGCTTCATAACCAATACACGTTTCAAAGTTGCTAATTTAGGTGTTGGATGTCCGTTTTTATCGCGCTAAGTGTGTTTGCAAGCCTTATGATTGTCATGGGTCCAGTTTTAGCTTGGATTGCTTTGGTGCGCGTTTCAAAAACGGAACGCAGGCTTGCTCTGCTTCAACGGACTTTGAGCGAGTATGAGAAAAAAATTGAAGCTCTTCGTAAAGCCGGCGCCCGAAATGAGACACCTTTGCGCGAGCCTGCATCAAGAACCGCCGAACACATAAGTTTGGCAGTACAAACTGACCCATACACCGGTTCAACCTCTGCCAAAATCAACGTCTCCGCCGCCGCATTCGCACAGACACCACAATCCAAGTCTGCTCCCGAGCGCGCGCCTGTTCCGCCGCTCCTAACACGGTTTTACAATCACGTAGTTGGAAATTTGCGACAAAACTGGCTCGTCTGGCTCGCGGCAACGTCTCTGTCTCTAGGCGGCGTTTTTATCGTTCAATATGGCATAGAAAACGGCTTGCTTTCACCGTTCACGCGCATCATTTTTGGTGTTATTTTCGGTCTTTGCCTTCTTGTAAGTGCAGAGTATTTTTATCAACAAACTGCCGGTCTTGCCAGTTGGTTTGAAGTGCCCGTCGCTCTGGCCGGCGCAGGGATCGCGACGCTTTACGCTGTGGTAATGGGCGCCTATTGGTTGTATGAGCTGATCGGTCCGTTGGCCGCGTTCGCCGGATTTGCTGGCGTGTCATGGCTGGCCATAGGACTTGGATTACGCTTTGGGCCAGTTGTGGCAACCGTCGGTGTCCTCGGGGCCTATTTTACGCCAGTGTTCGTCGAAAGCTCCGCGCCTTCCGCGATAATGTATCCTTATGTCCTTCTGGTGTTGCTGGCCGCCTTGACAATTGAGCGGGTGCAAAAGTGGATATGGCTTTCGGCACTGGCCGTTGTATCGAGCTTTTGGTGGGTTTGGATTTTGCACGGTCTCCTGCCGCAGATGCATATTTTACCATATGCGTGTGCAAGCATTCTCATCCTTACGGCCGCCCAGATTGGTCTGGGAGTGAAGCCAACAACGCGTCAATCAACACTATTTACAGATCCTGATTTCTGGATCGTTTCGAAAAACTATCCCGTTTTATTGATATATGCGGCGGCAGGTCTTGCGGTTGCCATGATGGTACTGGAGAGTTTGCCGCCGATGTCCTCTCTGGCCGTTCATAATGGTGTTGGTTTGGTTGCGTTGACAGGTCTTGCCATTTACGCTCTTCCTCAAGCACAGCGGCTGGATTTGTTGGCGCCGGTGTTTGTGGCGGCGTTTGTTCTCATTATGACGTTCCAAACGGCCGGCAATTTTGACGGACAAAATTTTTGGGCGTTTATGGCGTTGACCGCAGTCTTGGCACTCATTGGCGTGCATGGAAGTTTTTGGCGCGCGGCACGATCGACGCGCCCGCACTGCTGGTATACAGCTGCGGCACTCACACCTTTGATTGCTGTTTCTGCCCTATGGCAATGGATGCAGATCAGTCCCTTGCTCGTGCAGTATTGGGTTTTGCTCTGCTTTGGTGCGATCGCTGTCTTGGCCGTTATGGGAAGTCGGTTCCGAGCCATGACCCCCTCGTTTCAGCGCGGCGTGGAGCTTGCAGCGACCTCAAGTTATCTGGTATTGGGGGCAATAGTGTATCTAAGCTTGAAGGAGGTCAGTTTGACACTGGCCTTCGCAGCTCTTGCCGTGGCAATTCCTGAAATCTCCAAGAAAATCAATGTGGTTCAAGCGTCAAAGCTGTTTTTGTTGTTTTTGTCGATATATCTGGGAAGAGCCTTGATTGACCCTGGGGTTTCAGGGGCGTTGGACGCCGCCACCAGCTCGGTTCATTTGCTCTTCATGGGATCATTAGTTCTTCTGAGTCTCGGTTGGTACCGGGCGAATACCTCACAGAGCTCCAGTCAGGCTGTCAGTTTTGAAACCTCCTTTTGGGCGGTATTGAGCGTTTATGTGATGGTGCTTCTCGGCCGCTGGATGACTGGCCAACAAGGTCTATTGTCTAACCATCTGGCCATTGCCTTCTATGCACTTCCCGTATTCATTTTGTCTGTTGTGCAGATCCAACGCCTCAAAGTCGTAACCTCTTTCCGGATGTTCCGTAGATGTGTCGCTTTGGCGTATATTGGTGTGGCCAGTGTTCTGGCTCTGGCCTTAGTGTTCGTGGTGAATCCGTTATATGGCGGTAAGGTGCAAGGTCCGTATCTTCTAGATAGCCTGGCACTAGCCTACCTTGTTCCGGCAGGGTTTGTTCTGTTGCTCATCCACTGCGGACGGCCCCTCATATCGCATGCAACACTTGCGGCACGCTTACAGTTGGCCGCCTATGGAGGTGCGGCCGTTTTGCTTGCGCTTTATGTGGGACTTGAAATCCGGAGGTTCTGGCACGGCGATGTACTCACTCAATCCGGTATTTTATTGCCTGAATTGTATTCCTACACCATCGCATTACTTGTGGCTTCTGCCGTGGCCATTATGACGGCGGTTCTTCGAAAGCACCTGCGTTTGGCCCAAACTGGTCTCGTTTTAATCGCGATCACCTGCGGCAAAGTTTTTTTGATGGATATGTCTGGCTTGGATGGACTAGCTCGTGCCTCATCCTTCATCGGGCTTGGTCTCACGCTATGTGCGATAGCCTGGATACATCAGCACTATCTGAAGCCAATCATCGCAACCTCCCCAGCGGAACAGTCATAACATCGGTAGAAAAAGAAACATCAAATAAGACCATCACAGTTGGAACGGAAAATCATCGACCAAACTGACCTGCCGTTACTGCCACCTCAAAGGCGTTAGGTGGGTCAGGCCGGACGTATATGGACACCCCCGATATGCAAGCAGTGATTTATGAAACTTTGGAAGGTGAGGTCAGGCACTGACGTATATTCGGCCTCTATTTGCGACCTTACTCCGTCGCGGGCCCCTATGGAGATCCGTCGAACCGGTCCAATTCGCTTACGCGCACTTTAAATGTGCTCCGTCCGGCAGTGGTTTTCCGGTTCTGTCTCAATGACCATTTTCCTTAGCTTCTTCGGTCCTGCTCACATAGCTTATCAGGGAGCATTGCCATCTTCAGCCGATAGCAGCCTCCCGATAAGATTCTTTTGTTTGCAATAAAGCCCAGACAATACGGGCCATCTTGTTGGCAAGGGCGACAGCCACCAGCATAGAAGGTTTACGGTCCAACATCCGTTGCAACCATGCCCCCTCACGGGCACCGCGCAGCTTGGCCCACCGGACCACTGCCATTGCCCCGGTAATCAGAAGGCGCCGAATATCTCTTTGTCCCATCTTGGAGGTGCGTCCCAACCGCTCCTTACCTCCACTGGAAAACTGTTTGGGAGTTAGACCGAGCCAGGCAGAAAAATCTCTTCCCTTTGTGAAGGTTTCAGGCGGCGGCGCAAACGCCAGAATGGCAGATGCGGTGATCGGGCCGATACCAGGAACTGCCATCAAACGTGTCGCAACTTCCTCCTTTTCGGTTGTTCGGTTGATAGCCTTCAGGAGCTCATCAATTTTCTCCTGCAGGCTCACAATCTGATCGAGAAGCATATGACTATAGCTCACAACCGTTTCTGGCAGGTCCTGCCCCTTTGTTTGGAGCAGTTCTCGCAATGCCTTGAGATGAACAATCCCTTTTGCTGCAAGCAGACCATGCTCTGCCAGATGCGCCCGCAAGGCATTAATCGTTTGCGTTCGCTGGCGCACAAACAGATCCCGGGTTTTGAAAGCCATACAGCCTCCCTGCTGTTCACTGCTTTTGACGGCAACAAAGCGCATGGTTGCGCGGGAGGCTGCCTCCGCAATGGCCTCAGCATCTACTGCATCATTTTTCTGCCGTTTGACAAACGGTTTCACATAGACGGGAGGAACCAGTTTTGCCTCATGGCCGAGGCGGTTAATTTCCCGCGCCCAGTAATGAGCGGTCGCACAAGCTTCCATAGCCACAACAGTCGGGGGCAAGCTTTCTAAAAATGGCAACAGTTTTGCTCTGGAGAGTTTTTTGCTGAAAATCGGTTTTCCACTCTTGTCGGCACCATGTGCCTGAAAAACATTCTTAGCCAGATCAAGTCCTACTATGTAAAGTTCTTTCATGGACGCCTCCTATACAAGTGGTCTGACACCACTTTGGCACAGTAAAGCCTGAAAGGGGGTGTCCATCCCATCGCTTACGAACGCACTCTAAACTCTTATGATTGATGCAGCCCATTTGATGGCCCACCGAACTGTGGCAAGCCTGCATAAAAAGGGGATACACCGCGCAGAATCGAACGAACCAAAGGTGGGGGATTATCCCCCCACCTTTCGCAAGTAAGAGAGTTACTACTGTGGTGTCAACGGAGTCCCAACTTGATTGGATGCCATACTCCACTTGTCAAGTACTCTTCCAACTGTTCCATATAGGGAGTTATATCAATATTCTGTGAAACCAACCAGTCATCATTGTAATAAGTGTGGCTGTACCTTTCACCACCGTCACACATGATAGAAACGATAGATCCCTTCGTATTGTCCAAGAGCATTTGGTGGGATAGTAGGCAAACACCGTAGAAATTGGTTCCTGTTGATCCTCCCGGTCTTCTACCCAAAATTTTCTCAAGAATACGCATTGCAGCTATCGACGCAGCATCTGGAATGCGCATCATCTGATCAATTACAGAAGGTAAGAAGGATTTCTCGCAGCGAGGACGGCCAATACCCTCTATTCTGGATCCATGTGAGATTTCAAATTCACGTGTCTGCTTACAATAACAATCATAGAAAACAGAATTTTCCGGATCAACGACACAAAGTTTTGTATTTGATCGATTGTATCTGATATATCTTCCAATAGTCGCTGAGGTACCACCTGTCCCAGCACTCATTACAATCCAAGTAGGAATAGGAAAGGGCTCCTGTTCCATTTGTTGGTAGATACTTTCTGCAATATTGTTGTTGCCTCGCCAATCAGTCGCCCTTTCTGCAAAGGTGAACTGATCTATAAAGTGCCCACCACGCTCTTTTGCCAGTTCATTGGAAACCTTTGAAATTGCGGTAGGATCATTTACGAGATGACAAATTCCGCCATAAAACTCAATCGCGTCGATCTTTATTTGTGATGTTGAAGCTGGCATCACTGCTATAAACTCAAGACCAATTAAACGGGAGAAATAAGCTTCAGATACAGCCGTTGAGCCCGACGAGGCTTCTATAATCGGCTTCCCCTTCTTAATCCAACCATTACAAATCCCATAGAGAAACAATGAGCGAGCCAAACGGTGTTTGAGGCTACCAGTAGGATGTGTTGATTCATCCTTCAAATACACATCTATGCCCTTAAGGATTGGTAGGTCCACTTGGAAAAGATGCGTATCTGCAGACCGATTATAGTCCGCCATAATTCGCTCGACTGCCCACTTGGACCAATCATGGTGTTCTATTACCGAAGAGGGCATTCATTCACTCCTAGAGTTAAAGTACTGAATTATTACCAAATACAAGAGTACCTGATAAGCTAGAATGTTAAGCACTAAGAGACCTGTTTACATAGTGCGAAACCATAACCTCGAACCTCGGCTTAAAGCCTGAAACAGTCACTTTCGTAATGGTCCATCTAATGTTTCCCTATGATACAGGAGGTGGGTCATCGGAAAAGCACTTGGATTAGATTTTGCGCGAGCGGTTGGTTAAAGGATTTGAAGCTGGAAAGTCGTGCTGGGCGGGCGCTGCACAGTTTGGAGTTGCGCCGTCAACTGCGGTGAGAGTGGTGGCCCCCTATAAGGCGACGGGGTCACCTGCGCCCGCAAAACAACGGCGACCAAGGGGGCAGGCAAATTTGCACCGCTCCGTACCGCCTTGATTGCGAAGGTGAAAGTACAGCCAGATATCACCATGGCCAATCTGGCGAAATGGCTCATCACTGCTCATAGCGTATCTGCCAGCCCGTCTAATCCGTCCAAACTGCTGTGTACTGCTGGGTTCAGCTATAAAAAAACGCTACTGGAATAGGAGAAAGAACGTAGCAATGTCAAAGCCATTAGATCTGAATGACGCCAGCACCACCAACCCTTAATGCAACGCCAGCCCGCACGACGGGTATTCATTGACGAGTCAAATATTAAGACCAATAGGACGCCGCTGCGCGGGCGCTGCTATTGAGGTAAACGGCTACTTGCCGCTGCACCTATTGGCAAGTGGCAGACCCAGAGATAACGTACAATATTTTTCGCATCTGTGGATGCCCCGTGTTTTGCAAGTTGTTTTTCGAGCAATTTTGGCATGTGATCGGTTGCGGTCATCTGTCAGGCCTCGTTGTGCGGCGCTGCATTTGCCGCGGGCCGGTATGGAGATACGCAACTTGGCTCCAATACACATTTGCGGGCTTTTTGCCCGGTGCGAAAGACTGGTTATGCCAAGTCGGATCTAGTCGATCGTTTACCCTTACTGCTCAAAGCCCTCCTCACATCCCGACGGACCTGTCCTGAAGCACCTATTTAGCCGGGGACAGGTTTCGGTAGTCTTCATCTTTGACCAACATAGCCCACAATCTACGAGCCATTTTGTTTGCAAGCGCGATAGCCACCACCATACTTGGTTTTCTTTCAAGCATTCTTCCAAGCCATAAGCTTTCTGGCCTCCCCGTCCGCCGGGCAGCACCAATGAGTGCCATAGCTCCGATGATCAAAAGCCTTCGGATATCGCGCTGGCCCATTTTCGAGGTTCGGCCCAAGATCTGCCTTCCCCCTGTTGAATATTGTTTTGGCACAAGCCCCAGCCATGCGGCAAAGTCCCGCCCTCGGCGGAACGTGCTCATTGATGGGGCAAATGCTGTAACCGCCATGGCCGTTATCGGCCCTATTCCGGGCATGGTTTGCAATCTTTGCGCAGCCTTGTCCTGGTTCGCTTCTATTCGAAGCTGCTTTTCCAGGGACTGGATCCGGTTTGTGAGCAGTGCAATTTGCTCCAGGTAGATCTGACCGAGTTGAAGCACCACAGGAGGCAGGTCACTGTTCGGAGCATTCAAAGCCTCAGCCAGTTTCTTAACGTGTATCGCCTTTCTTGGTGCGAGGCAGCCAAACTCAGCCAAATGAGCTCTCAAGGCGTTGATCAACTGAGTACGTTGACGTACAAAAAGATCGCGGCTACGGAATAACACGGCGCGACTTTGCTGATCCTTTGATTTTATCGGAACCGTACGCATTGTGGGGCGCGACGCTGCTTCCGCAATGGCTTCCGCGTCAGCTGCATCGTTTTTTTGACGTTTTACAAATGGTTTCACATAGATTGGGGGAATCAATTTAACATCATGCCCCAGAGCGCGAATTTCTCGCCCCCAACTATGGGCAGTAGCGCAAGCTTCCATTGCCACAACACAAGGTTCTTGTTTGGCAAAGAACGGTAACATCTGCCCGCGTGACAATTTCCGTCGAAATAAAACCTTGCCGTCTGGTGCCGCACCATGAGCTTGAAAACTGTGCTTTGCCAAATCTAAACCTATAATGCTAACCTCTGCCATGGATGTCCCTTCCCAATCTTCGATTGCTTCAATCGTAAATATGGCACATTGCGATGCCGCCGGGTGGGGCATCCACTCCATCACATTTGCTGTTGAGTTCGGTTCCACTCACACTGGATGAGGGGATCAGATTATGGACGAGACCGATAAGCAGAAGGAATTGAACAACGTCATCCGCATTGATGAGGCCCGGATCAAGGATCATCTTGGCGAGATGGTACGCGGCACGGTTGAAGAGGCCTTGAATGCGATGCTGGATGCCGAAGCCGACCGATTGTGTGGGGCTGGACGCGATGAACGCTCTGAAGGGCGTCAGGATACGCGTGCTGGTAGTTATGAGCGTTCCCTGCGCACCAAGGCTGGTCCGGTTAAGCTGAAGATGCCAAAGCTGCGTAAGCAAGCCTTTGAGACGGCGATCATCGAGCGTTACCAGCGCCGGGAAAGCTCGGTTGAGGAAGCGCTTATCGAGATGTATCTGGCGGGTGTTTCGGTGCGCCGTGTGGAAGACATAACCGAGGCCCTGTGGGGGACGCGAGTCTCACCAGGTACAGTTTCCAATCTCAATAAGAAGATCTACGCCAAGATCGAACAATGGTGCCAGCGCCCCATCGAGGGGGATCATCCCTATCTGTATTTGGACGGCATTGTAATGAAGCGCACCTGGGCTGGGGAGGTTCGCAATGTTTCATTGCTGGTGGCTTCTGCGGTTAACACAGAAGGATACCGCGAGATTGTTGGGATCGTTGAAGGGGCCAAGGAAGACAAGTCCGGCTGGTCGTCATTTCTACGCCATTTGATAGATCGTGGTCTTTCCGGCGTTCAATTAATCATTTCTGATGCCTGTCGTGGATTGATTGAAAGCATTGAGGAGTACCTTCCTGAGGCCCGCTGGCAGCGTTGTATGGTTCGCTCCAAGGGAAAACGATTCACTGGATCGTTTTCAGCTCCTTCTCGCTACCGTAATGTATTTTCTTAACTACCCTCTACCAGAGTTCGGGAGGTAAGCCATATGCTCAAGGCGATCCATGCGCAGGAAAGTCGTGCGGCAGCACAACAAAAAACCGAGGCTGTTATCGCTGCTTTGCGAGCACGCAAGATGACCAAAGCGGCAGAACTGATCGAAACCCATATCGGGGAGACGCTGAGTTTTTATGCCTTCCCTGACAGCCACTGGCGCAAGATCAGGACCAATAATCCGTTGGAGCGTATCATGCGGGAGATTCGACGCAGAACCCGTGTGGTTGGGGCGTTTCCAGACGGAAAGTCCTGTCTTAATCTGGCGGCCGCCAGATTAAGACACATCGCAGGATCCACATGGGCCACAAAACGATACATGAACATGAAGCCACTCTTCGAAAACATCGAGGATCAAACCGGAGCCGTTGCTTGAAAGCAAAAAGTGCGAAAGATATTTGACACTACCATATAGGCAGGTATGTCGCGCAGGATAAACAGGTCCGTCAGCGCATCGATGACTTCGCTCGCAGTCAGCTTTCGCTTCACCCGAATAGCAAGGCATTCACGCGTATACTCATCCAAAATATTCAACGTTCTCAATGCCCTGCCATCATCAGTTCGATGATGGACAAAGTCATAGGACCACACGTGATTGCGATACTGTGGCCGGAGACGTATGCAAGACCCATCATTGAGCCAGAGCCGCCCCTGTTTCGGTTGCTTCATGCGAACCTTCAACCCCTCTCGTCGCCACAGACGTTCAACACGTTTATCGTTCACTTGCCATCCAGCCTCTCGGAGCAAAGCGGCAATGCGACGGTAACCGTAACGGCCATATTGGCGTGCCAGCTCAATCATATCTGCAACCAGCTGATCTTCATCCGCTCGCCCTTTGGGGAAGCGACGCTGTGTGGAGCGATGCTGGCCAAGAGCGCGGCATACGCGCCGTTCGGATACCTTTATTTGAGTGCGAACATGATTGATGCAGACCCGGCGACGAGCGGGGCTTAGAAGTTTCCCTTTGCAGCCTCCTTCAAGATCAGCTTATCCAGTGTCAGATCCGAGACTGCACGGCGTAACCGCTCATTTTCTTTCTGCAACCGCTTCAGTTCCTTGAGTTGTTCTGTACCCATGCCACCGTACTTCTTCCTCCAACGGTAATAGGTTTGTTCAGGAACACCTATCTGGCCGATCGCATCTACGTGCGACATCCCTTGTCCCGTCAGAACTTCAACCTGCCACAATTTAACGACAATCTCTTCTGGCTTTGGTCTCTTGATTCCCATATCGAGTCCTCCGTTTTCCCAATCATAAACGTGAACCACTTCTTTGGGGGAGGCTCAGATCAAGACGGATACTCTAAACTCACAGCCCATTGCGGCAAGTTCGGCAAAGTTTTTTTCATAGATCCCCATCGAGTTCGAGCGTACAAAACGATTGTAAAGGGTTGTATAGGGCCGTACTCGCTGGGAGCATCCCGCCAGTGCAGGTCATTTTTGAGCACAAAAACTATACCCGATAGAACGCGTCTGTCATCTACTTTTGCCTGACCGCGAGAGCGGGGAAAGCAAGGCGAGATTGGAGCCATAGAAGCTTCAGATAAGAGGAATAAGTCACCTATGACTGCAGCTTATAAATAATGATAGACACTCAAAGTACTTAAATTAACGTAATGGATCCTGACCATAATGACCTTCGAATTTATAATGATATTTTAAGTAGCGCATTAAGTTGCTTGATGAAAACAACAAGTATTTAATGGATTTTTTTGTTGTTTACTTTTTAAATATATTATATAAACTTCTAGTTCAGAGGTTTTTGTGGTTTTTTAATTCGGTGCGGTAGGTGTATTACAGTGTTCTATTCCAAGCCGGGAAAATGAGTGCAAATGTATGGATATTTATTTTTTAAAATATCCATATCGGTTGTTGTAATATGTCGATCTACATATAGAGCCCCGCTATTTTCTAAGGGAAATTTTGAGCTGTCACGGTTCGTGAGCCGTATCAATGACACACATTCCTATGATGAACGCTGAAGCAAAAATAAACAGAACTTCCGGAAAAATTCTTCTAGTTGCTCCTTCAAGAGGGCAGATATATGATATGCTTTCACCGCTAGTGGAAATATCTGACCGCCTTACAATCATAGAGAATTTTGACCAACTACAAGATGAATTATGGTATACTAGTACACTACCTGTTTGCATAGTTTTGCCCATCTTGGAGCTTAATCACTTTGATTTGCAGAAGATGTCGAGTTCTATAAAAAAATTTCGACAAATAGTGCAGGGCGAGGTGCCTTTACTAGTGATTACTTCTGGGAACGCTCCTGTTCCTCTTGAATTAAGGCCGACCGCAGCAATGTCCGATGCAGTTTCGCCAGATGTTCTGATCCCACGTATTGCGGGTTTAAAACGCCTTACCAACAGATCAGAGGAAGCGCGTGTCCGTAGAAGGCTCTTTGGCTCGCTTCCTGACTACAGGAGAGCGTTTTTTACTTCTAAGCTTCAACGATTGCTCATTTCTGGTTCAGGCCGCAGTTTTGTAGACCTGAATAAACAAAGAATGCTTAAACTGGAAGTAGTTAAGGCACATACGCCACGACTTGTGGAATGCTATCTCACCCAATATCACTTCGATGCTGTTATTTTAGATAAGCCTATTTGGGAGTCTGTGGATGAGCTCATTAGCATACGGTCTGATCCTCGTTACTTAAATATTCCTATTTTAGCTCAAGCTGACACTCCAGCAGAAGCTAGAGCCTTATATAATGCGGGTGCTACTGACGTTTTTGTTGGACAACTCAGCTCCAGAACTATTCTCAGCCATCTATATTCGGCGTTGCGGGCAGGAAGAAGGCAACGGTTGATTGATACTATCCTAACGGTTTCAAGCAAATGGCTATCAAGAAACAATACGCAAGGTATCGTATCAGTAGATATATATAATTCTTACCTCTCTCTTTTAGAAGAGTCTACAAGCCGACGTGGGGAGGCTGTTTTTGAGCTTGAACTACTGGACCTAATTGGTCGCTTTACCGGTACAGACCAAGAAATAATGCGCAAAAATCAGGAAGCATGGTCAGGTACAGTTTTATCAATCGCTTTGGCTGTTTGCCGGGACGAGGATTTCGTGGCCAATGTGGAAGGATATGGCCCTGTCGCTGTTCTGCGTACGAAAAAAGGCCTAGATCAACTTTCCAATAGAATAATGGTAATGGTACGCACGACTGGATTAGGAACGTAACTTACTCAGTGGAGCAAAGTAGGATGTTTCACTGCTCCAGTGTTGCTAACTAAAGTTAAAGCAGCTTGTGCTTTTTATATTGAGCAGCCCCGTTTGATTGGTCCGCTTTGAAAGTTAGTGTATGGTTGGTCTTTGGTCCATCGGAATAATGACTTCCGGAACCGGCGGGCGGTAACCCAGAGCACTATGCGGTCGTTTGGTATTGTAGTGTTTCCTCCAGTTTTCTATGATTATTTGGGCTTCACGTAGGGAGTAGAAGATTTCTCCGTTCAATAATTCATCACGCATTCGCCCATTGAAACTCTCGCAATATCCGTTTTCCCATGGCGAGCCTGGCTCAATGTAGGCTGTTTGGGCTCCGACGGCTTTGATCCACTTTTGAACCGCCTCAGCAACGAACTCAGGGCCGTTATCTGAACGAATATAGGCAGGTGGCCCGCGCACAATGAACAGATCCGTCAGCACATCGATGACCTCGTTCGAGTTCAGCTTTCGCTTCACCCGAATAGCAAGGCATTCACGCGTATACTCATCCAAAATATTCAACGTTCTGAATGCCCTGCCATCTTCGGTTCGATGGTGGACAAAGTCATAGGACCACACGTGATTGCGATACTGTGGCCGGAGACGTGTGCAAGACCCATCATTGAGCCAGAGCCGCCCCTTTTTCGGTTGCTTCATGGGAACTTTCAGCCCCTCTCGTCTCCAAAGGCGCTCGACACGTTTGTCGTTCACTTGCCAACCCGCTTCTCGAAGCAAAGCAGCAATCCGGCGATAGCCGTAGCGACCATATTGACGGGCCAGTTCAATCATATCCGCGACCAGCTGGCTTTCATCCGCTCGCCCTTTGGGGAAGCGACGCTGTGTGGAGCGATGCTGACCAAGAACACGACAAACACGCCGTTCGGATACCTTTATCTGAGTGCGAACATGATTGATGCAGGCCCGGCGACGAGCGGGGCTTAGAAGTTTCCCTTTGCAGCCTCCCTAAGGATCAGCTTGTCCAATGTCAGATCAGAGACCGCACGGCGTAACCGCTCATTTTCTTTCTGCAGTCGCTTCGTAAGCGCGCGGCCTGACCGACCTAACGCTGTTGTAATTCGTGGTTCAAGTTCTGCCTGATCTAATTATGCGGGACTGGACTCATAAGCAAGAGAAACAAGACGTATTGGAGCGATGGATAAGCGCACCGTTTGTGAGGAGGCTTTGTCGTCTCCTGAATCTGTCACCCATATTGCCCGCAGAACGGGCTTAACAAGGGGCGTCTATATAATTGGCTTATGGACCAACGTTACAACCCTTCCCCAAAACCTACCGTTGATGACCCTAAACCAGCAGCCTTAGTTCCGGTTAGCGTTTCTACAAGTCAGTGTTGTGAAGCATGGAATAAACTTATCAACCAACCAGAGAGAATAACCTCAATCGGCATGCGAAAATGGGCCCATGGGTCATAATGTATGAGGATTGGTATTACCTGTGGTAAATAATACCTTGGGTTTTATAGTATGTATTTGAGGTTATGTTTGTAAATTTTTTTTTGATAATTTTTTCGATTATGTGGCTATTTCTGCCAACGAGAATAAAGTGGACTTGGTTCTGCCCAAAGCCACAGTAAACTCTCGGGTTGCTTTTATAAGACCCGCGATGATGTTCAAGTAAATACCTTGACGGATTGATGCCCCGCACATTTTGGAAATTGTTGTTGTTTACCTGTTGGTTCCAGGCGGCTTTCACCAGCAAAGCCCCGGGTATATCATCGGATGACGTCCCTAGATGCGCGATGCAGCGCTGCCCTCCGGTGGTGAATTCACAAAACCAGCACCCGGTAAACTCTCCCGAAATGGTATTTTTTAAACTCGGATTGATGTCCGTGTAGGTGATGACATTCTCGCGCCAGTCTAAGTACTGATACGACCCATGGAAGAGCTTTTTGTTGATCCGCCATATACTACGACCTCTCCCGTCCGGCCTGTCGCCCCGGTTTCGGATCGGAATGAGGGATCTCATGTCATCGCCAACACGCAGCAAATTCAGTAAACCAGACATGCCAATACTATGCTCCTGTTAATTCTTGTGCTGGTTTGCAACGGGCGCCGCACGGTCCCGCAGCCTGTATAGGTCTATTTTATATCTAATGATTGCGAAATGAGATAATCACACGTCTCAAATTATTGTCTCAGTATCTCAAAATATTATTCCTCAATTTGATCTTGCAAAATAACTCTCAATCACTGCACAGTTAACACGCTGATCTATGGACTTACTAAGACTGCAATGGGCGTAGCTAGGGAGTTTCGGTCGTGTCTATATTAATTGATCACGAAGTTGTGCCTCGGGACAGAAAACTCACACACTCAACCTTTAATACATCTGTTGTCGCCAAAAGCGAGCAATACGACATCTGGCAAACTAGTATTTCATGTATTTTTGAAACGGCTACCCCTCAAGCCTTTAAAGAAGATGGGTTCAATGCCTGCATCAGCTCAACGTGGTTTAACTGCATGCTCTTTGCTCGAACACGGTGCCCTGGTCAAACATGGGTGCGAACAAAGTTAAAGGCAGCTACAGACGGACTGGATCATCTGATGTTCCAGTTTTACGTCACCGGGGAACATACATGGCAGAAAAAAGGTGATTACTTAGTTCTGCCAAGAAGAGGAATACTGGTCTTTGACTTATCTCAGGAAGTAACATCAATTACCACGCACGCTGAAACAATTGTCTTGATAATTCCAAAACTTCTACTCTCACAATATATTGACATTTCCCACAATTATCACATGAAGATATTTTATCCGGATAGCTCTTTGACACTAGCTCTTTATGATCATGTCTTAACTCTAGACCGTCTAAGGACAGATTTAAGTGTATCAGAAGCCCAGCTGCTGTTACCTGCAACCCTTTCCTTGGTCTCAGCATGTATCAATTCAACGCTAAATTGGGATAATCCCGCGCAACTGACCGCACTTAAGAGTACGTTCAAGCATAGACTAACAGATCTGATTGATAGAAACCTTAGCAACCACAATCTCAGTACACTCTTGGTTTCAGGACAAATGGGTATGTCTAGGGCTACCCTTTATCGCTTCCTTGAAGATTGTGGAGGGGTAGAGAGCTTTATTCGTAAAAGACGGTTAGACCATGCGGCAAAGCTTCTAAGTGATCCTCGTAATATACGGCAAAAAATCTACGACATAGCAAATGAAGTCGGTTACAAAACCGAAGCAGGCTTTTGTAAAGCCTTCAAGCGTCAGTTCGGAATCACTCCCAGTGATGCTAGAAACTCTTACGCCGACATCGAACAAAAAAACATAAACATTGAGGGTGCTTTAGACAGAAGCTATGAAGAGTGGATCCGATCAATGTAACGCACCTGCTCTATTTTTTTGGGCGTTGTTGCAATATTCAGTAAGGTGACTATAGGTTTGTCAAACTTTCTTTGATCGAAGCGATATTTATGCCCTTTAAACACTTAAATGATCGGCGTCACAAGTTTAGCAAAGCCCAACTCAAAGTCACCAACTGGGCCCACTATAATGAGAGCTTGCGTCGTCGTGGGGATATTGCCATTTGGGTTGATGCCAGCGTTGCAAACAGCTGGTTGGCTCCAGCTGTCAAGCGCCGCGGCCGACCTAGCACATTCTCAGATCTGGCCATAGAAACCTGTTTGAGGGCACGCTCTGTTTTTGGTCTTGCCCTGCGTCAAACGCAGGGGTTTATGCGTTCTATCTTCACCCTTATGAAGCTGGTTTGTGAGCGGTTGGTAAACCCGACCTTTCTCTAGAAACTAGGCCCACTATACTCCGCTTTGCGGAGTATAGTTCCACGGCAGCAACTCGTTGATGCGATTGATTTTGTGACCCGCAATACGCTCCAGCACCCAGCTCAGCCACGCCTGTGGATCCACGCCGTTGAGTTTTGCAGTTTCAATGAGGGTGTAAGCGATGGCCATCGCCTCTCCCCCCTTTTGCGATCCGGCAAAGGTCCAGTTGCGTCGGCCAAGAGCCACAGGCTTGATCGCCCGCTCACAGCTGTTATTGTCCAGCTCCACAAAACCATGATCAAGATAGGGTTTGACCTTAGGGAGACGGGTCAAAGCATAGCGCATGGCTTTGGCCAGCGGTGACTTACCCGAGATCTTTGGTAACTGCGCGTGCAGCCAGCTTTCCAAACTTTCTAAAATGGGTTTTGCCTCCCGTTGTCGGGCACTCTGGCGCACCTCCGCTGGTTGGCCGCGCACCGTCTTTTCGATTGCATAAAGCTTGGCAATCCGCAAGATCACTTCTTGAGCGATGGCCGAACCTGTGGCCTGATAAATCTCGACGAATTTGCGGCGGATGTGGGCCATACAGGCCATCTCCTGTGTCATCTGCGCTGCAAACAGAGCATTAAAGCCTGCATAACCATCGGCATGGACAAATCCTTCATAGTCTTTCAAATGCGTTTCCGGGTGTTCGCCTTTCCGATCTAGAGTGAACCGGTAGTCAGCTGCCGGCGGGGCGGGCCCTGTCCATGGTCTTTCATCACGCACATACGCCCACACTCTGGCGGTTTTGGTTTTCTTGTTCCCCGGGGCCTGTAGCTTGACCGGGGTATCATCGGCAAACAAGGCCTGTCCCTGACGCACATGCTTGGCAATGGCGTCCGCCAGCGGCTTAAGCAAAGCGGTGGATTTCCCAACCCAACCTGCCAGTGTGGAGCGGCTAAGGTCCAGCCCCTCACGCGCATATATCTGAGATTGACGATATAAGGGAAGGTGATCGCAAAATTTGCTGACAAGAACATGTGCCAGAAGTCCGGGACCAGGCCGTCCGCGTTCAATCGGACGCGGGGGGAGAGATGCTTGAGCAAATGTCTCACAACACGCACAGGCTTTACGAGGACGTACAAACTGCCGCACCACAAACCGGCCGGGGATATAATCCAGCTCCTCGGTAACATCTTCTCCCACGGTTTTGAGTGCACCACCACACGCAGTGCACGCATCCCCCACCTCCAGAACTTCCGTGCTCCGCGGCAGGCTTTTGGGCAAGGTTTTCCGTTTGGGCTTGTGTCGGCCACTGTGTCACTGGCCCCAACAACGTCCTGCTTTCCCAAGGAGAGCAACAGTTGCTCAAGATTTTCCGAACGGGTGCCAAACCGGTGGCGATTGGCGCCATGCAGTTGCTGCTGCAGCTGCGCAACCTTCAAAGTCAGCGCCTTTACCTCTTCTCCCAAAAGCGTGACAAGGCCTTTGAGTTCAGCAGCGCTATCCGGGAGATTTTGAAGGTTCACAAGCATGTAATGCTTTTACCATATTGGCCCTGAAACCGCGCCTTAAAACGCGGTTTCTACTATGAATTCCAAGGAATTCTAAACAGTTAGCCACTGGTGAGCGGCCGCCATGTTTTCCGGGGCAGGCGCCAGTCAATCCCTTCCAGTAGCAGCGTCAGCTGTGCCGGGGAGAGGCTGACTTTACCTTGGTTTGCGGCAGGCCAGACAAAATGACCACGTTCCAACCTTTTGGAGAAAAGACAAGCGCCTTGCGTATCCCACCAAATCAACTTGAGTAAATCGCCACGCCGTCCGCGAAACACAAACAAGTGACCGCTGAAGGGATCTTCTTGCAAAACGGTTTCCGCTTTCGCCGCTAACGAGTTAAAGCCACAGCGCATGTCGGTTATGCCTGCGGCAAGCCATACCTTGGTGTTGCTGGGAACCGGAATCATACAGCCAGCTCCTGAAGCAAAGTGGTAACTTGCGGAAGGCTCAAACTGCCTGAAAGCCGAACCTCATGACCTGATGTCATGCGGATTTCCATCACCAATGCAGGCTCGGAACCGGTTTCTGGCGGCGTAGGATCGCAGAGCGTCGATGTCGAGTCCGGAAGCTCCTCAACACTGACAGGAATAAAGGGCTGCCCCGTTGGTTCTGCATTATGGTCTCTCTCAGAAGGATTGTAACGCTCATCCTTTAGCCAATTATAGAGACGTCCTTTGTTCAACCCATGGCGGCGGGCAACCTGAGCCACAGACTCCTTGGCAGACATTGCCTCCTGACAGATCGCCCGTTTGTCCTTGGTACTCCAAGGAACTTTAGTATTGAACTTCATTCATTCTGTCCTGCATGGTTAACTCATGTGGACTATAATTTATGCGGTTCAAAACTGTTAGGTCGGGCAAACCGGACGGACACGTCGCTTCAGTTCCTTGAGTTGTTCTGTACCCATCCCACCGTACTTCTTCTTCCAACGGTAATAAGTTTGCTCGGTAACACCCATCTGGCGGATCGCATCTACGCGCGACATCCCTTGTCCCATCAGGACTTCAACCTGCCGCAACTTAACGACAATCTCTTCTGGCTTTGGTCTCTTGATTCCCATATCAAATCCTCCGTTTTCCTAATCGTAAACGTGGACCACTTCATTGGGGGAAGCTCACATGGCCAGATAACCTGGCCCTTTCAAGTAGCTGTCAAAATCATCGAACAACGCCTTGATGGCACCCGCCTGAGCCAGCTGCTCCCGGTACATCCAAATGGTTTTGGCGTCGGGAACACGATCCTCTAGTCCCACCCCTAAAAGCGGATGAATGACAAGCGATCACGCAGCTGATATTCAGCCAGATCATCCGACAGGTTATACAGGGCACACAAGATGATCGCCTTGAACATTAAGACCGCATCCCAGGGTTTGCGCCCCGCTTTGGACTTGCGACCTTCTGAGCGCTGACGCCAGATGCTTTCAAGCCGAGCGCAAAAACTCTCTCATGGAACGAGTGTATCGATCTTTACCAGCGGATCATTGCTTGCGTCGAGATCCTTATAGCGAGTGGCAATATCAAAAAATCCAAGCTGCCCCATGAACCCTCAAACTATTCATTTCAAGTCATTGACTATACAACAAAAAAGCAGAATTGGAATTTTTAGAGGTGCCCTACAATACCAAACGACTGCATTGTGCTCTGGGTTACCGCCCGCCGGTTCCGGAAGTCATTATTCCGATGGACCAAAGACCAGCCATGCACTAACTTTCAAAGCGGACCATTCAAACGGGGCTATTCAATACAGGCTTACAGCTTTGTCGAACAACTCCAAGTACAAACGCCTTTGAGTGCATCACCAGATAAAGAACAACGCGGAACTTTATAGTTTCATAAAACAATTAGTCCACCTTTTGCTTTAACTTGTTGTATACGCGTACCTTCGGAAGACTGTGTCTACTTTTCAAAGGTACGCTGTAGTTTGCAGTGGGCGCTCTGTAAGAGCGTTTAGTTTTTCGCCCACCAATTATCATATTGATACCCATAAATAGGTGTGTACTCTGGGTGAGAGACGTTTTGCCATCTACCTACCCACTCCGCTGGATTATGGTACAAGGGGATCGCATAAAAGCCGGAAATAAGCACTCGATCGAAGGCGCGAACAGAGTCAATAAATTCCTGCTTGGTACGTGCCGCGACTATTTTGCTGGTTAACTCGTCTATTGCTGGATCCGATGCGCCAACAATATTGCGTGAACCTTTTGTTTTTGCTGCTGATGATGACCAGCGAGAGTACTGTTCGGCTCCAGGAGACAAGGATGACCACCAACGATTAAAGAGCATCTCAAACTCGAAATTGGCTCGTCTTTGTTCAAATTGAGAGGCATCTACTGTTCGTATCACCATGCTAATTCCAATGCGCTCCATAATGCGTTGTAGTGAAAGTGCCACGCGCTCTTCTTCTTTTTTGCGCACCAGTAATTCGAATTCTAACGGCGTGCCGTCCTTGGCATCAACCATTTGTCTATTTTTAAGGGTGTATCCGGCTTTCCTGAGAAGGTTTATTGCTTCGTGGAGCACTTTTCGGTCATGGCCACTTCCATCCGTTTCAGTTGGAAACCATGTGCCATTTAATATGTTTTCTGGAATTTGGCTGGAGTAGGGTACTAATAAAGCTCTCTCCCGTTTACTTGCAGGTCTACCGATTGAGGATAGCTCTGAATTGTCCCAGTATCCGGCTGTACGAGCATACACTCCATTGAATAGAGTTCGGTTGATGAATTTAAAGTCAAGAAGTAGGCTAAGGGCTCGCCGTACGTTTTTATCATTGAACTTATCTAGTCTGGTATTGAAGGCAATGCCATCCATGTTGGCAGGTGTTTTTTTCTCGAAAACTTCCTTAAAAACCCGTCCCTCTTGAAAAGCTGGGAAATTAAATCCATTCACCCAAAAGTTTGGACTCTCAAATTGCATGGCATACACGTCGCCTTTTTTGAAAGCTTCGTGTAAAGCATTACTGTCACGGTAATAGTCAATGATAATTTCATCAAAATTATCAAAACCAATTTTGACAGGTAGATTTTTGCCCCAATAGTTTGGGTTGCGTTTGTAAACAATGCGCCTCCCAGGCTGAACTTCGGAAACAGTGTAAGGGCCGGACCCAAGGGGAGGGGTTAGAGTAGACTGATCAAAGGTTTCCACATTAGTGGCTGCTTTTGAAAAAATTGGGGCCAATGAAATAAGCAATGGTAGTTCTCGATTATTTCCATCTTTGAAATGTAGTTTGACTGAACGTTCACCCGTCTGTTCAAATTTTGTAATTTGCTTATACCAGCCAGAATACGGTGGCCTTCCTTTGTCCCGCAAAAGCTGGAGGGAAAAAATAATATCTTCAACTGTAATTGGTGTCTTATTGGAAAATTGGGCGGCTTGGTTAAGTCTAAACTCAATCCAGTTTCTTGTATCGGGCATGCGGACAGATTCTGCAATATGAGCATAAAGGCTGAAAGCCTCATTGCTAGAGCGCATGAGCAAGCTTTCAAAAATATTGCTTCCCATTTGGCGCTCTTTCATTCCTCTAGCTGTGGTCCATGCTCCTTTGAGTATAAATTGGTTTAAACTGTCGAAGGTACCTTGAACACCAACCTTCATTTGCCCACCTTTGGGCGCATTGGGATTAGCGTAAGGTAAGTGAGGAAAGTCCGCGGGTAGGGCTGGTTGACCATGCATTGCTATTGCGTGAGACCAAGCGATACGTTCTTCGGCATGAGATATAGAGCAAAAAAACAAAAAAAAGGAAAAGATCAACAACTTTAAGAAAACAGTTTTTAATAGAAAATATTGATATATAGATTCTCGGCGAACACCGTACAAAATAGGCATAAAACCTCCAACTCACACTGAATATCTCTATTCATAATCGGTTTTGAATAAAATTCTAGGGCATGAGGTTTGGGAAAAGCGGGCACTTCACGGTATTCTGTAGCTAGAATTTTGCCTCATTCCTGTTTAAACAAGGGGCAACTGCTTCGGGTTGATTTGGTCTAGCCATGTAATTTATATAGTCAGGTGCTATTAAACGTGGTCTTGGTAGAAAGAGCATCTCACTCCCAAATTGCACAGTAAGTTTTCAGGTAGTGCTCATTCGGGTTTTATTGGGAGCACACAACTAAAGGAATTTGGAATGGCCAAAATTGTTAAGCGCATGCTCATGGGCGGAGCTATTGCTGCAGTGGCTGGGCTTGGTATTTCTGGTTCAGTTTCTGCTCAAACTCAGCCCGAGGATGCATGGGTTAAGGTCTGTAATACTGATCCAAAAACCAAAAAAGAGTTCTGCTTTATTAGTCAGGAACTCCGTACTGATACAGGTCAGTTTTTAGCACAGGCTGTCGTTACTGAAGTTTCGGGTGAGGCCCGTAAAAGACTTCGTATGGCAGTCCCCCCTGGAATGTTGTTGCAGCCAGGGTTGGGTGTGCAGATCGACGGTGCAAATAAAACAGCAGCAAAATACTCTATCTGCTACCCTAACGCCTGTTTCGCGGAAATGGTTATCGATGATAAATTCATTGGTAATATGAAGCGTGGTGGTAAGCTGGTAATTTCTACTTATAATCAGCAGGGTAAGATTCGTCCGTTTGACCTGACTTTGAGTGGCTTTACTCGAGTTTATGACGGAGAACCTATTAAGCCGGAAGAGTTGCGGGCAAAGCAAGAGCGTTTACAAAGTGAATTGCAAAAAAGAGCAGAAGCTGCACGCCAACGCCTTATTGAGCAACAACGTAAAGCTAGTGAAACCTCCAACTAGCAGTTGCTGTAATAGTTGAAATAAAAAAGCCGCTCCAGTGTTCGGGGCGGCTTTCTTTTTTGGAGCTATAGTTTAGTGAATATCTACATCTCTTGGAATTAATTCACCGTTTTCCGTTTCATCAAACAATTCTTCTAATTGCGGGTTTCGAAGCGGTTCTCCGCTTTCGTCCTGCTCCAAATTTTGCTCAGACACATAGGCAATGTACTCGGTTTCCTCGTTCTCAGCTAAAAGATGATAAAAAGGTTGATCTTTTGAGGGACGTACATCCTCCGGAATTGCTTCCCACCACTCTTCTGTATTGTCAAAAGTGGGGTCCACGTCGAATATCACACCTCTAAAAGGGTAGAGTCGGTGCTTGACCACCTGACCAATGTGAAATTTGGCAGACCTAATTTTCTCCATAATACTCTCACAATCCGAGGAATTCCAACACCCTCCCATGGGGAGTGCGTGGTATTAGCGAAGTGTATAGGGCAAGGATAGCTTATGTGCAAACAAGTAGTTTTATTATCCTTGATAGGCCTGTGCCAACTCTGGATCTTTTTCGCATACTAAGTCTGCGAGATCACATATGACTTTGGCTTGTTTCCACGTGGCATCGTCTTGCATTTTGCCGTCAATCATAACAGCGCCTGTTCCATCGGGCATTGCCTCCAGTATCTTGCGGGCAAACTTTGTCTCTTCTACGTCGGGAGAAAAGACCCGCTTGGCAATTGCTACTTGGCTAGGGTGGAGAGACCAAGTGCCAACACAACCCATAAGGAAAGCATTCCTGAATTGAACTTCACATGCTTCGGGATCACTAAAGTCTCCAAACGGGCCATAGAAAGCTTTAATACCATGAGCCATGCAAGCATCAACCATTTTCCCGATTGTGTAATGCCATAGGTCCTGCTGATACCCAGTGCGTTGGCTATTAATTGCAGAATCTGCCAGCACTTTATATTCGGGATGACCTCCTCCAACTCGTGTTGTTTTCATCCCACGGGATGCCGCTAGATCTGCAGGTCCAAGGCTCATTCCATGCATTCGTGGGCTACTGGCTGCAATAGCTTCGATATTATTTACCCCTTCTGCAGTTTCTAAAATTGCGTGGATCAAGATGGGCTTTTTGATTCCCGATTTTGCTTCCAGTTGTGCAAGGAGTTGATCTAGAAAGTGAATATCCCATGGTCCATTGACTTTGGGCAACATGATTACGTCAAGTTTGTTGCCACATTGAGTTACAATTTCAGTAAGGTCATCCAAAACCCAAGGGCTTTCAAGGGAGTTAATGCGGGTCCACAGTTTGGTTGAACCAAAATCATTTGCCTTGGCCATTTCAATAAAGCCCTGCCGTGCAGCTTCTTTTTGGTCCGCAGGGATTGCGTCTTCTAAATTACCGAGGATCACATCAACCTGATTAATTAGTTGTGGTATTTTTGCTCTGATTTTTTCTAAATGCGGAGGTACAAAGTGTATCATTCGCTCAAGAGCTACAGGCGGTTCACGGAATGGTGCGGGTGCGCCAATAGCCAGGGGCTGGTAGAAGCTACGGTAGGTCTTCATTTGAAACTATCTCCCAAAATTTCAAGTGACCAAATGGGTCATTGTCACGCTTGAGTATAATGCTTTTTGCACAACCCTAAATCCACCCAAGGAACTAGTTTATACGTAAATTTAAAGTTGTAGACTAATATTCGTTTGTAAGTGACTGATATTTCACAATTTTAAAGACTACTTTTTAGGCCCATTTCTTGAGAATCCACATCCATTGTGTAGGTTTCTCTCGTATCCAGTCCTCAAATTGATCATGTATTGCCTGAGTAGCAACGATGGAATCTGCTTTCTTGTCCTTTGTGACGGGGTAAGGTATCCGCACTGCCTCAATTTCAAAGTGGGATCCCTTTGTTCTGATGGAGCGGATTGCTATGAGGGGCCTGTTTGAGTTTCTAGCGAGTAAAGCAGGTATGTGCGTTGCCTTTGCCGTTTGATTAAAAAACTGAACTTTCACGCCGCGTTTGTCGCGTACATCAGCTACAAAGCAGGGTGAGCCTCCGCTGCGTAATACTGCAATTAGTTTGCGTGCTGTGTCATGGCCCTTACTAAATAGGCCTTTCCGATAGAAGTTTACTCGTTGTTTCATAAGGAATGCTTCAGAAAGAGGGTTGGAAAGTGCTTGGTATACACCAGCTAGTTCAATTCCAAGGTCTCCTGCTCGTAAACCAACGAGCTCCCAGTTGCCACTGTGCATGGTAACAAAGACGGCGTTTCCGCCTTGACAGGCGTGCGTTATTATCTCTGGATTAATAAGTGTGACGCGCTCCTTGTCAGATATGAACCGATCAAGCAGGACGGTCTCTGCAGCTACACGCCCCAAATTGTTCCATACCCCTTTCATGATTTTGTCAGCGTCATCACCATTTATTTCTGGATAGGCGGCAAGGAGGTTGGCTTTTGCTCGTATTTGTCGTTTTGTTCTAGGGGCAACAATCTCCCAAAGTTTACCCATAAAACCTGATGCCAAATCTAAAGGCATGAGGTGTAGAATGCCGCTCATCAGGATAAGCCCAACCCATTCCAATCTCCGCAAAAGCTTTTTTGTCGAGTTGGCTCTCAACTGTAGTTAATCCTTCTTCCAGTTCGTTTGCATAGAAACTGTATTCCTAGCATGATAATTCCTCAAAGTTGGAGGGTGTGTATATGTTCTTGGATTTAGCTAAGCGAAATGAGAAACGCAATAATGCCCTATGTATAGTTCACAATGGAAAAGAAGAGTAGTGCAGGAAGTGGCCGGAAAAATATAATTGCCACCCAACACTTTGTAGTGAAAGTGGGGCATAAGCAACATTTCTCAACTGGATCTAAATATGTGTAAGATGGTAAACTGAGGGGGATGAAGTACCCCCTCTGAGCTTACATGTCACTTATTGAGAGTGAAATGTATCTTGCATCAGGCGGGGTAAGTTCCAGGTTGGCGCAATTCCTTCACGCATTAAAACTTTTCGAACCATGGGGATTTTTACGGCGCTCAGTAACCCCAAGGTTCTGATTGCCTGTATAGGTAGGGCATCACTCAAGAGTGATCTGTTCAATAAATCAACTGCGTTAGTCCGTGTGATGATGTCTGCAGAGCGGCTTCTTTCAAAAGCTGCAAGCATGGAGTTATTTCCAAGGGCTTGAGAGTGTTTTTTGGCTTGAAAAGCGAGGTCGGTTGCTACTGCAATGTCGCGTATGGATAAATTAAGTCCCTGAGCCCCAATAGGAGGGAAGGCGTGAGCAGCTTCCCCTATTAGAATGGACCGATTTCCTGACAACCGTAACGCTCGGAAGCCAGACAATGGGTAAACTTGCAGATCACTTACAATTTTAAATGCACCGAGTAGCGAGTGAGCTCTCTTTTCCAACTCAAAGCCTAGTTCCAGCGTGCTTAGGGCTTTTATTTCCTGAGCTTGCGAAGGAGTAACCACACACACGAGGGAAGATTGATTTCCGGGCAGCGGGACAAGAGTAAATGGTCCGGTTCGTTGATGAAACTCTGTTGATGTGTAGTTGTGAGGCAAAGAGTGATCAAGATTGAGCACCACTGCAGCCTGCGAGTACTTCCAGCTCTTTACATTAATACCTGCGGCTTCCCGAGTTTTTGAGCCTCGGCCATCCGCGCCAATAATAAACTGGGTGGTTATTTCTTGCTCACAGCTGAGGATAATGTGCGCTCTTTCAGTATTCGAAGTGACCTGAGTAGCAGTTCCATCAAAGTAGGTGATAAAGTCATTTTCCTGAATTACTTTCCAAAGTAATCGATTTAACTCATTGTTTTTTATATTATAACCGAAACTGTCGAGACCGAGCTCGAGAGCGTCGAATAGTGCCTCCGGAGCTCGAATTAAGCGCTCTGTGACGTCAACTAGGCGCATTTTTTTTAGAGGTGTAAAAGCACTTTCAAGTTGGTTCCAAATTCCAATATTGCGCATGAAAGTTACAGATGACGCCATTAACGCTGTAGTTCGCGTATCATTCCAGTTGGGTAAAGGACCGACAAGAGCTGTCCTAATTCCTTGGGAGGCGAGCGATAGGGCTGCAAACATCCCTGCGGGGCCAGTTCCGATTACTGCGCTTTCAAATTCGATCATAGTTTTTCCAACAGCTTAAAGTTTTTGGGCTGACTCTTTACCTTCTGATGGGCTGAAAGAAACGTAAGCTGAGCTAAACTGCAAGGCTTCTATTCCCGAGCAAAGATGAAATACCATTGTTTCTCCCAACTAAATTGGATAAATAGCTGCGCAGGGTGTTCTATAGAAAGTTTGGAACAATATGTCTAAGGTAAGCAATCGACGCCAGTGGTTTTGGGATACTGGTCTACCGGTGACACTTCTAAGCTTTGCTGTGGGGCTTGGGTGGCTTTACCTTGGCTTTATGGTTGTTGATATGGTGCCGCGTATGGACATGGGGACGATGGGCCCTGGCATGGAAGTATTCAACAAGTTTAACATGTTCTCTGGCCTTGACCCAATTGTGCGGGCACAGCTGGCCTCCTTGTGTTTACCGTTTGCAGGTGACGCATTTGGGATGCCTGCGCTGGATGGCATTACATTTGGCGATTTCGCACTGATTTTTATGATGTGGATTATGATGGTTCTGGCGATGATGCTACCAAGCTCCACACCAATGCTCAAACGTTATCTGAGTATACAGCCCGGGCAAGGTGTTCTTATTGTTGCCTTGGGCTATGTGCTTGTTTGGGCCATGTTTTCATTCTTTGTCACAGCATTACAGTTAGCACTGCATAAATTCGGTACTCTCAACGAAATGATGGCGCCTACAATTGGTAGCTTTGCTGTTACTATTACTATTTTTACCGGTATCTATCAGTTCACCCCGTGGAAGCTCGCCTGTCTTGCGCGATGCCGCCTGCCAAAAGTTACGAAAGCTGATCATGTTGAGGCTGGGGTGATTGGAGCATTACGTTTTGGTATCGAGCAGGGTGTGTATTGTCTAGGGTGCTGTTGGGCCTTAATGGTGCTTATGTTTGCCGTGGGAGTGATGAATATCCTCTGGATTGCAGTTCTCGGCTTAATGATGGCCTTTGAAAAAAAAACAAATTCAATTTGGTTTACCTATTGTATTGGGGGCGCACTCATTTTATGGGGATGTGCAAACATTTACTTTTCGCCTACGGAATTTTCCTTGCTTGATATGCTTTGGGTAAGACTTTTCCGCTGAGTGTTGCATACCTGCAAGCTTAAAGGACTATATTTTTGCTACTGAAGAAGCCCTCTCCGCTTTTCCTGATTCATATTTTGACTGCATTGGGTGCCCCTCTTGCCTTGCTCGCACTAATAGCTGGGGCTGAAAAAAATCTGCCACTGATGCTATTTTGGCTTTGGGTGGCTTTGATTGTCGATGGGCTGGATGGCCCTTTGGCTAGAAAGTACAATGTAAAAGATAAGCTACCAAGATGGGATGGCGTTATTCTCGATTTGGTAATTGATTATGCCACCTATGTCTTCTTGCCAGCGTTTGCATTGTATCAAAGTGGTTTGCTTTCTCCATTGTGGAGCATTATTTGTGGAGTGGTTATTGTTTTTTCCGGAGCAATTTACTTCGCCGATAATAATATGAAGACCGCAAATGGGGGCTTTAGCGGCTTTCCAGGTGTGTGGAATATGGTCATTGTGGTTCTTATTGCGCTGCAAAGTAGTCCTGTTTGGATTTTATTTATGGTTGCGTTGTGTACGGCTCTTACCTTTTTACCTGTACATTTCGTGCATCCCGTACGAACAGTCCGCTGGCGGTCCCTCACTTTGGGTATTCTTGCTATATGGTGCATATCTCTTGCTTATACGTTGTCGGTAGATTTTCTAGTGCCGACTTTTGTCACCATTTTCATTATTGTAACCAGTATCTATCTGTTTATAGCTGGTGCAGTGCAGCAATTGTTAGATAGATGGTTAAAATAAGATAGAACATCGCGGGTAGTTTCCGTTATCCTCAGTGTTAGAGTAGTAGCACTGAGCGTATTCAGCCAATTCGTGAAACGATTGGAGAATCTATGAGTAATGCGATTCTAATTAGTGGTTTTGGTGGTCCGGAAGTACTGAGCTATAAAGGTTATACGCCTCCCAAACCCGCGCGAGGTGAGGTTGTTCTGCGTCATAAGGCTATTGGACTTAACTTTATTGATACATATTTTCGTAGTGGTTTGTATCAATCGCCGAACGGTCTGCCGTTCATTCCCGGTAACGAGGGGGCTGGAATAGTTGAGGAACTTGGCGAAGGCGTTAAAAACTTTCAAGTAGGGGACCGTGTTGCTTATGCTGGGGCGCTAGGCTCCTACACTCAAGTACGTACAATTAGTACTGATAATCTGGTCAAGCTTCCAGATGGAGTGAGTGAGGAACAAGCTGCTTGCGTTATGTTAAAGGGTATGACTGCGGGCATTTTATTACGAAAGACCTATGCCGTCTCCAATAAGAGTTTTATATTGTACCATGCTGCGGCTGGTGGTGTGGGACAATTCATTGGCCCGTGGGCAGATCACTTAGGAGCAACGGTAATCGGTACAGTTGGATCTCCTGAGAAAGTGGAAATCGCTCACTCACACAATTATCATCATGTAATTAATTATAGGGGTGAAGACTGGGTTTCCCGGGTCAAGGAAATAACAGGTGGCAAAGGGTGCCACGTCGTTTATGATGGAGTTGGAAAAGACACCTTTCATGGGTCACTGGATTCATTAAGGCCTTTGGGAATGTTTGTGAGCTTTGGTCAATCATCCGGCCCTTTGCCTGACTTTAATACAAGTATGTTGGCGCAGCGTGGTTCACTTTTTGTAACTCGCCCTAGGCTTTTCGACTATATTGCTGAACGCAAAGACCTTTTGGAAGTCGCTAGTGACTTATTTACTTTGATTTCCAAAGGGGTACTGAAAGTCTCTGTAAATCATCGTTACCCACTTGCTGACGCTTCTTTAGCTCACCGGGAACTTGAGGCTCGGCGAACAACGGGCAGTACTGTACTTATTCCCTAAAATGTACGTGAGGGGTGCCTTGTTATTAACAGTGGTAGTTTTATGTGCAAACTGGGTGTATTTGCATGAATTTTGCGCAGTGAAGACACTTTTCAAAGTAATTATTTTAAAATAAGCAATTCTTCTCGAGCTATTGAATGGTGCTTCCATTGGTATAGATTTGCCCACGCATTAATTGTTGCTTTTTTGGGCAGACCATCCAATGTTTATTCCATAGGTAGATAGTTGTAATGCTATTTTTTCTAGGTCATCGCTTCCAATACACTTTTAAATCATCTAAATGGAATTGAACACGCTGTGCAAATACTCAGAAAGATGATTTCGTAATTGTCATGATGCTTGACCATGCATTGGACCACCGGATGGTTGGGGCCGCTCAACGAAAAACTAAGTTGATGTATGTTGGACTTAATGGAGTTAGGCCCAAGGAAATTCGCATAGTAAAACGCCTTATAGCTCAAAATCTGACTTGTCTCACCGGTGTTCACGGTATCAATGGTAAGGAATCTTCCTACATTTTGGCTTTCAATGCGTGGCGATCTCTATTGCTTGCTAAGTGGAAATATCTCTTGAGAAAAAAGCTTTCGTCGGGATGAAAATAGCTTGATGAAAGACAGGGTACATAAGCGTTTTGAGGAGAGTATGTGGCGTGGATGATAAAGTGCATGATCTAAACAGACCAGAAGCACGCCCCGAACTTATACGGGTGGCGGGCATTAGCAAACGCTTCGGTGATATTCTTGCTAATAAGGAAGTAGACCTTACTCTTCGTGAAGGAGAAATTCATGCCCTTTTAGGTGAGAACGGTGCAGGAAAATCTACTTTAGTAAAAATTTTGTACGGGGCCTTGGAGCCGAGTTCCGGAAATATCAGCTGGAAACAAAAAAGTGTTACCATTAAAAATCCAGCTGCTGCACGAAAGCTTGGCATAGGGATGGTCTTTCAACATTTCTCATTGTTT
Source organism: Pseudovibrio sp. M1P-2-3 (assembly GCF_031501865.1). Lineage (NCBI taxonomy): Bacteria > Pseudomonadati > Pseudomonadota > Alphaproteobacteria > Hyphomicrobiales > Stappiaceae > Flexibacterium > Flexibacterium corallicola. The sequence goes on from NZ_JARRCW010000001.1 coordinate 2,010,419, forward strand.
GAAGCACTGAATGTAGCTGAGAACATTGCCTTGGCACTGCCAAAAGCAGAAAACCTAAACTCGCTTTCCAAGCGTATTGTGGAAGTCTCCAATAGATATGGACTTCCTTTGGATCCGTCTGCACTAGTTGTTGATTTGCCTGTGGGAGTTCGACAACGAGTGGAGATTGTCCGATGCCTTCTGCAAGAGCCGAAGCTTCTCATTATGGATGAACCGACTTCAGTTCTTACCCCTCAAGAAGCGGATGAGCTCTTTAACACTCTTGTTCGGCTGGCAGAAGAGGGGTGCGCAATATTATATATCTCTCACCGATTGGAGGAAGTGAAGCGCATATGCCATCACGCGACTATTATGCGTCATGGTGAAGTTGTTTCCGAGTGTGATCCTACTAAAGAGACCCCTTCGACACTTGCTCGAATGATGGTTGGAGAGGATATCCACACAATAAAATCTGATGGGAAGTATGATGTTGGCGATGTGTTTCTCTCCCTCAACAATCTAAGTGTCACTGCTGGTGATGCCTTTGGTGTCTCGCTAAAAAATATCGATTTGGACATTCGTTCCGGAGAAATTATTGGAGTGGCGGGGATTGCTGCGAATGGCCAAAGTGAGCTGTTTGACGTTATCTCAGGTGAACTGCTGTCAAGTATACCATCTTCCGTGAAAATGTTTGGAGCGGATGTTGGTTCTAAGGGTATTAATGAAAGACGTCGCCTCGGAGCTGCATTCGTGGCTGAGGAGCGGCTTGGACATGGGACAGTTCCGAGTTTAAAGCTCTCCGAAAACGTACTTTTAACGCGGTATGCTACAGATAAACAGTTTGTGACGAGCGGTATAGTGAACCGCCACGCTGCTGGTGAGATGGAGAAACAGCTTAAAGAGAAGTATGATGTGCGAATGTCGCATGATGACCCAGAAGCTCGCTCGTTGTCAGGTGGGAACTTGCAAAAATTCGTTGTTGGGCGTGAGCTGGATAGGTCTCCCAAGATTTTGGTTGTAAACCAGCCGACATGGGGTGTTGATGCGGGAGCTGCCGCCCTTATTCGCCAAGAGTTGATTAATTTGGCGCGTAGTGGTTCTGCCCTTTTGGTTATCTCACAAGACCTTGATGAAATTTATGAGGTTTCTGACAAAATTGTAGTCTTATCACGTGGAGAATTATCTAGCCCTGAGTTTTCACAGGACATGAGTAGAGAACGCATTGGAATGTTAATGGCAGGCTTGGGAGAGAAGAAAACCTCAGCCAACACTAAACAGGAAGGACGGATCTATGCGTCTGATACTTGAAAAGCGTCCTGAACGTTCACAAGTTATGTCGGTTTTATCTCCATTAATTGCAATCTTGCTTACAGTAATTTGTGGAACCGTGATGTTTAGTTTGTTGGGAGTTAGCCCAGCAGATGCGCTCTATGCCTTTTTTATAGAACCTTTGACCTCTACTTGGTCGATTGAGGAGCTATTGGTGAAAGCGGCGCCACTGATTTTGATTGCGGTTGGGCTATGTGTTTGCTTTTTGTCCAATAATTGGAACATTGGAGCAGAAGGGCAATTTACTTTTGGTGCCATCACTGGATCCATTATTCCAATCCTCTTCTATGACTTTACTGGCCCACTTGCGCTACCATTGATGATTATTATGGGAATGCTAGGGGGAATGGCCTGGGCCGCAATTCCGGCTTTCTTGAAAGTGCGGTTTGGGGCTTTTGAAACATTGACAAGTTTGATGCTTGTTTACGTTTCTCAGTTTTTTCTGGATTTTTTGGTACGTGGACCATGGCGCGATCCTGAAGGCTTCAACTTTCCTGAGAGCCGCCTTTATGATGAGGCTCATATTCTTTGGCCTCTTGGGGATGGCCGTTTACACTTTGGTGCTGTTTTTGCAATAGTTGCTGTTATTGTACTGTGGTTCATGCTTACTAAGACTTTGAAGGGGTTTGAGATCAAGGTAATGGGTGAAACCCCAAGGGCCGGACGTTTTGCTGGATTTTCTGGAAATGGCGTTGTCTGGTTTGGTTTTCTTGTCTCGGGGGCTCTTGCAGGTCTTGCGGGGATGTCAGAGGTTTCAGGAACTGTTGGGCAACTTACGCCTGTTATTTCGCCTGGCTATGGGTTTACGGCTATTATTGTCGCATTTCTTGGGCGCTTGAATCCATTCGGAATTTTATTTGCAGGTCTTCTTCTTGGGCTCTCCTATATCGGCGGAGAAGGCGCTCAAGTCACCCTTGGACTAACAGATAAAACGACGCGTGTTTTCCAAGGCATGCTTTTGTTCTTTGTTTTGGCATGTGACACATTAATTCTTTATAGAGTTCGGATTCTCAAGCTGAAAACTGAAACCGTGGGAGGGTCCTATGAGCGGGCTTGAGGCATTTATTCTTACGGTAATTACTGCGTCTACACCACTCCTGCTTGCTGCAACTGGAGAGCTGGTCGCAGAGCGTTCAGGTGTGCTTAATCTGGGTGTAGAAGGCATGATGATTATTGGGGCTGTGCTTGCTTTTGGTGTAACCCATGTAACCGGATCCACTCTTCTAGGTGCTTTATCAGCCCTTGTTGGTGGCATTCTTATGTCAGTGCTTTTTGCGATCCTTACGTTAAATCTCATGGCAAACCAGATCGCGACTGGTTTAGCCCTGACAATATTAGGCTTAGGTATTTCTGGAATGGTCGGGGAAGCCTTTATCGGCGAGCCAGGGCTACGCCTTGCAACCTTGAACCTTCCAGTTTTGACAGAGATACCGTTTATTGGCCCGATTATTTTTGGTCAGGACTTTTTAGTTTACCTCTCCATTTTTCTCGTATTGGCGGTTTATTTCTTTCTGTTTAGAACACGAGCTGGGCTGATCGTTCGTGCTGTTGGAGATAATCATAGCTCTGCACATGCTTTGGGGTATTCAGTTATTAAGGTTCGTTATCTCGCTGTCATGTTTGGTGGTGGGTGTGCAGGCCTTGCAGGGGCGTACCTATCATTAGTCTACACTCCACAATGGGTTGAAGGAATGACCGCTGGGCGAGGTTGGATTGCGTTGGCTCTAGTAGTCTTTGCCTCGTGGAGGCCTAACCGTGTCCTTGTGGGAGCTTACTTGTTTGGTGCAGTCTCCATTTTACAGTTCCATGCCCAAGCGGCAGGAATCGGAATTCCTTCACAGCTGATGTCTGCGCTACCTTATCTAGCGACAATCATAGTATTGGTGTTGATTACACGTAATGCGACCTTGTCTAAAACTAATACGCCTGCCTGTCTTACAAAACCATTCGTTCCAGACAGATAGCTCAAAGCAGCTTTACCGTGTACGTACTCTACCCAGTAAAGTCTGTTATATAATTACAAGGTGAAACGATCTATCTCAAATAGTGAGGTACAGCGACAGGCAAACAACTGCTTTGTATGAATTTCTCTGTAGAGGGTTTTGACGAAGTGCTACGAAAATAAGCGGTAGGTCGTCGCGGGTGCTGGTCACCTTTGATTATAAAGTCGGGTCGGGCGGATTGATTGCCTTACTCGTAATGTGGGGCAACATCAAGGTTTTAAAGTTGGGAATGGATTTTTTCCAACTTTTGAAGCAAGGGGCTAATTTCCTTCTAGTCTGTGTTTGTAGCCCATGTGGCTAAGAGGGTCCCAGTACTTTGGGCTACTGGTTTTAAAAGGGGAGACGCACTATGCGCAAGATTTTGAACTTTGCAACAGCTGCAGCTGTTGCTTTGGGAATTTCCACCGGAGCATCAGCATTGGCTGATCCGCTGAAGGTTGGCTTCATTTACGTCGGCCCTATAAGTGATCACGGTTGGTCATATCAGCACGACCAAGGCCGTCAGGCCATTGAAAAGGCTTTCGGTGATAAAGTTGATACAACGTATATTGAAAGTGTTTCAGAGGGACCAGATGCTGAACGTGCCATTGAGCGCCTTGCCCGCTCAGGCCACGATCTCATCTTTACAACGTCATTCGGGTTTATGAACCCAACCTTGAAAGTTGCAAAGAAATTTCCAAAAGTGAAGTTTGAGCATGCAACTGGTTATAAGCAAGCAAAGAATGTTGCCAGTTATAGTGCACGGTTCTATGAAGGCCGCTACGTTCTAGGTCAAATTGCTGCCAAAACCTCCAATAGTGGTGTCGCAGGCTATATTGGTTCATTTCCAATTCCAGAAGTTGTTCGTGGTATTAACGCATTTATGCTCGGGGCCCGGACTGTAAACCCGGATTTTCAAGTAAAAACTGTCTGGGTGAACTCTTGGTATGATCCGGGTAAAGAGGCAGACGCTGCAAAGGCCCTAATTGATCAGGGTGCTGATATCATGGTTCAGCACACAGATTCACCAGCTCCCTTGCAAGTGGCGCAAGATCGCGGAATCAAGGGCTTTGGGCAAGCTTCTGACATGATCAAGTTTGCACCAGACACGCAGCTTACTGCCATTGTGGATGATTGGGGCCCTTATTATATTAGCCGTGTTCAAGCTGTAATGGATGGAACCTGGAAGGGGCAGGATACATGGGGAGGTATGGATGCAGACATGGTGCATATAGCACCTTTCACAAACATGCCCGAAGGTGTAGCTAAAGAAGCATCTGAGACTATTGAAGCCATTCGTAGTGGGAAATTAAAGCCATTTACCGGTCCGCTTAATAAGCAGGACGGGTCCGTCTTCCTTAAAGAGGGCGAGATCGCTGGTGATGATGTTTTAGCTAGTATGAACTTCTATATTGAAGGTATACAAGATCAATTACCTCAATAAGATAGAAGCGTATACTTAAGTTATTTGTGATAAAAGGATTGGCGGTTTTCTGCCAATCCGGTTTGCTTGCCTAACTCCCTACTTTAATGGAAGCTGAAATTACGGAGTGTCGTGATGAGGCTTGTAAATAGTACGTATGATTGCCCCAAGTTCTCGAAACTGCTCTGAGAAGGGGTTTGTTTTTCGCCAGATCATTCCAACTCTGCGCGAGGGGCACGGATCTGGAAAGCGCGTACTGACCACATCTGCGGATCGGGTTTCCATAGGTACTGCCATTTCCGGTATCATGGTTACTCCAATACCCGCACCGACCATCTGCACCAGAGTTGACAAGGAGCTACCTTCTATTAAATGTTGACCTTCCCTGACCGAGGTACTGCAATACGATAGGGCTTGTTCGCGGAAACAGTGCCCTTCTTCAAGCAACAGAAGGTGCATTTCCTTAAGTTGGTTTAGATCTGGAAATGTCTGGTCAGCCAGCTCTCGTCTGCGAACCAGAAAAAAGTCTTCTTCGAATAGAGAAAATTCTTGAAGTGATGGAATGGATATTGGGAGCGCGACGATTGCTATGTCCAGTTTCGCCTCCAAAAGGTCGGTTAGCAGGGTTTGAGTAATTGCTTCCCTGGGATAGAGATCCAGTAGGGGATAATGGCTGCTTACTGCCTTAATGATCTGCGGGAGCAGGTAGGGTGCGACTGTTGGGATGACACCTAGTCTTAGGGTCCCGGAGAATGCACCGGACATTCGGACCAGATCTTCCAGTTCATCCACTGATTGCAGAATATTCATGGCACGCTGAGCAAAGTCGTTCCCTAATTTTGTTAACCATATTTTGCGTGGTGTACGCTCCACAAGGGGGGCACCGATCATCATCTCCAGCTCCTTGATTTGTTGAGAAAGAGCTGGCTGACTAATGGAGCAAACTTCGGCTGCTCGGCCAAAGTGTCGCATTTTAGCCAAAGCAGTAAAATACCGAAGTTGTCTCATTGATATATTCATTATAATAAAATCCTATCATAGAGTTAAGATCTTATAATTTTTCATGATCGATTACAAATGTTAGAAGTCTTCTAGGATTTGCAGGGTGCGCCTCTTGGAAACACTGCTTAAGGTAGGTCCAAGAGATAACTCAGCGTCAATAACGCTAATGGAGGTAGGTATGCACGGTAAAAATGAGAGTAAGTCCGGAGTTTGTCCGGTGGCACATGGCGGGAATACGGCTATGGATAAGCCCGTCACCAAGTGGTGGCCTGAGGCACTTAATCTGGATATCCTTCATCAACGAGGTGCGCGAACCAATCCAATGGATCCTTCTTATGATTACCGTGAAGAAGTGAAGAAACTGGATTTTGCTGCAGTGAAGGCGGATGTTAGGGGGCTTCTGACTGACAGTCAGGACTGGTGGCCGGCCGATTGGGGGCACTATGGTGGATTGATGATCCGCTTGTCTTGGCATTCTGCAGGTTCCTACCGTCTAGCCGATGGTCGAGGCGGTGGTGGTAAGGGCAATATCCGTTTTGCACCTCTTAACTCATGGCCTGATAACGCCAGTCTTGATAAAGCCCGTCGCCTCCTTTGGCCTGCTAAGAAAAAGTATGGAAATGCTCTTTCATGGGCGGATCTGATCCTTCTGGCCGGTACAATTGCCTATGAAACTATGGGATTGAAGACTTTTGGTTTTGGCTTCGGACGCGAGGACATTTGGGGACCGGAAATTGATACTTATTGGGGGTCGGAAAAAGAATGGCTGGCCCGCAGTGAAGAGCGCTATGAAGATCTAGATGATCCTTCCACTTTGGACAACCCCTTAGCAGCAACACATATGGGATTGATCTATGTGAACCCTGAAGGGGTGAACGGCCAGCCGGATCCACAAAAGACCGCTGGGCAGGTGCGTGAAACATTTGCCCGTATGGCAATGAATGACGAAGAAACTGCAGCTCTAACATGTGGCGGACATACAGTTGGTAAATGTCATGGTGCGCTTGCTGGAGACAATATTGGATCAGAGCCTGAGGCTGCGGCTCTGGAAAATCAGGGCCTTGGATGGGCGAATCCAGATCAGCAAGGGAAAGCCAGTAGAGCTTTTACCTCTGGCATTGAAGGCGCTTGGACTAGCGATCCCACTAAGTTTGATATGGGGTATTTTGAAGCTCTCTTTGGCCATGAGTGGACGGTGACGAAGTCTCCTGCTGGGGCATGGCAATGGGAACCAATTAGGATCAAGGAAGAAGACAAACCTGCTGATGCAACGGACCCCGCCATCCGTCATAACCCGATTATGACGGATGCGGATATGGCCATGAAGGTTGACCCTATTTATAATGAGATCTGTCAGAAGTTCATGAAAGATCCTGAGTACTTCAGGGAAACTTTTGCGCGTGCGTGGTTTAAACTGACCCATAGAGATATGGGGCCAAAGGCGAACTATATCGGCCCAGACGTACCAAAAGAAGACTTGGTGTGGCAAGACCCTATTCCTGCAGGGTGTACTTCCTACGATGTTCAGGCAGTAAAGGCAGAGATCGCTGCGAGCGAGTTGAGTGATAGTGAACTAATTACCACAGCATGGGACAGTGCCCGAACCTACCGTGGATCGGATATGCGAGGTGGCGCCAATGGAGCTCGCATTCGTTTGGCGCCGCAAAAAGACTGGGAGGGTAATGAGCCTGAAAGGCTTGCAAAGGTTCTCGGCATTTTGGAGCCAATTGCAGCGAATGCAGGTGCCTCTGTAGCTGATGTCATCGTACTTGCTGGTAATGTTGGAGTGGAACGGGCAATCGAGGCAGCTGGTTCTAATATGGAAGTGCCATTTACTGCTGGACGCGGCGATGCAACGGATGCGGTGACAGATGCAGCCTCCTTTGATGTTCTGGAGCCTCTGGCGGATGGTTTCCGTAATTGGCAGAAAAATAACTATTCTGTCAGCCCGGAAGAGTTGATGTTGGATCGTGCTCAACTGTTGGGTTTAACAGCTTGGGAAATGACTGTGCTTGTTGGCGGACTTCGTGTCCTAGGAGCCAACTTTGGCGGGTCTAAGCATGGTGTATTCACTGAACGAGAAGGCCAGTTGACAACAGATTTTTTTGTCAACCTAACTGATATGGCAAACAGTTGGCACCCATTGGAAGATGGAACCTATGAGCTACGTGATCGCAAGACAGGAGCAGGTAAGTGGACTGCAACCAGCGCCGATCTGGTCTTCGGATCCAATTCGATCTTGAGAGCCTATGCTGAAGTATACGCTCAAGACGATAACCATGAGAAGTTCCTTCGTGATTTTGTCGCCACATGGAACAAAGTTATGAACGCGGATCGCTTTGATTTGGCTGTATAGCGTTTATTGACAGGGTGTCTGGTAGGAACAAGTTATCTACCAGACACCCTATAGTATTTGCTATATGAGGAGCTAAATACTAACTTTTTTCTGAGGTGCTGTCTCCCTATTGAGGGTAAGTGTCATTAGGGTCAAGTCAAGCCATCGGCCAAATTTATATCCTACCTCAGGTAGAATTCCTGTAACTTTGAAGCCAAACTTGCGGTGCAGGTTCACGGAGACCTCGTTTTCACTGTCTATTGCGGCTACGAGAACATGAAATCCGTTTTCCCTTGCGCACTTGATAATCGCCTCTAACAAAAACGCCCCCGCACCGCGCCCCCGTGCCTGCTCGGAAACATAAACAGAATGTTCAGCGGTTAAGGAATATCCAGATTTTGCTCGGTATGGGCCATAACTGGCATATCCCAAGAACTTGCCGCCTTCGTCCTCAGCAATCAAAACGGGAAACTTCTGCTCCTGTTGTTTATGGAGCCATAGGATCCTTTCCTCAATGTTTTCAAGAGTATCTGTCCAGATTGCCGTGAGAGTTTTTATGGATTCATTGTGAAGTTCTAAGATGGAGGGAATATCATTTTCTGTAGCGCTTCGGATTTTCATAGTCTCTCCATGGCAAATCTATATTTTTTGAAAATATGTACAATGTTAGTGTTTCTAACGGGTGTCGCAACACCTGAAATCAGATGCGCTCAATCAATAAAGGTGCCTCTAATAGGGTAAAATACTTTGCAAGGCCGAGTTTAGCGGGGCGAGCCTACCGGGTATTTTGCGAAAAACGTCGTTATAAAGCTGTTTATAGAGTTCCTTAGTCTCAGGGTCCGGGGTGAAAATGTCAGTTTGTCGGGTCATACATTCCATAGCAGATGGAAAGTCATTGTGTACACCAATACCGACACTGGCAGAAATTGCAGCTCCTAAGCCTGCAGTTTCAAACGTGTGTGGGCGTTCTGTTGTAACTCCAAATATGTCAGCAGTGATCTGCATGATCGCATCTGATTGAGATCCACCTCCTGACACACGTAGTGTTTTCACTGGCATGCGGCTTTTCCGTTCGATTTTCCTTAGGCCATACTTTAGTTCGTAGGCTATCCCTTCAATAATTGAACGGTAAAAATGCCCCCGTGTATGATATTCTCCAAATCCAATAATTGCGCCCTTGTTGTTCTTGTTTTGTCCATTGTCTTTTCCCCATTTTGGGTAGAGAACAAGACCGTTGGATCCAGGCGGCGTTTTTTCCAAGAGTTCATCAAAGAATGCTTCTGTTGGTGTGTCCATCTCCTGAGATCGCAGAATTTCAGGATGTCCGAATTCATTCTTAAACCAATTGACCATCCAATACCCTAATATGACCGAGGCTTCAGGGGTGAACATATCAGGAACACCTGCAGGGTATGCAGGGAGTGGGCGTTCAATTTCAAAATAGGTTTTAGAGTGAATATTGATCGTGGCTCGAGTGCCGTAGCTGATACAGGCAACTGTTGGGTCGATTGCGCCACTACCAACAACCTCACAAGCTTTATCTGAGGCTGCAGCAATCACAGGAAGATCAGGGGCGAGGCCAAGGTGGGAGGCCGCTTCTTCATTAAGAGGTCCAATGGACTCACCGGGCTGCACGAGCTCTGGAAGTTGGGAGGCTTTTACATCGAACAATTTCCACAGGAAGTGCGAAGAGTTAGCCCAGCGCTTGTTTTTATAGTCAAAGGGAACATAACCCACTTGAGATGCTACTGAATCTTTATAGAGGCCCGTTAACCGGTAGTTTAAAAAGCCGGAAACCTGTAAGACTTTTTGAGTTTGCTTCCAAGATTCCGGTTCATTCTGGGCAAGCCAGTTTACCTTTGCCTCTTCGCGTATTTTATTGATCGACTGGGAGACACCTGCACAGAAAAAGGCAGTACGCAGTGCAAAAGGTAGGGGCTTATTGTTAGCCTCAAGCCTCTCATCCATCCAGGTAATAGAATTTCTAATGACTTCACCACGCGACCCCAGAGTAATAAGGGTACCACGCTGGGCGGTGACAGCAATTGCGCGGACTGCTTGCGGGGCAGCCCCTTGTCTCCATAGTCGTTTGCAGGCTGTGCCCACCAGTTCCCAAAGGTGGCCGGGGTTTATTTCTGACCAGCCCGCTTCTAAAGAGTAGTAGTCAGTAATGGGAAGTTGGCATTTAAAGAGCAAATTACCTTGGAAATCAAATATGAGTGCACGAAGACTCTGGGTACCATTATCTATGACAAGTACTGTATCTTTCATTCGATGATTTTTCCGCGGGAGACCATTGGCTTGATAGAAGCAATTGCAACGAGGTTGACTTATTGGGGTAGTGAGTAAGAGGTTCGACAGATGTTGATATACCGGTCCCACTCATAGGTCCACCGCTCTTTAGTCCACCCCAAAGATTGCCTGCATATTTTTTCAAACTTGCCTGCATGTAACTGCCCTCCATTTGGAAGAATGAACCCGATTCTCATGCGGCGAAGCAGGAGATCATCCAAGTGTACGATCATACCGTGGCAAGCTTCCCACTGTAGTTCGCACCATAAGCGCTTTGTACCAGGAATGAACGATAGATCATCATCAGTGGCGGAACTGAGGAGGCTCTTAAGGTGCAGGCCATAGAACCCCTTCAAACGACGAAGTGTTTGCGGCCCAAATCGGATGCTGAGCTTTTTGACTTCTTTCGAAGTAACGGGTCCAATGTTTTGGAAAAGAGGAGCCGCATTGAGACTCGCAGGTGTGATGCCAAGTAAGGGGGCTGCGCAGGAAAGTACGTCTTGCGCAATAGCGCGAAAGGTCGTCAGCTTGCCACCTGTAACTGTCACTAGACCCTGATCTTCCCATACACAGTGATCTCGCCGGGCTTGGGACGGTTTTATCTTCTTTGGATCTTGTCCTTCTCGCGCTACAATTGGGCGCACGCCTGACCAAGTGGTTAATATGTCGCTTTCAGTCAAACATGATGAAGGGAAGTGGTGATTTACACCTTCCAGAAGGTATTTGATTTCTTCCTTTGTGATTGTCGCTTCGGTGTTTAAATCGGATTTATGATCCAGATCTGTTGTTCCAATTACGGTTTTGCCCTCCCACGGATAGACAAATACACCACGCTTGTCTTGAGGGTGCAAATAGGCGAATGTCTGATGCACGTTTAAACGCCAAGAGGGAACAACAAGATGGCTACCCCTTAATGGACGTAGTTGCGCTTTCTGCCCTGTTTGGGTGCGCAAGTTATCTGCCCATGCACCTGTTGCATTAACTGTTACTTTTGAGTGGAGTGAAATGATTTTACCACCTATGGAATTCCGCGCCTCAACACCAATAACCTTTCCTCCAGAGCATATAAGATCCTCAGCTTCCATATAGTTAATCGTAACAGCGCCATGTGCACGGGCTTCTTCTAGCGTTCGAAGGGTTAGGCGGCAGTCATCGGTCAAAGCGTCTGAATATTGTATTGAGCCAAGAAGATTATTATCGGACAGTTGAGGCAGGAATTTCTTTGTAGCCTTAGCCTTTAGATACTTGTGGTTTCGCCCGCCTGCCATCAGGCCGTAGATATTAATCAAAGTCCCCATAAGAAAGCGTGGCGGGTAGGATTTTTTTCGAAAAGTGAAAAGGTAGTTGAGTGGTTCAATCAGGCCGGGGGCTTCTGCCAGAAGGCGTTGTCGTTCCCTGACAGACTCCCGGGTGAGTTTGATCTCCCCTTGACTGAGATAGCGTAGCCCGCCATGTATCATTTTTGAGGAGCGACTGGAGGTGCCCCAGCTAAAGTCTCGCTGCTCGATCAATAGTGTCTGCAGGCCATTACGTGAAGCCTCAAGCGCGACGCCAGCTCCTGTAATCCCACCGCCAATTACGATGAGATCCCATTGAGGAACTGCAGCTATTTGATGCAAAATACTTGTTCTTGAAGCAGATGTTTCAAGGAGGGTCACTGATCAAGTCTCCTAAACCGGGACATAAACCTGTCGTGGATGTTATGCGGTCTCACATGTCTTATTGAGGGAGGGAGTAAGGCTACCGGGGTTGAGCCTCTGCCCATCGTCAAAATGCTCTAGGATTGCATCCAGAGCGTTAAGGGCGCGCGATCCTTTTTCATCTTCCAGATATGGCGCGTGATCCCTCCCCACTCCGTGTTGATGGCTAATCGTCCCAATGTGCTCTACGACTGTTTTGGATGCGAGTTCCTTGATTACTTTCCAGCGATCCAAAGTTTCTTCATAGGTGGGCGCGCACGGGAACACGTAGGTGGTGTAAACACTCGACCCTTGAGGATAGACATGGGAAAGGTGAGAGAATGATAGAACGCGAACCCCGATGTACGACAGGGCCTCGCTGATCTTTTGGTCCACCTCCTCGCAGTATCCGCCAAGATTAGACCAGTTTAGTGCAGTCTCAAAAGTGTCAACCGCGTATCCTGCCTTCCAGAGAGGTTCTCTCAGGTAAGGACCTTTAAAACGCCCTTCTTCCCACTTATTTCCGAAAAGTTTGCTTAAGACACGCTTTGCTTTGAACATGCTCAAAATAGAAGTGACTTGACGCTGGGCGTACCGGATTTGATCAGCTGCACCCGTATATCCCACTGTGAGCATGGTCTTCTGGTCACCAAGCCCTTTTAGTCTGAAAAGGAAATTAAGTTTAGAAAGTTTATTCTCTTCAACGGCTAGGCGCAGACTAGTGTCTGTTTCAGTTGGATTGCTAAGCCGCAGCATAGATAAGGGGACATTCCGCTGGGCAAGGGTTTTGACCGCTGAAAGTGCTGTTGCCCAATCCGGTAGGAAATAGGTGATGAATTTCTCGTGTTCCGGCAAGGGTTGAACTTGAACTTTTACCTCGGTCAAGATGCCAATGCGACCTTCAGATCCCAACACTAGCTCTTTGAAGTCGGGACCAGCAGAGGACGCGGGGAAGGGGATAAGAGACAAGGGACCGTCCAGTGTCTCCATGCGTCCACCAACAAACATTTTCTCTATACGGCCGTAGCGTAAAGACTGCTGGCCGCTGGAACGGGTTACCACCCATCCTCCTAAGGTCGATAATTCGAAAGACTGCGGGAAGTGGCCGAGCGTATAGCCAAGAGCCCCAAGTTGGGCCTCTACTTCCGGACCGTTAGCCCCCGCGCCGAATGTGGCAATAAGACTTTCTTCATCAAAATCAATCAGCAGGTTCATTCGCGTCATTGCAATGGTTAAAACCGGTTTGCTTTGTCGTCCGATATCCAAATGGCCAACAACTGATGTACCGCCACCATAAGGGACCACGATTACATCATTGGTTTTTGCCCATTGCAAAAGCTCAGCGACTTGCTCACTAGATTCTGGAAAAGCAACACCGTCTGTTACATGGGGGAACTGCCCGCTTCTCATCTCCAGCCAATTAGGAAAACTCTGGCCGGACCCATAGTGCAGCCGCACCTCCGCACTGCTGTCAATCAACGGATGAAGGGGTAACCTGCTTTGGGGAACCTTCGACAGAACTTCTTCAAGACCTGCATCGGCTAAAGGCTGTGATGAACCTAGACGTTCTGTTAAAAATTCCTTTGCGCTTTCGGGTAATTCCACATTTATGCTGCTATCACCCCAGCTATTCCAACGTCGCATTACTCTCCCCCCGGTCGTCGCGTCTGAAACCCATTAATGTTCCTGAGCACATCGTTCCCGTGAACCGGCAACAGTTCGTACTAGTAATCTAAAGTAGGTAGTAGTGACTAGCCTACAGCACAGGCTGGAGTGGGCTACCTAGTCTTTTGATTAGGTTTTTCCTCATTTCTCCATGCTGAAAATCAGGCCTGCACAGATTAGTCTGCACAATTTGACCATAATTTTATCATTAAGTTGACTTAACAACTCATATTTTATAGAAATCCTCACGTTGAGGTCAGCCAGAGCACAACCGTTCAAGCCAGCCATTGCTTAATCTGTCTGGATGTTTACGTATGTTTGGTTTGGCGAAGTTTTCTCGTAATCGGCGGGGGTTGCTTGCAAAGGGTGAGGATCCTGCACTTGCGTATTCAACTATCCTCGTCCTGACTGGGTTATATATTGCTCAGGCAATTCCGATATATCTCGTTGCGGCGGCGCTACCGGCTATCTTCAGGGAACAGGGAATCAGTCTGGTTGCCATCGGTTCCCTTGCCATCCTCATGCTTCCATGGGTACTCAAATTTCTTTGGGCACCTATCGTTGATCGCTACTATTTCAAGAGCATTGGCAAACGTCGCAGCTGGATTATTCCAGCCCAGTTGATTTCTGTGGTGATTGTTCTGATTTTGGCGGGGTTGGATCCGGCGCAAGATCAAAAACTCCTCTTTCCGCTATTAATGATGCTGGCCCTTTCCAGCGCGACGCAGGATATCGCGACAGACGGTTATGCTGTAGAGCATCTGCCGGATGTTTGGCAGCCTTTGGGTAATGCTATTCAAGGGGGAAGCGTGGCAGCAGGCGTGCTGTTGGGTGGGTCTCTTTCTCTGTTTATGCATGACATGTTTGGGTGGAGCGTGGCACTAGGGTCCGCTGCCACTCTTTCATTTCTGGCACTACTGCCCATTCTTTTTACCAAGGAAGCTACAGGACTGCGTAAGGATGCTAGCTTCGAGTGTGCGTTCTCAGCTAAACCCTCCATCTTCACATTCTTTTCCAGCCGCAACTCTCTGATTATCCTTTGCTTTGCCATGCTATTCCGCCTGCCTGAAGGGTTAATTAAAGGCGTAGAGCAGGCGTTTTTGGTGGATTTTGGGTTTTCCCTTTCTCAAATCGGAGTTGTGAGCGGAGGATCGGCTGCATGCGTGGGGCTGGGTGGTTCCGCAGCGGCTGTGGTCGTCATCAAGAAGTTTGGCCTACGCACGTTCCTTTGGACAGTTGGCGGGTTGAGAACCCTTTGCTTTGCGGGCTACGCCGCTGTGGCGCTTGTCGCCTATGAGGGCTTTGCTGTTCTTGTGGCCTTGTCTGCTGCAAATACGTTCATCCGCTATATGGAAATCGTTGGCCTTTACAGCGCTTTCATGCGTTCCAGCTCTTTGCGTCAAGCTGGAACGGACTTCACAATTTTAAGTTGCGCAAATCTGCTGGTTTATATGCTGGGTAGCATTAGTGCGGGGGCTATTGGGCAGTACTTGGGCTACGGCCCGCTGTTCAGCCTTGCAACCACTCTTTCTCTTCTTGGTATTGCCGTGTCCATGGCTTTTTTCGATCGGGCCTATAAGCCTTCAGAGCCGAGCGATACCTCCGCAAAACCGACTTTAACAACCTCAACTCTCTCGACAAAATAGGAATAGAGTATGTCTTCGATTAAACAACGGAGGTTGACACCTCTTGCGCTGGCCATGCTGGGATCAGTTGCTCCCGTGTTCAC